>NZ_JBWKCM010000014.1:15601-177644 GCF_056436485.1 Streptomyces sp. NPDC043746 | reverse complement strand
TTTCCCTTTCCGGCGAGTCCGACTCTATCAGATCCTTTCGGGCCTGACTCCCAGTCAGCGGGGTTTGTCCTCCCGGCCGTTGGGCCGTTCCGACGCCCAAACTCTAGCGGATTCTCCCGGTGGCTCATAATCGGGCCTTCGAAATGAATTCCGGCATGCCGAAATTATCCCGAGTGGGAGGTGGCGCTGAAGTTTGGTTGCCGCGTCCGCGGCGGGATTATTGCCGCAGAACCGTTCCGGCCCCGTGACAACTCGAAGAACCTTACGGATCGGGCGGCACCGTGTCAACCCCGCCTCGTGACCGCCCTCAACCCTGTCCGAGGGCCCCGGCTCCGGGCTCTCAGCCCAGGTCGGTGAGGCGGCCGCCGGCGTCCGGCTGGGCGTGTTCCACCCGGCGCAGGAGGCGGACCAGGAGTTCGCCGAGGACTCCGCGCTCCTCGCCGGAGAGGTCCTGGAGAAGGTCCTCCTCGAAGTCGGTGGCCATGCGCATGGCCTCAAGCCATTTCGCGCGGCCCTCGTCGGTCAGCTCGACGATGACGCGGACCCGGTTGTTCTCGTCGCGGTCCCGGGTGACCAGGCCCTCGCCCGCCATCCGGTCGATGCGGTGGGTCATGGCGGCCGGGGTGAGGCCGAGCCGCTTCGCCAGTTCGCCGGGGCCGAGGCGGTAGGGGGCGCCCGACAGGACGAGGGTCTTGAGGACCTCCCACTCGGCGTTGCTGATGCCGAGGGCGGCGAGCTGCCTCCCGTACGCGACGTTCATCCGGCGGTTCAGCCGACCCAGTGCGGAGACGACCTGCTCGACCTGGGGGTCGAGGTCGCGGAACTCGCGCTGATAGGCGGCGATCTGTTCGTCGAGGCTCGGCTCGGCGGGACCGGGCTCCTCGGTGCTCTCGGACATGGCGGGCAGTATGGCACGCCCTCACCACCCTTGAAGTCCTTCATGCTGTAGTTTTCACCTTCTAAGTTTAGTGCTAAAGTCTTCGAGTCTGAGTTCGTTCGAGTCATTGAGGTAGGTGAGTGTGACCAGGGAGATGGGCGCAGCGCTGCGGCGGATCCAGCTGGGCAGCGCGCTGAGCGCGTTCGGGCTCGGGTTCACCGTTCCGTATCTGTACGTCTACGTGGCGCAGGTGCGGGATCTGGGTGCCGGTACGGCGGGAGTCGTGCTGGCGGTCTTCGCCATGGCAGCGCTGGCCGTCCTGCCGTTCACCGGGCGGGCCATCGACCGGCGGGGCCCCCTGCCCGTGCTGGTGGTGGCCTCCGGTCTCGCCGCCGTGGGCGCGGCGGCCCTGGGATACGCGAGCAGCGTGCCGGCCGCCGTGCTGTCGGCCGCGGTCCTCGGCGCGGGCACCGCTGTGATGCAGCCGGCCCTGGCCACGATGCTGGTCTGGTGCTCCAGCACCGCCACCCGTACGCGCGCCTTCGCCATGCAGTTCTTCCTGCAGAACCTGGGCCTCGGGCTCGGTGGGCTGGTGGGCGGTCAGCTGGTGGACGTGAGCCGCCCGGCCAGCTTCACCATCCTGTTCCTGATCGAGGCCGGGATGTTCGTCGTCCTCGGTGCCGTGGCGCTGACCGTGCGGATGCCGCGTACGGCCTCCCTGGGCGTGGCCCGTCCGGGTGACGGCGCCGCCGGGGGCGGGATGCGGGCGCTGCTCTCGCACCGGGCCATGGTCCAGCTGTGCGTGCTCGGGTTCGTGCTCTTCTTCGCCTGCTACGGGCAGTTCGAGTCCGGCCTCGCCGCGTACGGCACCGAGGCCGCCGGGATCCAGCCCTCGACGCTCGGCTTCGCACTGGCCGCCAACACCGCGGTCATCGTCGTCGCCCAGTTCGTCGTCCTGCGGCTCGTGGAGCGGCGGCGGCGCAGCCGGGTCATCGCGGCGGTCGGCCTCATCTGGGCCTTCGCCTGGATCGTGGCGGGGTACGCGGGCCTCGGGCACGGCAGTCAGGCCATGGCGACGGCCGCGTTCATCTCGACGTACGCGCTGTTCGGGCTGGGCGAGGCGATGCTGTCGCCGACCGTGGCGCCGCTGGTCGCGGATCTGGCTCCGGAGTCGATGGTCGGCCAGTACAACTCGGCGTTCGCCCTGTGCAAGCAGCTCGCGCTGGCGGTCGGTCCGGCGGTCGGCGGTCCGATGGGGGCCTCGCTGCACGGCCCGTACATCGTGACGTTCGTGCTGTTCTCGCTGGGCATCACCGTGCTCGCGCTGCGGCTGGGGCGTCGGCTCACCCCCGTACAGGATCAGCCGTCGTCGGCCGATGCGCGCTCGCGGGTGGTGGCCGTGTCGCTGTCCGGCGGTGGTGGGGCGGACGGCGCGGAGGCGGCCGACCGAGCCGTCCCGGTCGCCGCGTCCGCTGCTGCCGGGCGCTGAGCCCGGCCCCCCGGGGTCGTGGAAGCCCTGTCCCGTTTCAGCGGGGCAGGGCGAACTCGCACCAGACCGCCTTGCCGCCGCCCGGGGTGCGGCGGCTGCCCCATGAGGTGGCGATCGAGGCGATGATCTCGATGCCGCGTCCCACCTCGTCCGCCGGTTCGGCCTGGCGGCGGCGCGGGAGGTGGTCGTCGCCGTCGGTGACCTCGATGATCAGCCGCCGGTCCGTGCGGCGCAGCCCCAGGCGCATCGGCGGCGTGCCGTGCTGGAGCGAGTTGGCCACCAGCTCGCTCGTGGCGAGGACGCCGAGGTCGCGCAGCTCGGCCGGGAACCGCCAGGAGGTCAGGACCCCGGTGGCGAAGGCCCGGGCGCGCGGAGCTGCCTCGATGCCGCCGAGGAGGTCGAGTGCGGCGTTGTGGAACAGCTCCGCGTCGGTTCCCGTGCGGGCGGGGTGCTGGACGACCAGGACCGCGACGTCGTCGTCGTGCTCGGCGGTCACCCCGAGGGAGCGGATCAGGCGGTCGCAGACCACCTGGGGCGACCCCTTGGCGCCTGCGAGGGCGCGGGCGAGGGAGGCGACGCCCTCGTCGATGTCCTCGCTGCGGCGCTCGACCAGCCCGTCCGTGTAGAGGACGGCGGTGGAGCCGGGCGGCAGCGCGATCGTGCCCGACGTGTGGATCCAGCCGCCGGTGCCGAGCGGGGGCCCGGTGGGGTCGGCCGCGCGCTGGACCGTGCCGTCCTCGTCCCGGACGAGGATCGGGAGGTGACCGGCGGAGGCGTAGACGAGCTGTCCCTCGTTCGGGTCATGGACGGCGTAGACACAGGTGGCGATCTGGGTCGCGTCGATCTCGGAGGCGAGGACGTCCAGCAGCTGGATCACCTCGTGCGGCGGGAGGTCGAGCCGGGCGTAGGCGCGGACGGCGGTGCGGAGCTGGCCCATCACGGCGGCGGCCCGCACACCCCGGCCCATGACGTCACCGATCACCAGGGCGGTGCGGCCGGCGCCGAGGGTGATCACGTCGTACCAGTCGCCGCCGACGGCCGCGTCGGTGCCGCCGGGCTGGTAGGTGGCGGCGATGCGGAGGTCGTCGGGCTGCTCCAGCTCCTGGGGGAGGAGGGAGCGCTGGAGGGTGACGGCCGTCTCGCGGTGGCGGCGCTCGCTGGCGCGCAGGCGCTCGGCGGCCTCGGCGTGGTCGGTGACGTCGGCCGCGTAGACGAGGACACCGCCCTCGCCCCTTCCTTCGCCCTTGCCGTCCGTCCTGCCGCCCGCCTTGCCGTCCGCCGTGGGGCTTTGGTCGGCGGTGGCTCCCGTGCTGTCCCAGGGGGCCACGGGTGTGCAGGTCACCGTGTACGAGCTGCCCCCGGCGGTCCGGCGGGACTTGACCGTACGGGCGGTGCCGCTGCGCAGGACCTGGTCCAGCAGGGGCAGCACGCTCAGCTCGGCCAGCTCGGGCAGGATCTCGGCGGCGGGGGCGCCGCAGGAGCGGGGGCCGAAAGCGGTCTCGTACGCCTCGTTGACGTAGGCGACGCGGTGGTCCGGGCCGTGGAGCAGGGCTACGGCCACGGGGAGGCGGCCGAGGATCTCGCGGGCCGAGAGGTCGTCCAGGGCGGGGCCCGTGACGGCCTGCGCTGAGGCGGTGTCGGGGGTTACCGGAGGCATGCCGTCCGGCAGGGTGGCCGCATCCTGCGCCTGGGCGTACTCGGCCCGGGCGGCGGGAACGGGGCTGCGGTCGTCCCGCGCGGCGGCTCGACGCTGCGTTCCGGGAAGGCGGGCGCTCCAACGCGTGAAGTTCACGGAATTTCTGGCCTCGTGTGTCGGTTCGGTGCGTCGCTGGTGGTCACTGTCGGTCACTGCCGGCCGGGTCACTCTGTGCAGGTGTGAGCCCACCTATGGTCACACGTCCAGTGTGACCGACCGTACTGACAGTTGCCGTCCGGTCGCTGTCCGGGCGGGGTCCGAACGGCGTCCCGGTGGCGTACGAAGGGGGCCCGTCGACGTCCGGACGGCCTGTGCCGACGGTGAGGCCGTGGTCGGGCCGCTGGTCAGCGGGGGTCTCCGGGTGGCCGTCCGCCCGGCGGGTCCTCCGGCTGCCCGTCGCTGCCGGGGCGGGGCAGGGTGCCGGGGCGTCGAGGGCCCCCCGGGCCGCCTCCGGCCGCCAGTTCGAACTCGGCCCGGGGGTGTTCGAGCGAGCCGAGGGAGACGATCTCCCGTTTGAAGAGCCCGGCCAGGGTCCATTCGGCAAGGACGCGCGCCTTCCGGTTGAACGTGGGCACCCGGCTGAGGTGGTACGTGCGGTGCATCAGCCAGGCGGGGTAGCCCTTGAGCTTGCGACCGTAGACGTGGGCGACGCCCTTGTGGAGGCCCAGGGAGGCGACGGATCCGGCGTACGTGTGGCGGTACTCCGTGAGCGGGCGGCCGTCGAGGGTGGCGAGGATGTTGTCGGCGAGGACCTTGGCCTGGCGGACGGCGTGCTGGGCGTTGGGGGCGGTCTCCTTGCCCGGCTCGGTGGCGGTGAGGTCGGGTACGGCGGCGGCGTCGCCCGCGGCCCAGGCGTGCGGCATGCCCTCGACGGTGAGGGTGGCGGTGCAGCGGAGCCGGCCGCGTCCGGTGAGGGGCAGGTCGGTGGCGGCCAGGAGCGGTGCCGGTCTGACACCCGCGGTCCACACGAGCGTGCGGGTGGGGAAGCGGGAGCCGTCGCTCAGGACGGCCACCCGGTCCTCGCAGGTCTCCAGGCGGGTTTCGAGGCGTACGTCGACGCCGCGGCCGCGCAGCTCCCCGACGGCGTACCGGCCCATGGCCTCACCGACCTCGGGGAGGATGCGGTCGGAGGCCTCGACCAGGATCCAACGCAGGTCCGTGGGCTTGATGTTGTGGTAGTACCGCGCGGTGTAGCGGGCCATGTCCTCCAGTTCGGCGAGGGCCTCCACGCCCGCGTATCCGCCGCCGACGAAGACGAAGGTGAGCGCGGCGTCGCGGATCGCGGGGTCTCGGGTGGCGGAGGCGATGTCCATCTGTTCGATGACGTGGTTCCGCAGCCCGATGGCCTCCTCGACGGTCTTGAACCCGATGCCGAAGTCCGCGAGGCCGGGGACCGGCAGGGTGCGCGAGACCGATCCGGGGGCGATGACGATCTCGTCGTACCCGATCTCCAGGGCGCCGGTGCCGTCCTCCGCGGTGGCCAGGGTGGTGACGGTCGCGGTGCGCTTCGCGTGGTCGATGCGCCCGGCCTCACCGATGACGATCGTGCAGTGGTTCAGGACGCGGCGCAGCGGTACGACGACGTGGCGCGGCGAGATCGAGCCGGCGGCCGCCTCGGGGAGGAACGGCTGGTAGGTCATGTACGGCTCGGGCGTGACGACCACGATCTCGGCGTCCCCGCTCCTGAGTCTGCGCTTCAGCTTCCGTTGGAGGCGCAGCGCCGTGTACATCCCGACGTAGCCGCCGCCGACGACGAGAATGCGCACACCTGGCCGGGTGCCGGGGGCCGTCCCCCGGGAGTCTGGAGCCATCACCACCCCATGACGCAACGGAGTCAGTGGTTTGTCCACAGGCCCAGCAGATTGTGTGACCGCAGGGGCCCGCGGGACGGTCCGGTCCGGCCGGACGGGTGATCGGGAAGCTGTGCAGGTCAGGTGTAGTGCGGGGGAGGAACGGAGGGGTGCGGGCGGGGGATCGGCGCGCTTCTGCGCCGATCGGGGGGCCCACCATACGGAACTACCCCCTTCTGAATTGACGCGGGCTCAACTATGTTCGTAACCCGTCGGGAGTCGGGTGCGGATTTCGTTGTGCTCACTCACCGGCTGACACGGCGGGGAAGTCTCCGGGGGGAGACGTCATAACCGGGGGAAGTTATGCAGATTCAGGATTCGCATGGGCAGTCCGCGCGCACGCACACGTCCACGGACCACGGACGTCTGGGTTCCGTGGGGGCGCTCGGTGTCATGAGTTCGGCCGACGCGGTGCGTTCCGCGGCAGCGGTGAGCGCGGCGGCGATCGGAGCCGCCGCGACGGGGGCGGCTCCGGCCGCCACCGGTGGCGGGTCGGCGGCCGGTACGGCGGTGAACGGGCCGGCGACGAACGGTTCAGCGGCCGGTGGTCCGGCCGCGAGTGGCTCCGCGGCCGGTGGTTCCTCGGCGAGTGGGTCGGCGTCCTCCTCCGCCGCAGGCCTTCCGCGTTCGGCTCCGCTGCGCGTGGACGCGCAGCGCAATCTGGAGCATGTGCTGCGGGCCGCGCGTGAGGTCTTCGGCGAGCTGGGGTACGGCGCTCCGATGGAGGACGTGGCACGCCGCGCCCGGGTCGGGGTGGGCACCGTCTACCGGCGGTTCCCCAGCAAGGACGTGCTGGTGCGGCGGATAGCCGAGGAGGAGACCTCCCGGCTGACCGAGCAGGCGCGTACGGCTCTGGGGCAGGAGGAGGAGCCCTGGTCGGCGCTCTCCCGCTTCCTTCGGACCTCGGTGGCGTCGGGCGCCGGCAGGCTGCTGCCGCCGCAGGTGCTGCGCGTCGGGGTCGACGCGGAGGAGCCGGGCTCGGAGGTCTCGCCGGGTGCGGCGGCTCCGCCGGTGGTGGGTGACGCGGGCGACGAGGCCCGTGTTCCGCAGCAGCGGCAGGGCGTGGCCCCGGCGGAGTTCCGGGTCACCGGCCGGCGGACGGGCGCCGACGACGGGCTCGACGGCCTCGGTGAGGATTCGGGCGCGGCCGACCTGCTGGAGGTCGTGGGCCGACTGGTGGAGCGGGCGAGGGAGTCGGGTGAGCTGCGCGGTGACGTGACGGTGGCCGATGTGCTGCTGGTCATCGCCACCGCCGCCCCGTCCCTGCCGGACGCCGCCCAGCAGGCGGCGGCTTCGGCCCGGCTGCTGGACATCCTGCTGGAGGGGCTGCGGTCCCGGCCCGCGGTCTGACGACGTCCGTACGTCTGCCGCCTGCCGTCCCTGTCGGACACTCCCGTCGCCTTCCCGGCGGCGGAGGGCAGACGGCGGGCGGCGGGCGGCCGTCGACGGGCCGTGAGGGCGCGGCACCAACCGCCGTACCGTGCGGCACCCGCTCGACCACGTCCGCATGGACCCGCCCCCTCGGGGCCTCCGGCGCGGGGCGGGCGGAGCGAAGCGACGGGGATTCATTCCCTGAAAGAAGGCCCCTTAGCACTCGCATTCGAGAACACGCCCCGGATGAGTGGTTGGCGGGAGTGAGGGGCCAACGCGATTGAGCCATGTGGCAGTCTTGGCCGATATTCGGGTCCGAGGGTGTATACGGGGGCTTCCGCGATGAGCGGTAACGAGCAGCAGCAGGAGCCGCTCGACGAGATCGCAGCGGCGGGCGGGGGCACCAAGGCGGACGGGATGCCCCCCGGGCAGGTGCCTGCCCAGGCGGGACGCGGTCCGACGGGCGGCGAGTCCGAGGGCGGGACCGTGCTGCCCGGGCCGTGGCCCGACGCCACCGGGAGCGAGGCCTCCGGCGCGGGTGCCGGTGGCGGCGGCGAGGACATCGGCGCGTACGCGGTGCCGTCGCAGCGCGAGGGCCGTAGCGGGGCCCCCGATGTCGGGCTGTCCGACGCCCAGTTGATCGAGGGCATGCGCGAAGGGGACAGCCTCGCCTACGAGGAGCTGTTCCGGCGCCACTCGGGCGCGGTCCGGCGGTACGCCCGTACGTGCTGCCGGGACGGCCACACCGCCGACGACCTGACCGCCGAGGTGTTCGCGCGCACCCTCCAGGCCGTACGGGGCGGCAAGGGGCCTCAGGAGGCCGTCCGGGCCTACCTGATGACCGCCGTCCGCCATGTCGCCGCCGCCTGGACGAAGAGCGCCAGGCGGGAGCAGCTGGTCGACGACTTCGCGGTCTTCGCCGCGCAGGCCTCGCGCACCTCGGAGCTGTCGGACGACGACACCCTCGACCTCGCCGCCGATGTGCTGGCTATGCACGAGGCCGAGCAGTCGATGGCCATGGCGGCGTTCCGGAGCCTGCCGGAGCGCTGGCAGGCGGTGCTCTGGCACACCACGGTGGAGGAGGAGTCGCCCAGCGAGATCGCCCCGCTGTTCGGCCTCACCGCCAACGCCACCGCCGTTCTGGCCAGCCGGGCCCGCGAAGGGCTCAAGCAGGCGTATCTCCAGGCCCATGTGAGCCGGGCGCTCACCACCGGGGGCGACTGCGCGCAGTACGCGGACCGGCTCGGCGCCTACGCCCGGGGCGGGCTGCGGATGCGGGCGGAGCGCGGGCTGCGCAAGCATCTCGACGAGTGCGCGAAGTGCCGGGTGGCGGCGGGCGAGCTGGAGCATGTGAACGCCGGGATCCCGGCGCTGCTGCCGATCGCGGTCATCGGCTGGTTCGCCGCCGGATACTCGCTCAAGGCGGCCGGTGTCGTGGCAGGCGGGGCCGTGGGGGCCGCCGGGGCCGGTGCCGCCGCCGCGGCGACCGGCGGGGGCGCGTCCTCGGGTGCGGCCGCCGGTTCGGCGGCCGGCGGAAGCGCCGCGGGAGGGTCCTCCGCGGGCTCGGCCGGGGGCGCCGCCGTCTCCGAAGGGCTCGGCGCGCCGGCCAAGGCCGGGATCGCGGCCGCTGTCGCCGTGGCCGCCGCTGCCGGTCTGGTGTGGGCGCTCGTCGGTGACGACGCGCCGAAGCCGGAGCCCGAGCCGGTCGCCAAGCCTCCGGCGGTGGCGCCCGCCGACCCGTCGCCGGAGCCGCCCGCGCCCGAACCGGAGCCGCCGGCCGCCCCCGGTCCCGTACCGCCCGCGTCCCCCGGCCCGGAGCCGGAGCCCGACCCCGCGGAGCCGCAGCCGCCCGCACCCGAGGAGCCGGCCCCGAGCCCGCCACCGCGCGCCGAGCCCACGCCGACCCCCACCCCCTCCCCCGAGCCGCCGGAGCCCGCGCCCCCCGCGCCGAGCCCGCCACCGTCCCCGCAGCCCACGCCGAGCCCGAAGCCGCCACCACCCCCGCCCCCGCCGCCCGCCCCGACCGTCTACCAGGTCAGCGAGCTGCCGTACTCCCTGTTCGGCGATCACACCGAGCCGGAGGTGGTGATGGGGCAGAGCAGCTGGATCTGGCAGCGTTCGAACGTGGCGATCGACGGCACGCGGTACGCGCACGGGGTGACCGTGCACGGCCGGTCCTCCGTCACCGTCCAGCTGAACCGCTCCTGCACCCGCTACGACGCGATGGTCGGCGTGGACGACCTGTCGATGGGGCTCGGCGCGGTCCGCTTCTCCGTCTACGACGGAGACGGGGCGCGGTTGTGGCGCTCCCCCGTGCTGAAGGGCGGGGACTCCGCCGTTCCGGTGAGTGTGGGGATCGGCGGCCAGTCGTCGATCCGGCTCGTGGTGGAGCCGGAGGGGCCGCTCGGCGCGGTGGCCCTGGCCGACTGGGCGGAGTCCCGGATCAGCTGCGCCTGAACGTTCGCGGGGGCCGGTCCTGCGGGGTGGTGCTCACGGTCGGCGCGTGCGCTTGTCCGTCACGGCTGGAGGGTGCGCCGGGAGGGGACCACGCCGCCCGCCACCGCGCGTTGGCGGGGCGCGGCCGAGCCCGTCCAGCAGGTGCCCCGGCGGGCCAGCAGCCGCCGCAGCCACAGCTCGGTGGAGGCCAGCTCCGCCAGCCCGTCCAGCGGGAGCGGCTCCCCCTCCGACGCGGCGCGCAGGGCCTTGCGTACGACACGGGCCTCGACCAGTCCCGCGTCGGCCAGGAGCGGGGCGTCGAAGAGAGCCATCAGGTCGGGCAGCGCGGTGCGCAGGCCGGTGCGGGTGACGGCGGCCGAGGTGGCCTGCGAGGGAGTGCCCCAGCCGGGCGGCAGGTCGTGGATGCCCGCCCCGCCCAGGACCCGGCGCAGGATCGCGGCGCGGGCGCCCGGCTGGACGCGGAGCGATTCGGGGAGCGCGCGGGCGGCCCGGACGACCTGGTTGTCGAGGAAGGGGGCGTGCAGGCGCTGGCTGCGGATCTCGGCCGCCTGCTCCAGGATGCGGTGGTCGGCGGCGGCACGGGCGAGGGTGGCGCGGGCACGGGCCTCGCCCGGTCGCTGGACGGAGGCGGGCCGGACCGCCGCCTCCTGGAGGCGAACCGATACTTCGGCCAGCGCCTCGCCCGTCAGCCAGCGGGCCGCCGGGCCCGGGCGCGACCACGCGAGGGCGGCGAGCGAGGCGTCGGCGGGGGTGGCGAGGTCGGGCGCGTACCGGTTGGCGTCGGGGAGGAGTCCGGCGGCGGTCTCCAGGCCGGTGCGGTACGACGTACGGGCCAGTCGGCGCGCGGCCCGGTAGACCGTCAGCGGGACGAACAGCGAGTGCGCGGTGGGGCCTTCGGCCTTGGTGAGGGCGGCGACCGGGCGTAGGAGGTGGCGTCGGCGCCGGTCCATCAGGAGGTCCGCGAGGCGGGCCGGGTGGGCGTCCAGGACCTGCCGGGCGCCGTGCCCCACCAGATGGTCGGCGCTGCCCGCGGCGAGGCGGCGGCGGTGGCGCTCGGCGACGACGAGCGAGGGGCCGGGTTCGTCGGTGAGCGGTCCGGTGCCCAACGAGGCGTAGGGCAGGGCCTCTTCGCCCGCCGCGACGACGACGTGGTGCAGGCGCGGGTTGGCGGCGATGGCGCGGGCGCGCTCCAGCTCGTCCTCGTGGCCGCGGGTGGTGAGGTCGTTGAAGGTGACCGCGAGCAGCCGCTCCCCCGCCCCGGTGCCGTGGCCGAGGAGGGTGCCGGGCAGCCCGGGCAGCCCGGCGGCGAGCAGGGCGAGAGTGGCGGAGGCGCTGCCTCCCGAGAGGTCGGCGCCGATGCCCGCCACCGGGGCGCCCCGGGCCGCGCGCCGGTCGGCCGGGCCCATGCCGGGAACCGGTCCCGGGTCCTGCGGCAGGGTTTCGGGGGCGTGTCGGGGGGCGGTGAGCCGGGCGCGTACGGCTTCGACGAGCGCGTCCCGTACGCCCTCCACCGCGTGCACCGGGTCGACCTGGGGCGCGGCGACGGCGAGGGAGGCGACGGCCTCGTACCCGGTGATCTCCCGCGAGCCCTCCCGCAGGATGAGCGCGTGGCCCGGCGGGACCCGCTTCACGCCGGCGTACGGGGTGCCGTCGCCGAGCGCCTCCGGTGTCTCCGGGCAGGCGAGCAGGGCGGCGAGGTGGCCGATGTCGAGCTGGGCCTCGATGAGGTCGGCCAGAGGGAGGGCCGCGGTGGCGTAGGCGGTACCGCCCGCCCAGGGGGTGTGGAAGACGGGCCGGGCGCCGGCCAGGTCGCCCACGATGGTGATGCGGCGGCCGATCTGGACGACGGCGGTGTAGCTGCCCGGCCAGGCGGTGAGGTGGCGCATCGCCCCGCCGCGCGCGGCGAGCAGCCCGACGCGCAGCTGCTCGTCGGTGGCCCCGCAGCAGCCGAGGACGGCGAGGCGGGTGGTGGGGGCGCCTTCGGGGGTGGCGACGCCGACGGTCCGGATCTCGTCGGGGCGCCAGTCACCGACCGCCCAGAGCGGATCGGGGTCGCCCCACAGGAGTTGGGAGCCCACCGGGTGGACCGTGCGCCCCTCACCGCTGTTGCCGACCGCCCCGACGGTGCCGAAGCTCGCGGCGATACTGCTCCATCCCACCAACCAACGCATCGCCGCCTCCACAGGCTGTGGACAAGCGGCGCACTGTGCTGGTCGCATCGCCGCTGCGGGACATGCTGCCACGACAGGGCCGCAGGAGAGGGGGTACGGACAGCGCACGCCGGATGAGCATGCGCCCCTGGCAAGGGCCGGGGACCGCACCCCTCGCCGCCTTCACCGCGTCGCCGGCAACGGAAGTGCCGGTTCCGGGAGTTCGGGACACCCGGGCACCCGGTGGCCGCGCGCCTCGCCGTACCGGCCGGGGAAACCGGAGAGGGCGTCACCGCCCCAGGGAGAGCGGGCGAAATCCGGCCATAGCCGGACCGTTGGCCAGACCGTCACCGGACAGTCGTGATTCAGCCATTCTCATGAGGCTCCGCCGCCCGCGCACACCCGTCCGCGCCCCCCGCGGCGGGCCCCCACGCACAGTCCGGGAGGTGGGCCTCACCTCCCGGACCGGTCCGCCGCCCGCGGGGAATGGAGCGGCGGTATCCCCCAGCCCACTGAGTCCAGTGCAGCGGGCCGACCCACGCGGTACCCAGCCAAGCCCCTCCCCCGCGGGCCGGGCCAGAGCGCACGGCCGGGCGCACGGCCACATGCCAGGAGCACGCCGCCGCCCGGCCCGCGCACCCCCGGAGCGCGGTCCCGGCGGCCCGCACGGACAACAATCCCGCCATACGGACGTCTGCCCCTTAACGGTAGGGATGGGGAGAACTACGCTGTGTTTACTGGTGTTCTCGACAGGGGGGCATATTCCTCGGGGCTCGGCCATATGCGTGTGCAGGCGGAGTACGAGGGTTCGAACCTGGGGAGGCATCGGTACGAATGCCGCGCGCCGTCCTCGGTGACGCGGCGGCTGTCTGTGTGTCGAGGGGTGGCGCATGTCCAGGGAGCAACGCGGGCCGAACGAGAAGCTCGGCACGGTTCTCGCCCTCGCGGGAATCAGTAACGCCGGGCTCGCCCGGCGGGTCAACGACCTCGGAGCACAGCGCGGTCTGACACTTCGCTACGACAAGACCTCGGTGGCCCGGTGGGTCGCCAAGGGGATGGTGCCGCAGGGCGCGGCACCCCATCTGATCGCGGCGGCGATCGGGGCCAAGCTCGGCCGGCCCGTCCCGCTGCACGAGATCGGGCTCGCCGACGCGGACCCAGCGCCGGAGGTCGGCCTCGCCTTCCCCCGGGACGTGGGCGAGGCGGTGAGGTCGGCGACCGAGCTGTACCGGCTGGACCTGGCCGGGCGCAGGGGCGGCGGCGGGATCTGGCAGTCGCTGGCCGGTTCGTTCGCGGTGAGCGCCTATGCGACCCCCGCGTCCCGCTGGCTGATAACCCCCGCCGATCCGTCGGTCGCCCGCGACCCGACGGCGGCACGGACGGCGGTCCTCGGCGGCCGGGGCGGCGGCCAGGACTCCCCCGGCGGACCCGGCCCGCGCGGGCCGCGGGCCGCGCCGGACGGCCGCGGCGCGCACACCCTGCACCCACCCGGGGGCGCGCAGAACGGCTCCGGCTCGGTGCCCGTGCAGCCGGGCCCGGAGTCCGTCGCGGACGCCTCGCCGCTGCGGGTCGGCCACAGCGATGTGATGAAGCTGCGCGAGGCGGCCCAGGACGCCCGCCGCTGGGACTCCAAGTACGGGGGCGGTGACTGGCGTTCCTCCATGGTCCCGGAGTGCTTACGGGTCGACGCGGCGCCCCTGCTGCTGGGGTCGTACACCGACGAGGTGGGCCGGGCGCTGTTCGGCGCGGCGGCGGAGCTGACCCGGCTGGCTGGGTGGATGGCGTTCGACACCGGCCAGCAGGAGGCCGCCCAGCGCTACTACATCCAGGCCCTGCGGCTGGCCCGCGCCGCCGCCGACGTACCCCTCGGCGGCTATGTGCTCGCCTCCATGTCCCTCCAGGCAACCTACCGGGGCTTCGCCGACGAGGGCGTCGACCTGGCCCAGGCCGCCGTCGAGCGCAACCGAGGTCTCGCGACCGCCCGCACCATGAGCTTCTTCCGGCTGGTGGAGGCGCGCGCCCACGCCAAGGCGGGTGACGCGCCCGCGGCGGGGGCCGCGCTCAAGGGGGCCGAGGGCTGGCTGGAGCGGTCCCGCGCGGGCGACGCGGACCCGTCCTGGCTCGGCTTCTACAGCTACGACCGGTTCGCCGCCGACGCCGCCGAGTGCTACCGCGACCTGAAGGCCCCGCGCCAGGTCCGCCGCTTCACCGAACAGGCCCTCTCCCGGCCCACCGAGGAGTTCGTCCGCAGCCACGGGCTCCGGCTCGTGGTCTCCGCCGTCGCCGAGCTGGAGTCGGGGAACCTGGACGCGGCCTGCGCGGCGGGCACCCGGGCGGTGGAGGTGGCCGGCCGGATCTCCTCGGCGCGCACGACGGAGTACGTGCGCGACCTGCTGCACCGGCTGGAACCGTACGGGGACGAGCCCCGGGTGGCCGAGCTGCGGGAGCGGGCGCGGCCACTGCTGGTGACACAGGTCTGAGGGGGCGAGGTCTCCTCGGTCCCGGAGCGGAGGGGATTCCGGGGCCGAGGCCGGAGCCGGTGCTCCCGACCCGGGGCTCGGGCGTTCCCGTACGGAACGGGCGGCGGGTGGCTCGCGGCGCCCGCCTCACACGCCCTCCTGCCCCCGTCGGCCGCCGTGTGCGCCACGCCCTGCCCGGATCGGGTTTGAGCCCGTTGTCAGTGGGTCAGTGCACTATCGGGGTGGGAGGTGGCGTGATGATGACGCACGCGGCGTACGACTGCGACGTGCTGGTGATCGGCGGCGGGATCGTCGGTCTGTCGACCGCGTACGCCCTCCAGAGGGCCGCTCCGGGCACCCGGGTGACGGTCCTGGAGAAGGAGCACGGCCCCGCCCGCCACCAGACCGGCCGCAACAGCGGAGTGGTCCACAGCGGGATCTACTACCGCCCCGGCTCCCTCAAGGCGCGGTACGCGCTGCGCGGCTCCGCCGAGCTGGCCGACTTCTGCGCCGCGCACTCCATCGCCCACGCCACCACCGGCAAGCTGATCGTCGCCACCGAGCGCTCCGAGCTGCCCCGGCTGCACAGCCTGGTCCAGCGCGGCCGTGAGCACGGACTGCCCGTGCGGGAGCTGGGCCCGGCGCAGATCGCGGAGTACGAGCCCGAGGTCCGGGGCATCGCGGCGATCCGGGTCGCCACGACAGGCGTCTGCGACTTCACGGCCGTCGCCTCACGCCTCGCGAGCGAGGTCACGGCGGCCGGCGGCGTCGTGCGGTTCGGGGCGGAGGTCGTCGCGGTGGACCGGCGCCCCTGGGGCGTGGCGGTGCGGACGGCGGAGGGGCTGGTGGTCCGCGCCCGGACCCTGGTCAATTGCGCGGGGCTGCACTGCGACCGGGTGGCCCGGCTCGCGGGCGACGACCCGGGGGTGCGGATCGTGCCGTTCCGCGGGGAGTACTACGAGCTGGCCCGCCCGGAGCTGGTCCGCGGCCTGGTCTACCCGGTGCCGGACCCGGCCTTCCCCTTCCTCGGCGTCCACCTGACCCGGGGCTTCGACGGCTCCGTCCACGTCGGGCCGAACGCGGTCCCCGCGCTGGCCCGCGAGGGGTACGGCTGGCCGGTGGTGCGCCCCGGCGACCTGCTGTCCGCACTGAGCTGGCCGGGCACCTGGAGCATCGCCCGCAGACACTGGCGGTACGGGGCGGGCGAGGTGCGCCGATCGCTCTCGAAGTCCGCCTTCACCCGGGCCGTCCAGCGCCTGCTGCCCGAGGTGCGGGAGGAGGACCTGCGCCCGTCGCCCTCGGGCGTCCGGGCCCAGGCGGTGCTGAAGGACGGCACGCTGGTCGACGACTTCCTGATCCGCGAGGCCCCGCACACCGTGCATGTGCTCAACGCGCCGTCGCCCGCCGCGACGGCCTCTCTGCCGATCGGGCGCGAGGTGGCGCGGCGGGCACTGCGCCGGGCTCAGGAGACGGGGTGGAGGCCGCCCGCCGTAGAATCGGGGCATTGTGTCTGAGCAGCCCCTGAACCCCACCACCGCGCCGGCCCCCCACTCCGGGGCGACGGCCGACGAGGCCCCGCCGACCGAGGCGCCCGGTACCGGCTCCGTGGCCGAGGCGCCCACGGCAGATGCCTCCGCGGTCCGCGCCTCGGCGACCGGCTCGACCGCCGCCGACGTCCCGGCCGACGAGGCCGCCACGCTGCGGGCCGCCTCCTTCGAGCGCGCACGTCGACTGCGCCAGGAGCCCCGCTTCCCGGGCGGCCCCGCCGCCGACCCGGCCGGCTCGCACCACGAGCGCCGGATCCGCAGCTTCCAGCCGCGCCGCAGCCGGGTCACCACCGGCCAGCAGGAGGCCCTGGAGCGGCTGTGGCCCCGGTGGGGCCTGGACATCGACGGCCGGCGCGTCCTCGATCTGGACCAGCTCTTCGACGGCCTGCCGGTCGTCCTGGAGATCGGATTCGGTATGGGCGAGGCCACCGCGCAGATGGCGGCCGACGACCCGGGCACCGGCATCCTCGCCGTCGACGTCCACACCCCCGGCCAGGGCAACCTGCTGGGCCTCGCGGACAAGGCGGGCTCGACCAACGTCCGGGTGGCCAACGGCGACGCGGTGATCCTGCTCCGCGAGATGCTGGCCCCCGCGTCGCTCGACGGCCTGCGGGTCTACTTCCCCGACCCGTGGCCCAAGGCCCGCCACCACAAGCGGCGGCTGATCCAGCCCGAGTTCCTGGACCTGGTGGCCCCGGTGCTCAAGCCCGGCGCGATCGTGCACTGCGCGACCGACTGGGAGCCGTACGCGGAGCAGATGCTGGAGGTGCTGACCGCGCACCCCTGCTTCGAGAACACGGCGGCCGACGGCGGGTACGCGCCCCGTCCGGCGTTCCGGCCGCTGACCCGCTTCGAGGGCCAGGGCCTGGACAAGGGCCACGTGGTCCAGGACCTGCTCTTCGCCCGCGTCTGACCCGCCGCGCACGCTCCGGCGCACCGCCCGGAGTGCGGCGTGTCGTGGCCGAACGGCGAACTTCCTGGCCGGATGCACGGTCGCCGGTTGTCCGTGGTCCTCGTTAGGGTCAAGGAGTGTCCGACGGTTCCGTGCAGTACCAGCAGCGGCAGCCGGCGGTCCCGGTCCTCCACGACGAGCAGCGGCTCGACGAGGTGCTGGGCGCCGTGCCGGAGCGCGGCCGGTGGACGTACCGGCCGCGCCGCGTCGGCATGGTGTGGCGCAGCAAGGTGTTCCGCGCCGGGGCCGTGATCGTGGTGCTGGCGCTCTGCTGGCTGGTGATCCTGGCCCTCGTCCACGAGGAGACCGGCCCGGAGGGGTTCCTCGTCGGCCTCGGCCTGGCGGTGCTGCCAGTGCCGCTTCTGATGGCCGCCTTCCGCTGGTTGGACCGGGTCGAGCCGACCCCCTGGCGCAACCTGCTCTTCTCCTTCGCCTGGGGCGCGTGCGCGGCGGCGCTCATCTCGATCATCGCCAACTCGTTCGCGGTGCGCTGGATAGCCACCGCCACCGCCGACCCGTCGAGCGCCGACGCCTGGGGGGCGACGGTGATCGCGCCGGTGGTGGAGGAGAGCGCCAAGGCCGTCTCCGTACTCCTGATCCTCATCTTCCGGCGGCGGGAGTTCCGGGGTGTGGTCGACGGGATCGTGGTCGCCGGCTTCGCCGGTACGGGCTTCGCCTTCACCGAGAACATCCTCTATCTGGGCAACGCCTTCGGCGAGGACCAGCAGCTGGGCAGCTCGGGCCTGGCCTCGATGACCGCGGGGACGTTCTTCGTGCGGATCGTGCTGTCGCCGTTCGCGCACCCGCTGTTCACGGTCCTCACCGGCCTCGGCTTCGGCTTCGCGGTCATCACCGCCCGCCACCGCCGGGTCCGCCGGACCGCCCTCCCGCTGCTCGGCCTGCTCGCCGCGATGGGCCTGCACGCCCTGTGGAACGGTTCGGCGGTCTTCGGCGGGCTCGGCTTCTACGCGGTGTACGCGCTCGTGATGGTCCCGCTCTTCGGGCTGCTGACCTGGCTGGCCGTCTGGTGGCGCCGACGCGAACTGCGGACGCTCGCCGCCGAGCTGCCCGCGTACGCCGCGGCCGGCTGGCTGACCCCGGCCGAGCCCCTGGCGCTCTCCTCGATGCGGACCCGGGGCATGGCCCGCGACCTGGCCCGCCACTGGCACGGCCGACAGGACCGGTCCCGGGGCCGGTCAGCGGCCCGGGCGGTCGCCGAGTACGAGTCGTTCGCGACGACCCTGGCCGGGCTGCGCCGACGCGCCCGCCATGACGCGGTGGGCCCGGACTTCGCCTCCCGGGAGCGGGAGTTGCTGCACCACCTCTGGCAGCGCCGGGACATCGCGGCCCCGGCCCTCACCCACGCGGCCCGCATGACCGGCAGCGCCCCGCGCCCGTACCCGTACCGGCAGCCGACACCGTACGGCCAGGGCTACGGGTACGGCTACGCCCCCACCCGGCACCAGGGCTACGGCTACGGCACCCCCCGGGGCCACGGGGACGCCCACGGCCATGCGACCGGCCACGGCCCCTACGGCTACGGCCGAGCCCCCGGCCGGACCGGCAGTCCTGACGTCGGGGGGTGAGCGTCAGGGCTGCCGGGGCTTCGGGGGTGGTGCGACGACGAACGACGCACCGGGGTCTCAGACCGTGAGGCCCTTGCTGTTCAGCCAGGCGATCGGGTCCATGGCCGAGCCGCCGGGGGTGCGGACCTCCAGGTGGAGGTGGACGCCGGTCACGTTGCCGGTGGCGCCCATGCGGCCGATGGTGTCGCCGGTGCTGACCTTCTGGCCGACCGAGACGTCGATCGAGGACTGGTGGGCGTACCAGATCTCGGTGCCGTCCTCCAGCTGCAGGACCGTGCGGTAGCCGTACGAACCGGACCAGCCCGCCGACGTGATCGTGCCGCTGTGCACGGCCTTGAGCGGCGAACCGGCCGCCCCGGCGAAGTCCGTGCCGGTGTGCTGGCCGGAGGACCACATGGCGCCGGACTGGCCGTAGGTCGAGGTGATCGTGTACCCGGAGGCGGGCAGGGTGTAGCTGGCGCGGAGCTTGGCGAGACGCTCCTCCTCGGCCTTCTTGGCCGCCGCTTCCTCCGCCGCCTTCTTCTCGGCGGCGGCCTTGGCCCTGGCCTTGGCCTCCGCCTCGTCCTGCTGCTTCTTCGCTTCGGCGGCGGCCTTCTCGGCCGCGGCCCGCTCCTCGGCGGCCTTGGCCTCGGCGTCGGCGGCGGCCTGCTGCTGCTCGGCCTGCTGGAGGATCCGGGCGCGCAGGGCCTCGCCCGCGCCGGTGGTGCCCTCCTCGGCCTCGGCGGTCGTGATGCCGGCCGTGGTGAGCGGGGCGGCGGTGACCGGTGCGGCCTCGGCCTCGGCCTCGTCGGACATGAAGGCCCCGACGCCGGGAAGGGACTTGGCGTCGGGGAGGTTGTCCGCGATGGAATCGGGAAGGGAGATGGAGACGGGCGGCTTGCTCTGGGCGGTGGCCATACCACCCGCGCCGACTGCCGCTATGACGCCGACCCCGAGGACGGTGGAGCTACGGGCGAGCCCTCGCTGCTTGGCCACGCGGTGCTTGCCGCGCACGGGACGGACGGACTCCGCGGTGGGGTTCCACTCCTCCCACGTCCGCTCCGGGCCGCCGAAGGCGTCGGCGCTCAGGGATGACGGGGCCTCAGGGGCAGGCTGGTTGGACGCCACGTGGGCGCACTCCTTTCCTTCCTTCTCGCCTACCGGGTTAGCTGACGGGTTCGGAGCAGGAAGGTCTCCTACGGGCCCCTCTGCCTCGCGGTGGAGGCACAGGCGTCCGATTCACCCCATGGAGGTGGTTCCCCGGTTCCCTCGCGGGATTCGGCGCTCGCGCACGGCGCCGTCCTGACGACGGCTGGGACGACCGCGCTGCGTTATCGAACGTTAATAGACAGGTGGGCCCGATTCCAAGCTGTTCCTGTTGATCATTAACGGACACGGCAGGGATTTACCCACAACAACCACCCCCAAGCGGACAACATGACGCCCCCTCACTCACACCCCATTTTCTGATGGTGTGTCAAACGTTATGCGGAGCGGCGCCCTTCAGTTACGCACCGTGTCATCGCCCCGGCCGACGATCTTCACCGTCGTCCGCCGCGGCGGCTGCCCCTCCGCAGGCCGGCTCACCGCGAGCAGCGCCATGTCGTCCGTCGAACGGCCGCCGGTGTGCAGCCGTACGTCGTCGGTGAGCGCCGACAGCAGTTCCTCGGGGCCGGGGAAGATCCGGCCGCGCAGCCGGGCCGCCGGATCATAGAAGACGCCGTCCGCGTCCCGCGCCTCGGAAAGGCCGTCCGTGAAGGCGAGCAGGGTCGACCCGGGGGGCATCTCCCACTCGTCGGACCGGTCGGGCCACACCCCGAGGTTCATCCCCAGCGGCATCGCGGGCACGCTCGGCGCGAGGACCCCCAGGGCTCCGTCCGCGTACAGCAGGATCGGCTCGGGGTGGCCGCGGTTGACCAGCCGCAGCGAGGCCGAACCGGGCGGGATCTCGGCCAGTACGGCGGTGATGAACCCCTCCATGGCGTCCAGCCCGTACCGCCGCGTCCCCTCCCGCGCGAGCGCCCGCTCCAGCCGCTGGGCCACGCCCTCCAGGGAACGCTCCTGCTCGGCGGCCTCCCGGAACGCTCCGATGATCACCGCCACCGCCTCCACGGCGTCCAGCCCCTTGCCGCGCACGTCCCCGACGACCAGGCGCACGCCGTACGGGGTGTCCGCCACCGCGAACAGGTCCCCCCCGACGAACTCGTCCGCCTGCGCCGCCTCGTACCGGGCCGCCACCTGGAGCCCGCCGATCCGTTCCGCCGGGGTCGGCAGCACGGCCCGCATGGCGGTCTCCGCGATGACCCGCGCCGAGGCCAGCTGCTCGTTGCTCCGGCGCACGACCCCGTTGATGACGAGGGCCAGCGCGGCGGCGGTGGTGACCGTGATCATCTCGATGACCGGGACGACCTGGGTGGAGGTCCCGTCGGAGAGCCGCATAGCGATGACGGAGAGGACCGCGGCCACTCCCGTACGGATGGTGCTGGCGAGCGAGAAGAAGGGCGCGGCGATCAGCGGCGCGGCCACGAACAGGGGTACGGCGGTGAAGTTGGGCGGGGCCAGCGAGTCGAAGAGGAGCCCGCCGCCGATCAGCAGCACCGGCAGCAGCCGGACGAACCGCCGGGTCCCGGCGTTCTGGGCCACCACCGGCTTCCCCCGCCCCGTGGAGCCGGGCGCGGCACGCCCGGGGATGCCGAGACTTCCCCTCACGCGTCCGCGCCCCTTGTCCGCCATCCCCACCACCTGTGCACTCCTGCCCGGTCCGGCCACGGCTGCGGACGGTACCGCGCCCCGTCCAGGCTTCCCGGAGCCGCGCCGTGCGGCGACTCGTCATCGGCCGAATAGGGGGAGCGGGGCCTTGCGCGGTGAGCCCTCCGTGGTCAGTCGGAGAGCCGGTTCTCCGCGTAGATCGTCAGCGCATCCCGTACGAAGGCGGCGGTGCCGTCCCCGTAGCGATCGTAGTTCTTCCCGAAGCGGGGGTCGGCGGCGTACATCTCACCGAGCCCGATGACGTACGAGCGACGGAGCCCGGGGCCCGTCCCCCCGGAGGAGGCCAGCCACGCACAGTGCCGCCGGGCGACCTCCTGGGCCTGCTCGCCGCCGGGCCCGGCCCCGGCCTCCCGGAGCCGCCCCCAGGCACGGGCGATGGCCTCGTGCTCGTCGCGGAAGGCCTTCTTCCCCTCCTCCCCCAGCGAGCGCCACCACCGGTCGCCCTCCTCGTACGCCGCGCGCCCCCAGCGCTCGGTCACCTCCCGCTCGTGCACGGTGTGGTCGAAGCCGTCGAACACTTCCTCGGCCAAGAGTTCCATCCCCTTCTCCGTCTTGTGGAGAGTGGTCCGCACCGAGGCGATCTGCCGCCCGATGCGCGCCTGCTCCTGTTCGAGCAACCGCAGGTGCGCCCGCAGCGCCGCCCCCGTGTCCCGCTGCCCTTCGAGCACGTCCCTGATGGCGGGCAGGGACAGCCCCAGCTCCCGCAGCAGCAGGATGCGCTGCAGCCTGACGAGGGCGTCCTGGTCGTAGTAGCGGTAGCCGTTGCCCCCGACCCGGCTCGGCACGAGAAGACCGAGGTCCCCGTAGTGCCGGAGCGTGCGGCTGGTGGTGCCGGCTCTTCTGGCGATTTCCTGGATGGACCACTCCATGCCGGAAACGCTAGATCTTTACGTAACGTCAAGGTCAACCCGGAAGGGGCGGCCTGAGGAGCCCGGGAGACGACTCAGGCCCGGTACGCGATCAGCGATCTGCGTACCGGGCCTGGATCTTCAGTAGCGGGGACAGGATTTGAACCTGCGACCTCTGGGTTATGAGCCCAGCGAGCTACCGAGCTGCTCCACCCCGCGTCGATGAACACAACTCTACGCCATCGGAGCGGCTGCTCCGACCACTTTTCCGTCGGGCCCCGCCACAGGGCTGTGGCCGGGCCCGACGGAAGGCGCTAGAGAGCCGCCGCCCCGGAGGGCGCGGGCGCGGGAGTGCGCTCGTTGAGCGGCAGGATCCCGGGCTCCGCTGCCTCGTTGAGGAAGACCCGTCGTACGACGCGCTCTGCGGCGTTTCCGTCGTCGAACTGGCAGAAGCGTTCACGGAAGGCGGCACGCAGGGCAGCGGCCTCCGCGCTCCGCCAGCGGCCGCTGCGGAAGGTGTCGATCAGCGCGTCCTCGGTGGTCGCCACGGCTCCGGGGGTGTCGCCGGGGCGGCCGGATACAAGTTCGAAGGTGACACCGCGGCTCTGGGAGTAGACCTGCCAGTCATCCGCGAAGACCACGATGGGCCGGTCCAGGTTCGCGTAGTCGAACGTGATCGACGAATAGTCGGCGATGAGCGCGTCCGAGGCCAGGCACAGGTCCTCGACCACCGGGTAGCCGGACACATCGATGATGGCGCCCTGCTCGGCGAGGCGCCGCAGCTGGGGGTTCTGGGTGTAGAAGTAGTGCGAGCGGACCAGCAGGACGAAGTCGTCACCCAGCTCGGTGGCCACCCGTGCCAGGTCCAGGGTCGGGGTCCAGCCCTTCTGGTAGTCGCGGTGGGTCGGCGCGTACAGCACGGCGGTCTTGCCCGGGGCGATGCCGAGGTCGGCACGGATCCTGGCGACGTCCTCGGCGCCGGCCCGGTAGTAGACGTCGTTGCGCGGGTAACCCACGTCGAGCGACTCGAAGGCGGCCGGGTAGACGCGCTCCCAGTGCTCGGTGGAGTGCTCGTTGGAGGAGACGCTGAAGTCCCAGCGATCCACTCGCTGCAGCAGCTTGGCGAAGCTCATGCCCTTCGCGGAAGCCGGGTAGTTCTGCTGGTCGATGCCCATGCGCTTGAGCGGGGTGCCGTGGTGGGTCTGCAGATGGATCTGGCCGGGCCGCTTGACTACGGCGTCGGAGAAGTTGACGTTGTTGACGAAGTACTTCGCACGCGCCATGACCTCCCAGTAACGGCGCGAGTTCGGGACCACGACGTCGAGACCGGCAGGTACCTGGTCGGCGAGTTCCGCGCGGACCACCCAGACTCCCTGGACCTGCGGGGCCAGCTCCTTGGCCTTCTCGTAGATGGCGAGCGGGCTGCAGGCGGGAAGCCTGTTCCAGTACGAGCTGTAGACGGCGAGGTTGGGGGCCAGGGCGCGGCGGCGCTCCACTGCGTACAGACCCGCGTACGCGCGCTTGCCGACCTTGACCTTCGCCTTGCGGGCCTTCTTGAGGCTGGTCTTCTTGACCCGGTCGACGAGTTCGGCGGTCTGGAAGGCGCGGTGCGAGCCCTTGGCCAGGGCGCGCATGTCGTCCCCGGTCTGCCCCTCGGGGAGCGTGAAGCCCTCCGGGAGGTGGCGCCGGTAGAAAGCCGAGGTGAGGTTGAAGAACTCCTCGCGGTCCGCGACCCTCACGCGCTCGGGGCGCTTGAGCGCGAACAGCATGTGGAACACTGCCCGCTCGAACAGCAGGGGCCTCGCCCATGCCAGTTCGGGACGCTCGGCGAGGAAGGCGAACAGCCCCTCGTACTGCTCGAAGATGTCGAAGTGCTTCCGGCCGGGCGTCTTGGTGATCGCGCCCTGGCGACGCTGGCGGTACTCGATGCCGACCTGGTTGAGGCATCCGATGCGCTCGGCCGTCACCATCGCCATATAGGTGACCGGTGCGTCCTCGTACAGGCCGGGCGCGTACTGGAAGCCCTCCTTGAGGAAGAAATCACGACGGAACGCCTTGTTCCAGGCCACCAGGAACAGGTTGAGGTATTCGGGCCGCTCCTCGAGCCGGAACACGTCCGTGCCCGCCTGCTCGATCAGATCGGCGGCCTCGGTGCGGCCGCCCTTGCCCCACCAGTAGGTACGCACATGGTCGAAGACGAGGATGTCCAGCCCGCCGACGGCGTCCAGGCGGTCGGCCAGGGCCTGCAGCAGTCCCGGCGTGTACGCGTCGTCGCTGTCCAGGAACAGCACGTACTCACCCGTCGCCCGCGCGAGGCCGGCGTTACGGGCCCGCCCGAGGCCCCCGTTCTCCGGCAGGTGCACGGCCTTGACCCGCTCGTCGCGGGCCGCGTACTCGTCGACGATCGCGCCACTGGAGTCCGGTGAGCAGTCGTCGACCGCGATCACCTCGATATCCCGGAACGACTGGTCCAGGACCGAGTCCAGGCACTCGCGCAGGTACCCTTGAACCTTGAATATGGGTACAACAATGCTGAACCTGGGCATGGGTCAAAAACTCCTCGGATACTAAGCTGCGGCGGAGGGGAGTGGACCCGGACAGGTCTCAGCACCCTATGTAGAGAATACATACGGCTTGGCAGACGAGAATTCTGCGCAAGAACGGGGAAGATCCACCGGCGCAGCGGCTCCGGATCCCAGGTGGCCAAAGAGCGTGGAGTGCCTGCGCGTGTCCGGCACGCACGCGCCTCGCCTCCATGCCGAGCGCCGCGGAGTACGGCCCGTCCGCAGCACCCCTGGTGCTGGTTCTAACGCCTGGCCGGTGCGGCCCGGACCGCTGCCCTGACGGACGGCACGGCCGGGCGAACCCGACAGCACCCCGGCCAGACGGAGCCGGTAGCGGAGCCGAGGCAGCAGGCCGGAGGGCCTTCCCCGCCCGGCGGGGCCGCGTGGGACGCGAACCCACAACCAACGGATGAGAAGTCCTGGCCGAGGGCGGGGATGGTGCCCGGTTCGGCGTCACTCCGGGCCCGTGGCGCGCCCCCTCTCAGGCCGGACTCTCCCGGCCCTTCAGCACCTCGGCCGCAACGGCGGCGAGGGCGGCGTCGAGGCGGCGGGTGGCTTCCTCGGCCACGGGCGCCATGGCGTCGAGGCCGGTGAGAGTGACCATGGTGCCGGGATCGACGGCCTGCACGATCACCTCCTCGCCATCGGCCCGTACGACGACGTTGCAGGGCAGGAGCAGCCCGATCGCGCGGTCGACCTCCAGGGCCTGGCGAGCCAGGGGCGGGCTGCAGGCGCCGAGGATCAGGTAGGGCCCCACATCGTGGTCGAGCTTCGCCTTGAGGGTCGCCTGTACGTCGATCTCGGCCAGGACGCCGAACCCCTGGTCGCCCAAGGATCTGCGGACGGCCTGCTGCACCTGGTCGAACGGCGCCCTGACGGTCACAGTGCGGTCGTAGGACATGGGGGCACCTCCTCCAGAACTCGTCACGCGCTGCGCCGGACCCCGTGCAGGCCCGGCGACGCGAAGGCCAGCACTCTTCGAATATACCCCCCGGGGTAATGATGTTAGAGTCGAACGCATACCCCGGGGGGTAATTTTCTCGGAAGGAGCATCGCTGTGTTCTTCGTTGACGTGATCGAGCTGGAAGGGCTGGGCAACCGCAGCTACCTGGCGGGTGGCGCGTCGTCGGCGGTGGCGGTGGACCCGCCGCGGGACATCGACCAGGTGCTGGCCGCGGCCGCACGGCGCGGGGTGCGCGTCTCCCACGTGGTGGAGACCCACGTACACAACGACTACGTCACCGGCGGCCTCGAACTGGCCCGGATCACGGGCGCCGCCTACCTGGTGCCGGCGGGGGCGAACGTCGCCTTCGCACGGACCCCGGTCTCTGACGGCGACACGGTCGGCGTCGACGCCGACCTGACGCTCACGGCGGTCTCGACGCCCGGACACACCCCGCATCACACCGCGTACGTGCTGCGGGAGGCGGGCCGACCCGTGGCCGCGTTCACGGGCGGCTCGCTGCTCATCGGCACGGTCGGCCGGCCCGATCTCGTCGAGCCGCGGCTGACCGAGCAGCTGGCCCGTGCCCAGTACGCCTCGGCACACCGGCTCGCCGCCGCACTGCCCGACGACACGGCCGTACTGCCCACGCACGGGTTCGGCAGCTTCTGCTCGTCCGCACAGGCGGACGGTGACGCCACGACGATCGGCAAGGAGAAGGCCGGGAACACGGCGCTGACCCTGGACGTGGACACCTTCGTCGCCGAGCTGCTCGCCGGGCTGGAGGACGTACCCGCCTACTACGCGCACATGGGACCCACCAACGCGACCGGCCCCGACCCGGTCGACCTGACCCCTGCCGCCGTCGCCGATCCGCAGGAGATCGCCGCACGGCTCGCCGCCGGGGAGTGGGTGGTCGATCTCCGCAACCGCGTCGCCTTCGCCGAAGGCCATGTGGCTGGTTCGTTCAACTTCGAGGCGGACGGCAAGCCGGCGACGTATCTCGCCTGGATGGTCCCGTGGGGCAAGCCCGTCACCCTGCTCGCCGAGAGCGCCCAGCAGCTGGCCTTCGCCCAGCGTGAGTTGGTCCGGGTCGGTATCGACCGGCCGGCCGCCTCCGCGACCGGAGGACCCGAGGTCTGGCTGCGCGAGGGTGAGCGCCCGGCCGCGTTCCCGCGAGCCTCGTTCGCGCGGCTCGCGGCCCAGGACACGAACGCAATCGTGGTGCTGGACGTACGCCGGGACTCCGAGAGGGCGGAAGGCTGGATCGAGGGCTCGGTCCACATCCCGATCCACGAGGTCCACCGCAGGCTCGGCGAGGTGCCGGACGGCACGGTCTGGGTGCACTGCGCGGGCGGGATGCGCGCGGGCATCGCCGCCTCCCTGCTGGACGCCGCCGGACGGCGGGTCGTGGCCGTCGACGACGGGTTCGACGCCGCCGCCGAGGCCGGACTGACCGTCGTCACCGCCTGATCCGGCACCGAACGCACCCTGGGAGAGAAAGGCGAGAGCGACGATGTTCCTCTTCAACCGCAGGACGCCGCGCCTGTCCGTGGGCGAAGCGCGCACCCGTACCGGTGGCGAACGGCCCGAGGCCGTCCTCCTGGATGTACGGGAGAAGCCCGAGTGGAAGGCCGGGCACGCCCCGAACGCCGTGCACGCCCCGTTGACGGGACTGATCGCGGGCGCGCCCCTGCCCGCCTCCGCGCGACGACGGGAGCTGGTGGTGATCTGCCGCAGCGGGCACCGCTCGCGGCAGGCCGCGAAGATCCTGGTCGATCGAGGCGCGGACGCGGTGGACGTGGAGGGCGGCATGAACGCGTGGGCCGCCGCCGGGTATCCGGTCGTCGACGAGCGCGGGAACAGCGGCTCGATAACGTGAGCACCCTCGTCCTCGCCCTGATCGCCGGGGCCGTCATCGGTATGGCCCTCGGCGCCCTGGGCGGCGGTGGCAGCGTGCTCGCGGTCCCCGCCCTGATCTACCTGCTCGACTTCTCCCCGGCGTCGGCCACCACGGCCGCCCTGATCATCGTCGCGGCGACCTCCGCCACCGCCCTGTACGCCCACGCCCGCGACGGCGATGTCGCCTGGAAGACCGGAGGCCTGTTCGCCCTCGCGGGCATCGGCCCCGCCTTCCTCGCCGGAGCCGCCGCCGAACACCTCCCGGCCGCCGTGCTCACCGGGGCCTTCTCGATCGTCGCGGCCCTGGCCGCACTGCGGATGCTCCGGCCGGCCGCCACCGAGGCACCCGAGCGGGTGCGTCCCGTCGAGGCGGTCGGCGCAGGCGCCGGACTCGGAGCTGTCACCGGGTTCCTCGGCGTGGGCGGAGGTTTCCTCGCGGTCCCGGCCCTGGTGGGCGTGGTCGGCCTCCGGATGAAACAGGCGGTGGGCGCCAGTCTGCTGGTCATCACCGTCAACTCACTGGCCGCGCTCACCGCGCGGACCGGGACGGGCGGGGACCTGCGTTGGGAGGTGATCGCCCCGTTCACCGGGGCCGCGATCCTCGGCGCCTGGGACGGCAAGCGACTCGCATCGAAGATCACCGGGCGGACGCTGCAACGCGCCTTCGCCCTCGTGCTGCTGGCGGTGGCAGCCGTCATGCTCGTCGACGTGGTCGTCTGAGCGGCCGCCCGTCGGATCAGGCCAAGGACAGGAACAGCTTCTCCAGTCGGCCGCGCATCGCGTCACGGTCCTCACTGGTGCGGCTGCCGTCCTCCATCTCGGTCAGGCACTGCTGCAGCCCGGTGGCGATGATCGCGAACCCGGCCCGGTCCAGCGCCCGGGAAGCCGCCGCCAGTTGCGTGACGACCTCCTCGCAGTCCCGCCCCTCCTCGATCATCCGGATCACCCCGGAGATCTGACCCTGCGCCCGACGAAGCCGGTTCAGGACAGCCTTCAGCTCCGCACCCGCCAGATCCAGCTCCATCATCACTCCTCATCACATACCCCCTGGGGTAAATATACTCCCCCTGCGGGACCCGCCGACAGCAAAGGACGCCCCCCATGACCACGCCCGCCACCCTCGGCACCGAGGAAGCCCGCACCCGCCTGCACGAACTGACCGTGATCGACGTCCGCACCCCCGGCGAGTACGCGGGCGGTCACCTGCCCGGCGCCCTCAACATCCCCCTCGACCACATCCAGCGGGCTCTGCCCGACATCCGCCGTGCCGCCGAACGCGGGGACGTCCTGGTCGTCTGCGCCTCCGGCGCACGGTCCGAGAACGCCTGCCGCATCCTGGCCGACCACCACGTCACCACCGCCGTCCTCTCCGGCGGCACCGGCGCCTGGGCGGCGGAGGGCCACGACCTGCACCGCCCCCGGGACACCACCCGTGCGACCTGGGGGATGGAGCGCCAGGTCCGCTTCACCGCCGGAACCGTCGTCCTGATCGGCCTCCTGCTGGGCGCCCTCGTCCACCCGGCCTTCCAGATCCTCTCGGCCGGCATCGCCGCCGGACTGGTCTTCTCCGCCCTCACCGACACCTGCGGCATGGCGGCCGTGCTCGCCAAGCTCCCCCACAACCGGCCGCGGGCCGCCGATCTAGACAACACCCTGGCCGAGCTCCGCAACCGCTGAGCAGGCGGCCGCCGGTCGGATGGTGCCGACGTCCGATTCCGCGGCGCCGCAGCAAGCCCACGCTCCGAGGCCCCCCGCGGTTCCTGGCGGCCCATCAGCTCACGCATGCGCGGGGACACGACGGAGCGCCCCGACCGGTCGAACCCGGTCGAGGCGCTCCTGCGGAGGTCAGAGGAGGTCTCCTCGCTCTGCTGTCGGTAGGCCGTGTGGGACTCGAACCCACAACCAACGGATTAAAAGTCCGCTGCTCTGACCAATTGAGCTAACGGCCCCGGTCGCATCACCCATGAGCATAGCCCGCCCGGCCCCGGCAGCCGATCCGGTATCGGTGTCGGGCCTGTCACGGCACCGCCGTGTCCCTTTCGCTCCGGGCTGTACCGCCCGGGAGGCGATGCCGGGAACGGCAACAGGGCCCGTACGCCACCGAGTCGGTTCGGTGGCGTACGGGCCCTGCCGGTCTGTCAGGCGGACCTGCTCAGTGGTCAGCCGTTGCGCTTCCAGCGCGGCTTGTCGTCGCGGCGGCCGAAGGAGCCGGTGTTGGTGCCGGTGTTGGCGCCGCGGTGGTCGTCACGACGGCCGGTCGGGCGGTCGTGGCCGCCGGAGCGGAAGCCGCCGGAGGGACGGTCGTCGCGGCGGTCGCGGTTGAACGGGCGGTCGCCACCGGAGCGGAAGCCGCCGGAGGGACGGTCGTCACGACGGTCGCGGTTGAACGAGGGACGGTCGTCACGGCGCTCGAAAGAACGGCCACCACGGTCATCGCGGCGGTCGCCACCACCGGAGCGGAAGCCACCCGACGGGCGGTCGTCACGACGGTCGCGGTTGAACGAGGGACGGTCGTCACGGCGCTCGAAAGAACGGCCACCACGGTCATCGCGGCGGTCGCCACCGCCCGAGCGGAAGCCACCCGACGGGCGGTCGTCACGACGGTCGCGGTTGAACGAGGGACGGTCGTCACGGCGCTCGAAAGAACGGCCACCACGGTCGTCACGACGGTCCCGGTCACGGTCGCGGTTGAACGACGGGCGGTCGTCCCGGCGGTCGTTGCCGCGGTAGCCGCCACGGTCGCCACCGCGGTTGTCGCGGCGCTCGTAGTTGCCCCGCTCGTCGCGGCGCTGCTCGTCACGGGCGGCCGGCTGCTCGGGGACGGAGATGGCGGCCACCAGGGCGGCCTCCGCCTCGGCGGTGACCTCGGCCACCGCCGCCTCCGGGTCCTCGCCCCGCTCGCGGGCGGCACGGGCGACCAGGCGGTCGGCCTCCTCGCGCAGCTCGACGGCGCGGCGCTGGACGCGCTCCAGCTGCTTCGTCAGGTCGGCGGCCTCGCGCTCGGCCTGCTTGGCGGCGTTGTTCGCGGAGTCGGCCTGGACCTCGGTGAGCGAACGGGCGCCGGTGATCTCGGCGACCTCCGGCTCGAAGACGCCCGCGCCCTGGACGATGTGGCGCGAGGCGTCGACGCCCGCGTCCTCCATCAGGCGGAAGATCTGGCGGCGCTGGTGCGGGAGGGCCAGCGAGACGACCACACCGGACCGGCCGGCGCGGGCGGTGCGGCCCGAGCGGTGCAGGTAGTCCTTGTGGTCACCGGCCGGGTCCACGTTCAGGACCAGGTCGATGCCGTCCACGTGGATACCGCGGGCGGCCACGTCGGTCGCGACGAGCGCGTTGACGTAACCCTTCTTGAAGTCCTCCAAGACCCGCGTACGGGCGCCCTGGGTCATGCCGCCGTGCAGCGCGTCGGCCTTCACGCCGGACTCGATGAGCTGCTCGGCGATGCGGTCGGCGCCCAGCTGGGTGCGGACGAAGATGATGGTGCGGCCCTTGCGGGCGGCGATGGCGGCCGTGACCGGCGCCTTGTCCTTCGGCTTCACGACGAGGACGTGGTGCGACATGGTCGTGACGTTGCCCTGGGCGCTGTCGACCTCGTGCGTGACCGGGTCGGAGAGGTAGCGCTTGACCAGCGTGCCGATCTCGTTCTCCATGGTGGCGGAGAAGAGCATCCGCTGACCGCCGGCCGGGACCTGGTCGAGCAGCTCGGTGACCTCGGGCAGGAAGCCCAGGTCCGACATCTGGTCGGCCTCGTCGAGGACGGCGACCTGGACGTCCTCCAGGGAGCAGGCGCCGCGGTTGATGATGTCGCGCAGTCGGCCCGGGGTGGCGACGAGGACGTCGACGCCGCGCTCCAGGGCGTAGATCTGGTTGCCCATCGACGTACCGCCGCAGACGACCTTCATCTTCAGGCCGAGCACGTCGCCGTACGGCTGGAGCGCGTCCGCGACCTGCATCGCGAGCTCACGGGTCGGGGTGAGGATGACGGCGCGGGGCTTCTTCTTCTCGGTGCGGCCACCGGCGAGCGCCGCCAGGGTGGGCAGACCGAACGAGAGCGTCTTGCCGGAGCCCGTGCGGCCACGGCCGAGGATGTCCTTGCCGGCCAGGGCGTCCGGGATGGTCGCCGCCTGGATCGGGAAGGGGGTGGTCACACCGTTCTGCGCGAGCTTGCGGACGATGCCCTCGGGCAGGCCCAGGTCGCCGAAGGTGATGGTCGGCTCGGCGTCGGCCTCGGCGGCCGGAGCGGAGTCGGAGGCGGTGGTGTCGTCGGCGTCGGAGCCGTGGTCCGTCTCGGGCTCCGCGACGGCGGGCGTGCCCGCCGGGGCCTCGGTCACCGCGGACTCGACGAGCTCGGTGAGCGCGTCGGTGTCGATGTTCTCGGACATGACGGTGCGGTCAGAACTGGAAATTGACATGCGAAATGCGAAACCTTCCGGAGTCTCGGCACGCGCCCATAACTCCGTGATTCGCAATTTCGACCGCCTCAATGCGGTCCAGCCACGGCAAGGGAGAGTACGCGCCACACGGCGCTCTTCTGTGTCGGCGCCGGGCAATGGGATCAAACGATCTACCACCATACGCACTCTCACCCACATTGCGCAACCCGCATGCTCCGGCCCTCCCGCTAAACCGGCCCCACCTGCGGTGATGCCTGCGGCGTCCGCAGTGGCCTGCCCTCGTCCGGCCCACCCATCGACTGCGTCCGCAGCTGCGCGGCGGGCGAGGCGGAGGGGGGCGGCTCTGAGGGCTCGGAGGGCTCCGGATCGGGGTCCGGTTCCGGGTCCGGAGAAGGCTGCGGGGCCGGCGGCTCCGGGACGACCGGCGGCGGCTCCCCCGGGCCCGGCGTGGAGGGCGTCGGGGCCGGCGGACGGCCGGGGCGAGAGGGCTGCGGGGCGCCGGGCTCGGGGCGCGGGCCCTTCGTCGCGTCCGACGGCGGCACGGTGGCCGACGCCTCCGGGCTCGGCTCCTTCCCCTGGTTCTTCCGGTCCGCGTCGGCGTCGGCGAGGGAGTCGGAGTGGGGGTGGGCGTCACCGCCGCGGTGCCCGGCGCCGCCGGAGCCGGCCACCGTCTCACCGTTCAGCTCGACGGGCCCGCCCGTCGAGTCGGCGGAGCCCGAGGGCCTCGGCCTGTCACCGTCGTCGCCGACGCTCATACAGCCGGTGGACGCGGCGATCGTCAGCGCGGTGACGGCTGCCCAACGGACGGGGACGGACAACGTGCGCACGGGTGGCACCTCCGGGGCGAGGGGGCGGTGTTCCTGAGGGCGGAGAGCGGGAGGGACGGGGCCTGTCGTCGTACGGCACGAGCACGCCCTACGACGGTGGTGTGTAGTGCCGTGCCCAACTCCCCGGACCCCGCCGGAGACACGCCCGAAAGCCCGCCCGCCCCGGTCCGCCCGCCCGACAGGCCTCCCCCGGCCCCCGGCAGTCCGGTACCCCGCCGTTACCCGAATCCGCCCGCCAGCTCGGCCCCCAGGAACACCGCACCCAGCCCCACCAGCAGCGATGCCACCACGTTGGCCACGGCCAGGAAGGCCCGGCCCGTCTCGGCCAGGCGCAGCGTCTCGTACGAGAACGTCGAGTACGTCGTCAGCGCCCCGCACAGCCCCGTCGCCAGCAGGGCGTGCACCGGGGAGGAGACCGCGGCCCCCGTCAGCACCCCGAGCAGCAGGCTGCCCGCCGCGTTGGCCGTGAAGGTGCCCCAGGGGAAGTCGTACGCGACGCCCCGGCCCTGGTGCGCCTGGACCGCCCGGTCCGTCAGATAGCGCAGGGGCGCGCCGACCGCCCCGCCGGCCACCACCAGCAGCCAGTTCACTTGCCCCGCCCCCGACCGCCCGCGCCCCCGTCACGCACATCGCGCGCCTCACGTACGCCCCCGTCGCAGGCGCCACGCACGTCATGAGCCTCACGCACGCCCCGCGCGCCCCCGTCCAGCAGCCGCCTCGTCGCCACCGCGCCCGTCCAGACCGCCGCCAGGGCCGCCAGGACCGTCGCCACCATGTACGCCACCGCCGTCACCAGCTCCTGACGCGCCAGCAGGCCCGAGACATCGGCCGCGTACGTCGAGAAGGTCGTGAACCCGCCGAGCACCCCGACCCCCAGGAACGGCCGGACCAGCGGGTGGGTCACCCGTCCCCGCTCCACGGTCAGCACCATCAGGACGCCGATCAGCGCGCAGCCGCTCACGTCGACGGCGAACACCGTCCACGGGAAGCCGCCCTGGGCGGTCGGCCAGAGCACCACGGCCCCGTAGCGCGCGAGGGCGCCCAGTGCGCCGCCCGCCGCGACCGCACCCAGCACCCGGGCCTGCGGGGCGGCCGGGGGTCCGGGTTCCGGAAGCTCCTCCGGCGCCTGCTCGCTCACCCGTAGCCCAGGGCGTGCAGGCGCTCGTCGTCGATGCCGAAGTGGTGGGCGATCTCGTGGACGACGGTGATCTCGGTCTCGGCCACGACATCCTCGTGGGTCTCGCACATCCGCAGCGTCGGGCCCCGGTAGATGGTGATCCGGTCCGGCAGCACCCCGGCGTACCACTCGCCCCGGTCGGTGAGCGGGGTGCCCTCGTAGAGTCCGAGCAGATCGGGGTCGCCGGGCTCCGGTTCGTCCTCGACGAAGACCGCCACGTTGTCCATCAGCCGCATCAGCTCCGGCGGAATCCGGTCAAGAGCCTGACTCACCAGCTCCTCGAACTGCTCCCGCGTCATCTCCAGCACCCCGCCATTGTCACGCACCCGGGCCCGGTACGGCAGGCGGCGCCCGCTCCTGATCCGCTTCGCGGACGTTCCTGATCCACTTCTCCTCCTCCCTCCCCCGCATGGGTGGGTCCGTACCGGGGCATACGCGCCCAATGGTCCGCGTCCCGTTCCGTGCCGCAGCCCACCGCGTCCGGCACCGCCTCAGCCAGCTCGTCCGCCCGAAGTCCCGTGCACGTACTCCCGGCGGCTTTCGCGCGCGTACCCCCGGCCTGGGTGCGGGGAGCGGCCGCCCCGCCCCGTACGTCCGCGCCCTCGGCATGCTCGCCGTCGTCGTGGTCGGGGCCTGGCTCGGGCTGCTCGCCGTCGGGTCCGTCCGTACACCGGTCGGGCCGATGGACACCAACATGACCCTGCGCCCGTCCCTCACCGGCGGCAGCAAGATCAACGTGTCCCCGCTGGGCGCCCTGGAGCTGGACTCCCACATCGCCCCGCTCCGCCTCGACGTGGACGTCGACCGCCTCGACCCCGCGCGCTCCCAGGCCCTGGTGGACCAGCCGGAACGGTTCTCCGGACTCCAGGACGAGGTCACCCGGGACGTCGCCGCCGGGACCCGCGAGCTGGCGTTGCGCTCCTGCGTCGCCGTGATCTCCGGGGCGACCGCGCTGGGCCTCGTCGTCTACCGCCGCCCGCGCCGCGCCCTGGCCGCAGGCGGGCTCGCGCTCACTCTCCTGGCCGCGTCGGGCGTCAGCGCGTACGCCACCTGGAACCCGAAGTCGGTCCTGGAGCCCAAGTTCTCCGGGCTGCTGTCCAGCGCCCCGTCGCTCGTCGGCGACGCGCGCTCGATCGTCACCGAGTTCGACATCTACCAGCAGGAGCTGGCCCGCCTGGTCACCAACGTCACCCGGCTGTACGACGCCACCTCCACGCTCCCCGTCTACCGGCCGGACCCCGGCACCATCCGCGCCCTGCACGTCTCCGACATCCACCTCAACCCGGCGGCCTGGCACATCATCGCCTCGCTCGTCGAGCAGTACGAGATCGACGTGATCATCGACTCCGGCGACACGATGGACCACGGCTCGGCCGCCGAGAACAGCTTCCTGGACCCGATCCGCGACCTCGGCGCCCCCTACGTCTGGGTGCGCGGCAACCACGACTCCAAGGTCACGCAGGCGTACCTGGAGAAGTTCGGGAACGTCCGCGTCCTGGACAACGGCCGGGCCGTGAACGTGGCCGGGCTGCGGATCGCCGGGACCGGCGACGCCTCGTTCACCCCGGACCGCACCCGGCCGGTCGGCGGCAGGGCGGCCGCCGAGCTGGAGGGGATGCGGCTGGCCTCCGCTCTCCGCGACCAGGAACAGGCCGGCACCCCGGTCGACATCGCCGTCGCCCACGACCCCGCCACCGCCCGCCAGACCGACGGCACGGTCCCGCTGGTCCTCGCGGGCCACCTCCACAACCGGGTCAACGAGCAGATGAAGGGCGGTACGCGGCTGAAGGTGGAGGGCTCAACGGGCGGCGGCGGGCTGCGCGCGGTGCAGAACGAGAAGCCCGAGAAGGTGCGCGCCTCGGTGCTCTACCTGGACCGCTCGACCCGCCGCCTCCAGGCCTGGGACGAGATCACGCTCGGCGGTCTCGGGCTGACGACGGCCGAGGTCAGCCGCCATCTGCCGGAGGAGAACCTGGAGAAGGGCGCCCCCGCCTCCCCGTCCCCCACCCCCTCCCCGGCAGGCACTGCGTCGGGCTCTCCGGGGCGGCCCACCCCCTCGCCGTAAACCGTTTTGGCGATAGCTCCACCCATCCCATATGCTTCTCACGTCCCCGACGCGCTGCAAAGCGAACCGGCGGGCCAATAGCCCTCATCGTCTAGTGGCCCAGGACGCCGCCCTTTCAAGGCGGTAGCACGGGTTCGAATCCCGTTGGGGGCACGTTTCACCGTGTGCGAGACTTGTCTCGCGCATTGCTTGGTCCTGTGGAGCAGTTTGGAGTGCTCGCCACCCTGTCAAGGTGGAGGCCGCGGGTTCAAATCCCGTCAGGACCGCTTGCAGCCCCAGCGGCTGCGTGGCTGGGTAGCTCAGTTGGTACGAGCGATCGCCTGAAAAGCGATAGGTCGCCGGTTCGATCCCGGCCCCAGCCACCTCTCGAAGGCCCCGTCCGGTGGACGGGGCCTTCGCCGTTCTCACCCCTCCTTCGCGGCGGGGTCCTCCGCCGCCGGCTCGCGCCGCCGCCAGGCCCGTACGCCGAGGGCCCCCAGCACCACCAGCACCACGGTCCCCAGCAGCACCGCGTCCGACACCCGCTCGCCGAGCTTCTGCGCCCCCTGCTCGACCGCGAAGGACGTGTCGACCCCGAGCAGACCGGGGAGCGCGGTGGTGCCGTCGTACGCGAGGAAGAGCGCGCCCAGACCGATGAAGAAGAGGCCCGAGAGCAGCGAGGTGGTGTGCAGCTCGAACCGGCCCAGCCGGACGGTCCGGCCGCGCAGCCAGGTGCGGCGGCCCAGGTCGAAGCGTTCCCAGAGCAGGGCGAGGACGAAGAGCGGGAGGGCCATCCCGAGCGCGTAGACCGCCAGCAGCAGGCCGCCGTAGACCGGGCTGCCGCTCACCGCCGCCACGGTGAGGACGCTGCCGAGGATCGGGCCCGCGCAGAAGCCCGCCAGGCCGTAGACCGCGCCCAGGGCGTAGACGGAGAAGGCGGTGGTCGGGCGGATTCGGCCGCTGAGGGCCGCCATGCGCCGGGAGGCGAAGCCGAGGCCGACGATCTGGGCGATGCCGAGCGCGATGATCAGCCAGCCCGCGCCCGTCACCAGGGCGTCCCGGTGGCCGTAGAAGAGCCGGCCCGCGTACGAACCGGCGGCGCCGAGCGGGACGAGGGTGGTGGCGAGACCGGCGTAGAAGATGCCGGTACGGGCCAGCAGGCGCGAGGTGGAGTCGATGGAGTACGCGAAGAAGGCCGGGAGCAGCAGCGCGCTGCACGGGCTGACCAGGGCGAGCAGTCCGCCGAGGAAGGCCGCGAAGTAGCCGATGTCCGCCGTCACTTGGCGGCGTCCTCGGGGTCCTCGGAGCCCTCAGCCGCGTCGCCGCCCGCCTTGCCGGGGCTCTTCGCCTGCTCCGCCGCCGCCTCGATCGCGCGCGTGAACGTCTCCTTCGGCTGCGCCCCAGCGATCGGGCGGCCGTTGATCAGGAACGACGGGGTGGACGTGGCGCCGATCCCGTACGCCTGCTCCTGGTCCTTCGCGACGGCGGCGCGGGCGGCCTCGCCGTCCAGGTCCTTCATGAACCGGGCCAGGTCCTTGACCCCGGCCTCCCGCGCGAGGGCCTTGACCCGGTCCTTGGAGAACCCCTTCTCCTTCGCCCCCTCCGCGTAGGCAGCCGCGTGGAACTCCCAGAAGCGGTCCTGCTGCCCGGCGGCCCAGGCCCCGCGCGCCGCGTTCTCGGACTCCTCGCCGAAGATCGGGAAGTTGCGCCACTCGATGCGCAGGGTGCCGTTCTCCACGTACTCCTGGATCAGCTCGGGCTCGGTGTCCCGGGCGAACTTGCCGCAGTAGCCGCACTTGAAGTCGGCGTACTCGATCAGGACGACCGGGGCGTCCGCGCGGCCCACCGCCAGCTTGTCGCCCGCCTCCCGGCGGGCCAGCTTCGCCAGCTCGGGGTAGACGCCCGCCTGGGGGTCGGCGGAGACCTCGGCGGCGGGGCCGGTGGCGGAGGCCTTCTTCGAGGAGCTGTCGGGGGCGGTCGCCTGGTAGGAGGCGAAGCCGAGGAGGCCTGCGGCGACGACGACCACCGCGCCGTAGACGAGGGGCTTCCTCGACCCGGATGTGGGCTTCTTGGACGTGGACTTCCGGGGCTGGGGCTTCTTGGGCGCGGGCATGCGGCACTCCGTGCTGGTGCGGAAGGGAAGGGGGAAGGTGGTGCGGGCCGGGGCGGGGGCCTCGGCCTACACCCGTAGCACGGAGAGTTCGACGGGGGTCGGGGTGGCGGGGGCCGGGGCGCGGGCCCGTATGCCCGGCGGTTCCTCGGCCGGCAGGGCTCCCGTGGTGGCGGGCGGCAGCCCCCACGGGGCGAGGCCGGGGGCCTGGTCGTACGCGGCCCGGGCCCGGGGCGGGACGGCCGGTTCGCCCTCGTGGTCGCTGGGCTTCCCGCAGCCGGGGGCCCGGGTGCCCGCGTCGGAGGCCTCCATCACAGAGGCCGGGGCGGCGGTCGTGGCCACCCGTACGGCAGCGCCCGCCCCGGCAGTCGCCTCGGTCTCCGCCCGGGCGGAGACCGCCGACGGGGAAGGGGAACCGGTGGAGACCCGGGCAGCGGAGGAGCCCGCCACCGGCCCGCACAGCAGCCCCACCACGACCGCGAGCAGCGCCGTCAGACAGCACCACTGCGTACGGGACACGGGACCGGCACCTTTCGTACGGGGAGGGGCTGACGGGACGGGGCCGAGCGTTCGGCTGCCTGAAAGGGTACGTGGCGCGTGACGCAGTCCGCCCGAAATGCGGTCGCCACTCCTCGCGCCCGGGTGAGATCCTGGGATCCGTATGTCTACTTCCTTCGCCGATCTCCAGTCCCAGCTCGGACAGCTCTCGCTCCGCGACGCGAACCGGCTCGGCCGGCGCCTCGAAGGAGCGCGCCGCATCCGCAAGCCCGAGGCCCGCCAGTCCGTGCTGGACGAGATCGCGGCCGAGGCGGGCAAGGCGGCCGACCGGCTCGCGTCGCGCGCGGCCCGGCTGCCGGCCCTGTCGTACCCCGAAGAGCTGCCGGTCAGCCAGAAGAAGGACGAGATCCTGGAGGCGATACGCGACCACCAGGTCGTGATCGTCGCCGGTGAGACCGGGTCCGGGAAGACCACGCAGCTGCCCAAGATCTGTATGGAGCTGGGGCGCGGGGTCCGGGGCATGATCGGGCACACCCAGCCCCGCCGGATCGCGGCGCGCACGGTCGCGGAGCGGGTCGCGGACGAGCTGAAGACGCCGCTGGGCGAGACCGTCGGCTGGAAGGTCCGCTTCACCGACCAGGTGAACCCGGAGTCGACGTATCTGAAGCTGATGACGGACGGCATCCTGCTCGCCGAGATCCAGACGGACCGCGAGCTGCTGGCGTACGACACGATCATCATCGACGAGGCCCACGAGCGCTCGCTCAACATCGACTTCCTGCTCGGCTATCTGGCCCGGCTGCTGCCGCGCCGCCCGGACCTGAAGGTCGTCATCACCTCCGCGACGATCGACCCGGAGCGGTTCGCGCGCCACTTCGGGGACGCGCCGATCGTGGAGGTCAGCGGGCGGACGTACCCGGTGGAGGTGCGCTACCGGCCGCTCCTCGAAGAGGACAGCGAGGACTCCGACCGCGACCAGATCACCGCGATCTGCGACGCCGTGGACGAGCTGAGCCACGAGGCCCCCGGCGACGTCCTGGTCTTCCTCTCCGGGGAGCGGGAGATCCGGGACACGGCGGACGCGCTGAACAAGCGGAACCTCAGGCACACCGAGGTGCTCCCCCTCTACGCCCGTCTCTCGCACGCCGAGCAGCACCGCGTCTTCCAGCGCCACACGGGCCGCCGCATCGTCCTCGCGACGAACGTGGCCGAGACCTCGCTGACCGTGCCCGGCATCAAGTACGTGATCGACCCGGGCAACGCCCGTATCTCCCGCTACAGCCACCGCACCAAGGTCCAGCGGCTGCCGATCGAGCGGATCTCCCAGGCCAGCGCCAACCAGCGCAAGGGCCGCTGCGGCCGTACGTCGGACGGGATCTGCATCCGGCTCTACTCCGAGGACGACTTCGTCACCCGGCCGGAGTTCACCGATCCGGAGATCCTGCGGACCAACCTGGCCTCCGTCATCCTCCAGATGACCGCAGCAGGACTCGGGGACATCGAGAAGTTCCCCTTCATCGACCCCCCGGACCACCGCAACATCCGCGACGGTGTGCAGCTGCTCCAGGAGCTGGGGGCGCTGGACCCGGGCGAGAAGGATCCGAAGAAGCGGCTCACCCCGCTCGGCCGCAAGCTCTCCCAGCTTCCCGTCGACCCGCGGCTGGCCCGGATGGTCATCGAGGCCGACCGCAACGGCTGTGCCCGCGAGGTCATGGTCATCGCCGCCGCGCTCTCCATCCAGGACCCGCGCGAGCGGCCCGCCGAGAAGCAGACGCAGGCCGACCAGCAGCACGCCCGGTTCAAGGACGAGACCTCCGACTTCCTCGCCTTCCTCAATCTCTGGGCCTACGTCCGCGCGCAGCAGAAGGAGCGCGGCTCGTCCTCGTTCCGCCGGATGTGCAAGCAGGAGTATCTGAACTTCCTGCGCATCCGCGAATGGCAGGACATCTACGCGCAGCTGCGGACGGTCGCCAAGCAGATGGGGATCACCGTCGAGGAGCCCAAGGGCGACGAGTCGATCCCCGAGCAGGCGATCCACACCTCGCTGCTGGCCGGGCTGCTGTCGCACATCGGGCTGAAGGACACCGAGAAGAACGAGTACCTGGGCGCGCGCAGCGCCAAGTTCGCGATCTTCCCCGGGTCGGCGCTCTTCAAGAAGCAGCCCCGCTTCGTGATGTCGGCCGAGCTGGTGGAGACCTCCCGGCTCTGGGCGCGGGTCAACGCCAGGGTCGAGCCCGAGTGGATCGAGCCGCTGGCCCAGCACCTGGTGAAGCGCACCTACAGCGAGCCGCACTGGGAGAAGGACCAGGCCGCGGTGATGGCGTACGAGCGGGTCACCCTCTACGGGGTGCCGATCATCGCCCAGCGCAAGGTCAATTTCGGCCGTATCGACCAGGAGGCCTCGCGGGATCTGTTCATCCGCAACGCCCTCGTCGAGGGCGACTGGCGCACCCACCACCAGTTCTTCCACGACAACCGCAAACTGCTGGGCGAGGTCGAGGAGTTGGAGCACCGCGCCCGGCGCCGCGACATCCTCGTGGACGACGAGACGCTCTTCGACTTCTACGACCAGCGCATTCCGGAGCACATCGTCTCCGGGGCACACTTCGACTCGTGGTGGAAGCACAAGAAGCGCGAGGAGCCCGACGCCCTCGACTTCGAGCGCTCCATGCTGATCAACGAGAAGGCCGGGGCCGTCACCAAGGACGACTACCCGGACTCCTGGCGGCAGGGGAAGCTCAAGTTCAAGGTGACCTATCAGTTCGAGCCCGGCGCGGACGCGGACGGTGTGACCGTCCACATCCCGCTCCAGGTGCTCAACCAGGTCACCGCCGAGGGCTTCGACTGGCAGATCCCGGGGCTGCGCGAGGAGGTCGTCACCGAGCTGATCCGCTCGCTGCCCAAGCCGATCCGCCGCCACTACGTCCCCGCGCCGAACTACGCGGAGAAGTTCCTGGACCGGGCCGTTCCGCTCCAGGAGCCGCTGCCGGTCACCCTCGCCCGTGAGCTGCACCGGATGGTCGGGGTGCCGGTCACTGCGGACGACTTCGACCTCTCCCGGGTCCCGGACCACCTGAAGATCACGTTCCGGATCGTCGACGAGCGGCGCCGCAAGGTGGCGGAGGACAAGGACCTGGAGGCGCTCCGGCTGAAGCTGCGCCCCAAGGCCCGTCAGGCCCTCTCCAAGGCCGCCGCGGCGACCGCGGGGCCCTCGGGCGAGTCCATCGAGCGCTCGGGCCTCACGGACTGGACGATCGGCACGCTGGACCAGGTCTTCGAGACGCGGCGGGCCGGGCAGCCGGTGAAGGCGTACCCGGCCCTGGTGGACCAGGAGGGAGCCGCGGCGGGCACTGTGGCCGTACGGCTCTTCGACACCGTGGCCGAGCAGCAGCAGGCGATGTGGCGCGGCACCCGGCGGCTGATCCTGCTGAACATCCCGGTGAACCCGGCGAAGTTCGCCTCCGACCGGCTCACCAACCAGCAGAAGCTGGCCCTCTCCCGCAATCCGCACGGCTCGGTCCAGGCGCTCTTCGAGGACTGCGCCACCGCCGCCGCCGACCGGCTGATCGCCGCGCACGGCGGCCCGGCGTGGGACGAGAAGGCGTTCCGGACGCTGTACGACAAGGTCCGCGCCGATCTGGTGGACCTGACCGTCCGCACGGTCGACCAGGTGCAGCAGGTGCTGGCCGCCTGGCAGGCCTGCGAGCGCCGGCTGAAGGCGACCACCAGCCCGACTCTGCTCGCCAACGTCACCGACGTCCGCGACCAGCTGGCCCGGCTCGTGCCGCCCGGCTTCGTCACGGCCGCCGGTCTGCGCCGGCTGCCCGACCTCATGCGCTACCTGGTGGCCGCCGACCGGCGGCTCCAGCAGATGCCGACGGCCGTGCAGCGGGACACCACGCGGATGGAGAAGGTCCACGAGATGCAGGACGAGTACGCCTGGCTGCTCGAACAGCTCCCGCAGGGACGGCCGGTGCCGCAGGAGGTGCTGGACGTCCGCTGGATGATCGAGGAACTGCGCGTCAGCTACTTCGCGCACGCGCTGGGCACGGCGTTCCCCGTCTCGGACAAGCGGATCGTGAAGGCGATCGACGCCCTGGCGCCCTGAGGAGGAGGGTCCGGCGGGGGCCCGGGAGGCGGTGACGGAGCCACCACCAGGAGTGAAGTCGACCTGACCCTCCCACCTCCTGTACAGTCTGGTTTCGCAGCAGGCCGCAAGGCAAGCGGCGAAAACCTGGTCCTGTGGAGCAGTTTGGAGTGCTCGCCACCCTGTCAAGGTGGAGGCCGCGGGTTCAAATCCCGTCAGGACCGCAGCAGAAGAAAGCCCGGATCTCCTCGATCCGGGCTTTCTCGCGTCTTGACGCCCTTCGTCGGCGCCGGTACCCCGTAGGGACGAGGCTGTCCCTGTTCCCTCGGCGCTCTTCACGGCGGGGGGCGGCCGGGCTCACCGGGAGGTGGCTCGCATGTCCGCGTCCGCAGCACGACACGAGACCCGCGCACTGCTCCGCGCCCATCTGGCCGCCGCGTCCGGCTACGGCCACCTCACCCGCCACTGCCCCGTCTGTCACCGGCTGCTGCGCCTCGCCATGGAGCAGGGGGAGAGCGGGACGCCTCCAGGCCCCCCGGAGCCCTCCCACGCCACCGCGGCGACCCCGGAGCCTCCGGAGGGCTCGTACGGGTCCCGGGAACGCGCCGGACGGCCCGCCGTTCCCGTCGCCGCCGAGGGCGCCGCCGTACCGACGGAAGGCGACGAGAGCCGGGACAGGGCCGAAAGGCCCTCCGGACGGTGACCATCGGCCGGGTGATTCCGCTTCCCGGCAGTGGCAGGCTCGGAGTTGGCAAGCGTCATGCGGTGTGACGGGTGTCACCGAATGAGTTTTCAGACCGGGGGAGTTTACGCCTCCCCTACAAGTGGCGAATTTAATATGTGCAATTGCACCGGGGTGTTCGTTCGGCCGGACCGTTCCGTCCGGGGCTGTCCCACGGCGTCCGGGACGCTCACCCCCACTCCCGCACAGACCCGCTCACAGAGTCACGAACGGCGGCGGGACCGGGCATCCGGGCGGTGCGGCGCGAACGCCGCGACGGACCGGAAGCCGACCGACCACCCGGTTATCGGCCACCGGCCCTCGGGCGCAGGAGGCAGGTGTACGGGCCGTTCACGGGGGCACGAGAGGGCTCGGGAGGGGCTGGCGCCCCCTTCTGCGGGGCCTTGGATTCCCAGGCGCCCCTGCGCATCCAGGGCGCTCCCGGCCGTCCCTGGCGGGGAACGAAAAGATCGCGCTGGACCCGGCGGAGTCCAGCGCGATCGAAACGACGCACCCGTCACACAGGTATGACGCCCGTTGGGGCAGGCGTCCGTCGAGTGGAGCTATGCAGGGGCGGCCTGAGGTTGGGGGACCCGGCGGCTGCCCGGTTGTGATGCTGTGCTGCTGTCGAGCTGCGTGGCAGGGGTGTGTCAGGCCTCGCTGCGCTGCTGCGGAATACCCGCAAGCAGTGCGCGGACCTCTGCCTCGCGGTACCGGCGGTGTCCACCGAGCGTGCGGATGGACGTGAGCTTGCCAGCCTTGGCCCAACGGGTGACCGTCTTCGGGTCCACGCGGAACATCGTGGCAACCTCAGCCGGGGTCAGCAGCGGCTCGGCATCAGGGGTGCGAGCGGTCATGAGCGGCCTCCTCGGGAGAACCGAACCTTCTCGGTTCTTTCCTCTAAATTCTGCACCTTGACCCGCGTTGCCCGAAATGGCGGACGCGGGCCGAGTCGGTTATAGGACGAACGGCTTGTCCTCGGCACTACAACTACACCATCCGTCCAGCCGCGTCGGCCAAACCGATGGAATTGCCCTCCCAGGTGTTCATCAGCGACGGAAGCCGATGGACCATGCCATAGCGGACAGTCACGCCACCGTGACGATCAGTCACAGAGCGATCAGGAGTCGTCAGACCCCCCATAGAGTGCAATGCTGAGCATTCCGCCCTTACTTGGACGGAAGGAGCCCTCCCCGGACTCCTTGTCCTATTTTGGCACGAGGAGCAGGGATGGGCGCAAGGGACCCGTTAGTGCTATCCATCACGCTTGAGGCAAAGGCCCGGTTCGGGACGTAGGTCCTGGGACAGAAGACGTACGCTTCCACCCCACCCACCACACGTGTCCCACGCGACACAGGTTCACGGTCCGTCAGTTCCCCTTCGTGGCCTCCGCCCAGGCGATCCGGTCGGCCCCCTCGCCGGGCTCGCACTTCCCTCCTTTCCGCCCGCTCGGCCTTCCGGTCCGTCCTGAATGAAGGATGCCCCGGTTCCATCCCGTTGATGCCGCTGTGGGTCTTTTCACGTCAATTGGTGACCAGGGCGACGGGCCGCCGCGGCGAGGGAGTGACCGGCCGGCAGAACCGGGCGGTCAGTTGGTGAACTGGCGGTCGCGGACCGCCCGCCACCGCTCAGCGAGCCGCGCGTACGCCGCCCCCGCCGCTTCGCCGTCACCGCTGCCCAGCGCGGCGAGCCCCTCCGCCACATCCGCCGCCGACCGGTCCCCGGCTAGCTGCTCGGCGGGGAGCGCGTGCACCAGGCCCCCGTAGTCCAGCTCCACCAGCGAGTGCGGATGGAACTCCTCCAGCCACCGCCCCACCTCCACCAGCCCCTCGGTGAGCGGCCCCTGCGCCACGTTCTCCCGCAGCGTCCGCAGCCCCCGGGCCAGCCGGCGCCGGGCCTCCACCATCGGCGTCCGGTAGCGCAGCACCGGCTCCCCGCCCTCGCCGTCGGCCGCCGCGTACTCCCGCTCCTCGTCCCGGAAGAGGACGAACCAGCGCACCGGCACCTGCCACACCGTCGTCCGGATCCACGGCCGCGCGTCCGGGTTCCGCCGCCGCCAGCGCTCGTGGTCGGCCCGCGCCTGGCCCCGCACCACCTCCGGCAGCAGGGCGTCCAGCACGTTGGCCGGAAACATTCCCCCCTGCGCGCCCGACCCCTCCAGCTCCTCCAGCGCCAGCCACCCCCGCAGCCGGGTCCGCCACGGGCAGACGCAGACCACCCCGCCGACCTCCGCCACGAACGCGTCGCCGCTCTCGTGCACCGGCACGCCGACCGGCGGCGTCGGCACCAGGTCGGCCAGCGCGCGGCGCAGTTCGTCCTGGGCGCCGGGCAGCACCGGGCGCTGCGCGTAGCGGGCCCAGTGACTGCGCTCGGGCTCCGCGAAGGCGGCGAGCGGCTCGTACACCCGGAGGTAGGACGTGTAAGGGACGAACACGGAAGACACCACCGACATGCAGCGCATCGTGCCACGGAGGATCACCCCCAGGGGGTGATCCTCCGCACGGGGGGAGATCCGCGCCGCCGGAGGACTTACGCTCTTGCCCATCGGACCGGCCGTGCCGGTCGGTCCGAGGCCCTCCCCACCCCTAGGAGGGTCTTCCGCCGCTTCGTTATTTGGGAGTCACCACAGTGACCGATGTGACCGGCGCGCCTGTCGATGTACTGAACACCCTGTTCCACTCGGACCAGGGGGGCCACGAGCAAGTCGTCATCTGCCAGGACCGCGCAACCGGCCTCAAGGCCGTCATCGCCCTCCACTCCACCGCCCTGGGCCCGGCCCTCGGCGGCACCCGCTTCTACCCGTACGCGAACGAGGCCGAGGCCGTCGCCGACGCGCTCAACCTGTCGCGCGGCATGTCGTACAAGAACGCCCTGGCCGGGCTCGACCACGGGGGCGGCAAGGCCGTCATCATCGGTGACCCCGAGAAGATCAAGACCGACGAACTCCTCCTGGCCTACGGCCGGTTCGTCGCCTCGCTCGGCGGACGCTACGTCACCGCCTGCGACGTCGGCACCTACGTCTCGGACATGGACGTCGTGGCCCGCGAGTGCCGCTGGACCACCGGCCGCTCCCCCGAGAACGGCGGCGCCGGCGACTCCTCCGTCCTCACCGCGTTCGGCGTCTTCCAGGGCATGCGGGCCTCGGCCCAGCACCTGTGGGGCGATCCGACGCTGCGCGGCCGCAAGGTCGGGGTCGCCGGGGTCGGCAAGGTGGGCCACCACCTGGTCGAGCACCTGCTCTCGGACGGGGCCGAGGTCGTGATCACCGACGTCCGCGAGGAGTCGGTGCGCCGCATCACCGAGCTGCACCCCGAGGTCACCGTGGCCCCGGACACCGAGGCGCTCATCCGCACCGAGGGCCTCGACATCTACGCGCCCTGCGCGCTGGGCGGCGCCCTGAACGACGAGACCGTGCGGATGCTCACCGCCAAGGTGGTCTGCGGCGCGGCCAACAACCAGCTGGCCCACCCGGGTGTCGAGAAGGACCTGGCCGACCGGTCGGTTCTCTACGCCCCCGACTACGTGGTCAACGCCGGTGGCGTGATCCAGGTGGCCGACGAGCTGCACGGGTTCGACTTCGACCGGTGCAGGGCGAAGGCCACGAAGATCTTCGACACCACGCTGGAAATATTCGCACGTGCGAAGGCGGACGGGATTCCGCCGGCCGCCGCGGCCGATCGGATCGCCGAGCAGCGGATGGCGGAGGCGCGCGACCGCTGACGTGTGGGCGGGCGGCACGCCGACCGGTGGGGGTCCACGGGGCCCCTCGGGAGAGAAGACTCACGCCGGTCGGCGGGTCGTCCGCCCAGAAGAGGTTAAAATCGCAGTTGACCAGCGGGGACGGGGCTCTCCACTGGTCCTGCACCGGGGCGCAAGACGCGGGCGGCGTACCGTACGGCCACGGAAGCAGGTACCGTTAAAGCCCTACGGGCGCGGTCTCTCCGTCGAGAGTCCGTCCTGAAACATGAACGCGTGTCAAGACTCTGGGGCCGTCGAGCCCCGTCACCGAGGGGGTCGAGCCATGGGGCGCGGCCGGGCAAAGGCCAAGCAGACCAAGGTCGCCCGCCAGCTGAAGTACAGCACTGGCGGGACGGACCTGTCGCGTCTGGCCAATGAGCTGGGCGCATCGCCTTCGAGTCAGCCACCGAACGCGGAGCCGTTCGAGGACGACGACGAGGAAGATGACCCGTACGCACAGTACGCGGATCGCTACAACAAGGACGATGACGACGATCAGGACGATCAGTCCGGTCCGTCGTCACAGCGCCGCGGCGCTTGACCTCGCGCTGACACATCAACCCGGTCCGGGCCTGCCCCGGGCCGGGTTCTGTGCGTCCCGATACCGCCGAGCCTGCCGACGTGTCGGCACCGGCGGCTTTCGCGTGCTCCTGAACGGAGCCGCGTGCGCCGGGGCGATCACCACCCGGCGCACCGCGGTCTCCGTCGTACGGATCAGCGGGCGTAGCTGCCGGTCAGCTCGGCACCCGTGGCGTGGTCGCCGCGGTCGGTGATCTCACCGGCGACCCAGGAGTCGACCCCGCGGTCGGCCAGGGTCGTCAGTGCCACGTCCACGGAGTCGGCCGGGACGATCGCGATCATGCCGACACCCATGTTCAGCGTCTTCTCCAGCTCCAGCTGCTCGACGTTCCCGGCCTTGCCGACCAGGTCGAAGACGGCGCCGGGGGTCCAGGTGGAGCGGTCCACGGTGGCGTGCAGCCCGTCCGGGATGACCCGGGCCAGGTTGTTCGCCAGGCCGCCGCCGGTGACGTGGCTGAAGCCGTGGACCTCGGTCGTGCGGGTGAGCGCCAGGCAGTCCAGCGAGTAGATCCGGGTCGGCTCCAGCAGCTCCTCGCCGAGCGTCCGGCCGAACTCCTCGACCTGCCGGTCCAGCGTCCAGCCGGCCCGGTCGAAGACCACGTGGCGGACGAGCGAGTACCCGTTCGAGTGAAGACCGGAGGACGCCATCGCGATGACGGCGTCACCCTTGCGGATACGGTCCGGGCCCAGCAGCCGGTCGGCCTCGACCACACCCGTACCGGCTCCGGCGACGTCGAAGTCGTCCGGGCCCAGCAGCCCCGGGTGCTCGGCGGTCTCGCCGCCGACCAGGGCGCAGCCCGCGAGGACACAGCCTTCCGCGATGCCCTTCACGATCGCCGCGACACGCTCGGGGTGCACCTTGCCGACGCAGATGTAGTCGGTCATGAAGAGCGGCTCGGCCCCGCAGACGACGAGGTCGTCCACGACCATGCCGACGAGGTCGTGGCCGATCGTGTCGTACACGCCCATCTGCCGCGCCAGGTCCACCTTCGTCCCGACACCGTCGGTGGCGGAGGCGAGGAGCGGACGCTCGTACCGCTTCAGCGCCGAGGCGTCGAAGAGACCGGCGAAGCCGCCGAGCCCGCCGAGGCCGGCGACCTCGGGGCGCTGGGTCTTCTTCACCCACTCCTTCATCAGCTCGACGGCGCGGTCACCGGCTTCGATGTCGACGCCGGCCGCCGCGTAGGAAGCACCTGTTGTCTCAGACATGGCCTGGGATCTTTCGTGTGGAGATACGGGGCTGGTGGGAGGGGCGGCGGCCCGTCCGGGTCACGGACGGCGCAGCGCGTCGGCCGCGGCGGTGGCCGCGGGCCCTGCCGCCAGCTCGGTCTCCAGCAGCTGCTTGCCGAGCAGCTCCGGGTCCGGAAGCTCCATCGGGTATTCACCGTCGAAGCAGGCGCGGCACAGGTTGGGCTTGTCGATCGTGGTCGCCTCGATCATGGAGTCGATCGAGATGTACGCGAGGGAGTCCGCCCCCATCGAGGTGCGGATCTCGTCCACGGTCATGCCGTTGGCGATCAGCTCGGCGCGGGTGGCGAAGTCGATCCCGAAGAAGCAGGGCCACTTCACCGGCGGCGAGGAGATCCGGATGTGGATCTCGGCGGCCCCGGCCTCGCGGAGCATCCGGACCAGCGCGCGCTGGGTGTTGCCGCGGACGATCGAGTCGTCGACGACCACCAGGCGCTTGCCCTTGATGACTTCCTTCAGCGGGTTCAGCTTGAGCCGGATACCGAGCTGGCGGATGGTCTGCGAAGGCTGGATGAAGGTCCGGCCGACATAGGCGTTCTTCACCAGTCCGGCGCCGAAGGGGATGCCGCTGGCCTCCGCGTACCCGATCGCGGCGGGGGTGCCGGATTCCGGGGTCGCTATGACCAGATCCGCCTCGACGGGCGACTCCTCGGCCAGCTTGCGGCCCATCTCCACCCGGGAGAGGTACACGTTCCGGCCGGCGATGTCGGTGTCCGGGCGGGCCAGGTAGACGTACTCGAAGACACAGCCCTTGGGCTTCGCTTCTGCGAACCGGGAGGTGCGCAGCCCGTTCTCGTCGATGGCGATCAGCTCGCCCGGCTCGATCTCGCGTACGTAGCTGGCGCCGCAGATGTCGAGCGCGGCGGACTCCGACGCGACGACCCAGCCGCGCTCCAGCCGGCCGAGCACCAGCGGGCGGATGCCCTGCGGGTCACGGGCGGCGTAGAGGGTGTGCTCGTCCATGAAGACGAGCGAGAACGCGCCCTTGACGTCGGGGAGCACCTTGGCGGCGGCTTCCTCGATGGTCAGCGGCTTGTCGTTCTCGTCGCGCTGCCCGGCGAGCAGCGCGGTCACGAGGTCGGTGTCGTTGGTCGCGGCGACCTGGGTGGCGCGGCCGTCCTTGCGGGGCAGGTCGGCGACCATCTCCGCGAGCTGGGCGGTGTTGACCAGGTTCCCGTTGTGGCCGAGGGCGATCGAGCCGTGCGCGGTGGCACGGAACGTCGGCTGCGCGTTCTCCCACACCGAGGCACCGGTGGTGGAGTAGCGGGCATGACCGACCGCGATATGGCCCTGGAGGGAACCCAGAGACGTTTCGTCGAAGACCTGCGAGACCAGTCCCATGTCCTTGAAGACCAGGATCTGGGACCCGTTGCTCACTGCGATGCCCGCGGATTCCTGTCCGCGGTGCTGCAGGGCATACAGTCCGAAATAGGTGAGCTTGGCGACCTCTTCACCCGGAGCCCAGACACCGAAGACGCCACAAGCGTCCTGGGGGCCTTTCTCTCCGGGGAGCAGGTCGTGGTTGAGTCGTCCATCACCACGGGGCACAGCACCGAGTGTAGGCGAGATCGACCACTGGTCCGAATTGGGGACCGGTCGGCAATGCCGGGGCGGAGCACGGGGAACGGCTCCGCACACCGTGCCGGGCGGGTGATTCGCGGGACTTCGAGCAGTTACGATGCGTGACCATCGCTTCAGGTCGAGGATGGGCGGGGAGCCGGTGCCGGGGCTCACTGCCGGGCAACGAGGCCCGTTACCGACCGGTAGGCAGGGAGGGCGGTCTTCGGTGGCGACCGTCCGGCCGTGGCGCTCGGTGAACCTGACCGGAACCCGTCGCGGCCACTGGCCGAACGCTCGTTTCGTGGTGAGCCTCACACCGGCGGTCCGGGTTCAGCCCTGCTCCCGGGTGCCCTCGGACTCCGCCGGGGCGACCTGAGCGGTGATGCCCTGGCCCCCCTCCGCCGTGATGGTGAGCGTGGAGCCCTTGATCGTGTACGTCGTCGGACCGTCCAGGACCGCGAGGACCGCCCGCTCCGTCTCCATCTCCGCCTCCGGGCAGAGCTTCTTGGTGCCGGCCGGGGGGCCGAAGGTGATGGTGGCGTCCTTGACCCCGGCCTCGCCCCGGTAGGAGTTGCAGCCGTAGTTGCCCTGGACCGTGCCGTCCTCGCCGAAGGTCAGGTGGGGCACCCGCTCCTTCGGGAGGTCGGCGGGGACGGAGGTCGCCGTCTCGCCGTCGATCAGGGTGGTCACCGCCCACCGGGTGCCGGCCAGGTCGGCGGGCCGCTCCTCGCTGAGCTGGATGGTGTCGCCGCCCTCGGCGGTGAGGGTGAGCTTCTCACCGGAGAGCTTCGCCGTGAGGACGCCGTCGAGCGCGGCGACGGCGGCCCTCTCGAACCTGTCGGTCTCCTCCCCGCACGCCATCTCCGTGTGGCTCGGCTCGCTCAGGGTGATCCGGTCGCCCTCCACGTCGGCCTTCGCCCCGATGTGGTTGCAGCCGAAGTAGGCCGTGGCCCGGCCCTTCGGGTCGATCTCCAGCCGGGACCCCTCGGGGGCCCGGGTCTTCTTCCCTCCGGCGGTCAGGGAGTCGACCTGCCACGCGACCCCGGTGACGGGCACATCGCTCCGCGCGGTGTCGCTGCCGCCGGCGGCCGGGCCGGAGCCCGACTCCGTACCGCAGGCGGCGAGGGTGAGGAGGGCCAGGACGCTGATGCCGGTGCCGACACCGGTGCTGACACGGGTGCCGGTGCCGGTGCTGACTTCCGTACGTTGTGTGCGCATGGCCATGTGACGGAACAGGGGCCCGATCCGGTTCCGCTCCCTGCTCCGACCGGGGTGGTCCCGCTCACCACCAGGTGCTTCAGCGCATCAGGGGGAGCAGTCCTCCCAGGTCGGCCCGTTCGCCGCTCGCGCTGACCTCGGCGTCCGCCAGGGCCCGCGCCCACTCCGTACGTCCGGTGGCGAGACGGGCCCAGGTCAGCGGGCCCGTCTCCACCACGTTGGGCGGGGTGCCCCGGGTGTGCTTGGGGCCGCCGATGCACTGGACCACCGCGAACGGCGGCACCCGCACCTCGACCGAGCCGCCCGGCGCCCGGCCCGCGAGGGTGTCCGCCAGCAGCCGGGTGCAGGCGGCCAGCGCCTGCCGGTCGTACGGGATCTCCAGCCCGAGCGCCTCGTTCAGGTCGTCCGTGTGGACGGTCAGCTCGACGGTCCGGGTGACCAGCGCGTCGGCCAGCCGCATGGAGCCGACCCGGGTGGCCAGCAGCCGGTCCCCCGTGCCGGAGGCCGGGACGTCCGCGAGGAACCCGGCCTCCACCTCCTCGTACAGCGCGAGGAGGTCGGGGCGGGTGGCCGCCGGGGGCGGGGCCGTGGTGTCCCTGACGGCTGCCGCCACGGCCGGTGCCCACTCCAGGAGCGAGATCCCGGGCTTGGGGCCGGGCGGCTCCGGCAGGGCCAGGTCCCGGCTGACCGCGCCGAGCCCCTGCGCGATGTGCGCGACCAGGTCACGCACCGCCCAGCCGTCGAGCCGGGTCGGCCGGGCGAGCTGCTCGGGGGCCAACCCCCGGACGGCGTCGCGGACATGGCCGAACTGGGCGAGGACCGCCGTCCGGGTCCTGAGGTGGTCGTAGGCGCGCGGGCGTTTCTTGGCCGGGGGCATGGGGCCGAGACTAACCGGCCCCGCCGACGACGCCGGGCCGGTCCCGTACGACCCGCTCCCCCGCGCCGTCAACGGCGTCCACCGTGAACGTCTCCCCGTTCGCCGGGACTCCGACGCCCCGCCAGGTGAACGGGACGCCCCGGGCGGCGTCGGGGTCGGGGCCGTCCATGAGGTGGAAGTGGAGGTGGGGTTCGGTGGTGTTGCCGGAGTTCCCCACGCACCCGATCTCCTGCCCGGCCCGCACCCGGTCCCCGGCCTTCACCTTCAGCGAGCCGCGCCGGACATGGGCGTAGACCGCGTACGCACCGCCGCCGAGGTCCAGGACCACGTGGTTGCCCAGGACGCGGTGCACGCCCAGGACGGAGCGGACGTTGCCCTCGATGAACATCAGGTAGGCGAGAGCGGGCAGCGAGGTGCGGCTGAGGTGGTCGCGCTGGCCGTCGCTCGCCCGGACGACCGTGGCGTCGGCCACCGCGAGCAGCGGGGCGCCGAAGGCCGGGAAGTCACGGTTGCGGCGGACGACCGGCCACATGAAGCGGAACGGGGGGCGGCCCGGAGGATCGCCGTCCGCCACCTCCGGCTCGGCCACGACGTCGATCGCGTACGTCTGTCCGTACCCGTGCGTCCCATGGCTGGGGACCTTGTCCGCCGGGCTGTTCAGGGCCGTCCACCGCCCGGTCACCGGCGGGTCGACCTCCACCGGCTCGCGCGGCTCGCCCCGGGGCGCTCCGGCCCTGGCCTGGAGCGCGGTCGTCGTCAGCAGGAGCACCGCCACGACCGCGGCGGGCAGGAACGTGGTGGCCCACCCGGGGCCGGGCAGATCCGTGACGAACGCCGCGATCACCAGCGCGATCAGGACGAGCCAGGACAGCCGGTGGGCCGTGGCCAGGACGGTGCGTACAGACATGATCGCTTCCCCGTTGTCGTCTACCGGGCCCGCCGTCCGTCGGCAGGTCCTAGGGCGCCGCCGCCGTCAGCACCACCAGCAGCGGCACCACCCGGGCGGCCGGCACCTCGTACCGGCCGCGGCCGGCCGTGTGGAGCCAGCCCGCGCCGGTCAGCTGGCGCAGGTGGTGGTAGATCTGGCCGGTGGTCCCGACCGCGTCGAGCGCGGCCAGCTCGGCGGCCGTGCGGCGGCCGCCGAGGATCTCGCGGAGCAGGCGCAGCCGTACGGGATGGCCGAGCGCGGCGAGCGCGTCCGCCGCCGCCGATCCGCCGTCGGACCGGCCCTCGCCCGCCCCGCCGTTCCCGTCGCCGTCGCCGTCGCCGTCGCCGTCGAGCAGGGTCCCGGTGAAGGCGCCGTACTGCCACTCGTACTGCTCGCCGGTCGGCAGCCGGACCGCTCCCGTGAAGAGCACTCCCCCGTCAGCGCCGGCCTCCCCGACGTCCGCGAGCTGCTGCTTCAGCCCGTTGAGCGCCCAGAAGTCGCCGTCGCCCAGGCGGGGCGACTCCCGGTCCCGCCGCTCCAGCGCCGTGAGCCGCCGCTCCAGCTCGGCCACCCGCTGCTCCAGCTCCATGACACCAACCTTACGTAATTACGTAATCCCTGACAAGCGCGTGCGGAAAAGCCGAAGCCCCCGCCCGGACGACCCGGGCGGGGGCTGTCGAACAGGAGGCGGGCTCAGGCGAGCAGCGCCGGGATCGTCGCCTCGTGCGCCGTCCGCAGCTCGCTCAGCGGGATGCTGAACTCGCCCTGGATCTCGATCTCCTCGCCGTCCACGACCCCGATACGGGCGACGGGCAGACCGCGCGCGCCGCACATGTCGGTGAAACGCAGCTCCTCGCTGCGCGGGACGGCGACGACCGCGCGCCCCGCCGACTCGGAGAAGAGGAACGTGAACGCGTCCAGGCCGTCCGGCACGACCAGCCGGGCGCCCTTCCCGCCGCGCAGGCAGGACTCGGTGACCGCCTGGACCAGACCGCCGTCGGACAGGTCGTGCGCGGCGTCGATCATGCCGTCGCGCGAGGCCGAGATGAGGATCTCCGCGAGCAGCTTCTCGCGGCCGAGGTCGACCTTGGGCGGCAGTCCGCCGAGGTGGTTGTGGACGACCTCGGACCAGGCCGAGCCGCCGAACTCCTCACGGGTGTCGCCCAGCAGGTAGAGGAGCTGGCCCTCCTCCGCGAAGGCGATCGGCGTACGGCGGGTGACGTCGTCGATCACACCGAGCACGGCCACGACCGGCGTCGGGTGGATCGCCGTCTCACCGGTCTGGTTGTAGAGCGAGACGTTGCCGCCGGTGACCGGGGTGCCCAGCTCCAGGCAGCCGTCCGCGAGACCTCGCGTGGCCTCGGCGAACTGCCACATGACGTCCGGGTCCTCCGGGGAGCCGAAGTTCAGGCAGTCCGAGATGGCGAGCGGCTTGGCGCCGGAGGCGGCGACGTTGCGGTACGACTCCGCCAGCGCGAGCTGCGCGCCGGTGTACGGGTCGAGCTTGGCGTACCGGCCGTTGCCGTCGGTCGCCAGCGCCACGCCCAGGTTCGACTCGGCGTCGATGCGGACCATGCCCGCGTCCTCGGGCATCGCCAGAACGGTGTTGCCCTGCACGAAGCGGTCGTACTGGTCGGTGATCCACGCCTTGGAGGCCTGGTTCGGGGAGGCGACCAGCTTCAGGACCTGCTCGCGCAGCTCGGCGGCGTTCGCCGGACGGGGCAGCCTGCCCGCGTCGTCCGCCTGGAGCGCGTCCTGCCAGGACGGGCGGGCGAACGGGCGGTGGTAGGTCGGGCCCTCGTGGGCGACGGTGCCCGGGGGCACGTCCACGATCTGCTCGCCGTGCCAGAAGATCTCCAGGCGCTCGCCGTCGGTCACCTCACCGATGACGGTGGCGATGACGTCCCACTTCTCGCAGATCTCCAGGAAGCGGTCGACGTGCTGCGGCTCGACGATCGCGCACATGCGCTCCTGCGACTCGCTCATGAGGATTTCCTCGGGCGAGAGCGTCGCGTCGCGCAGCGGGACGGTGTCCAGCTCGACGCGCATGCCGCCGGAACCGGCGGAGGCCAGCTCGCTGGTGGCGCAGGAGAGCCCGGCGCCGCCGAGGTCCTGGATGCCCGCGACCAGCTTCTCCTTGAAGATCTCCAGGGTGCACTCGATGAGGAGCTTCTCCTGGAAGGGGTCGCCGACCTGGACTGCCGGACGCTTGGTGGGCTTGGTGTCGTCGAAGGTCTCGGACGCGAGGACCGAGACGCCGCCGATGCCGTCGCCGCCGGTGCGGGCGCCGTAGAGGATGACCTTGTTGCCGGGGCCGGATGCCTGGGCGAGGTGGATGTCCTCGTGCTTCATCACGCCGATGCACCCGGCGTTGACCAGCGGGTTGCCCTGGTAGCAGGCGTCGAAGACGACCTCGCCGCCGATGTTGGGCAGGCCCAGGCAGTTGCCGTAGCCGCCGATGCCCGCGACGACGCCCGGCAGGACGCGCTTGGTGTCGGGGTGGTCGGCCGCGCCGAAGCGCAGCGGGTCGACGACCGCGACCGGTCGGGCGCCCATCGCGAGGATGTCGCGGACGATGCCGCCGATGCCGGTGGCCGCGCCCTGGTAGGGCTCGATGTACGAGGGGTGGTTGTGCGACTCGACCTTGAAGGTGACCGCGTACCCCTGGCCGACGTCGACGACGCCCGCGTTCTCCCCGATGCCGACGAGCATCGCGTCGTTCTCGGGGACCTTCTCGCCGAACTGCTTGAGGTGGACCTTGCTGCTCTTGTACGAGCAGTGCTCCGACCACATCACCGAGTACATGGCGAGCTCGGCGCCGGTGGGACGGCGGCCCAGGATCTCGCGGATCCGGGCGTACTCGTCCTCCTTGAGGCCCAGCTCCTTCCAGGGCTGCTCGGCGTCCGGGGTCTCGGCCGCGTGCTTGACCGTATCCAGGCTCATGCGTTGACCAGCTTCTTGATGATCGAGGTGAAGAAACCGAGGCCGTCGGTGCGGCCGGTGCCGATGAGCGGCTCCACGGCGTGCTCCGGGTGCGGCATCAGCCCGACGATGTTGCCCGCCGCGTTGGTGATGCCCGCGATGTCGCGGAGCGAGCCGTTGGGGTTGCCGTCCAGGTAGCGGAAGGCGACCCGGCCCTCGGCCTCCAGCTCGTCGAGCGTGCGCTCGTCGGCGGTGTACCGGCCGTCCATGTTCTTGAGCGGGACCCGGATCTCCTGGCCCGCGCTGTAGTCGGCACTCCAGGCGGTCTCCGCGTTCTCCACCCGCAGCTTCTGGTCGCGGCAGATGAAGTGGAGGTGGTTGTTGCGCAGCATCGCGCCCGGCAGCAGGTGCGCCTCGGTCAGGATCTGGAAGCCGTTGCAGATGCCGAGGACCGGCAGACCGGCCTTCGCCTGCTCGATGATCGTCTCCATCACCGGCGAGAAGCGCGAGATGGCTCCGGCCCGGAGGTAGTCCCCGTAGGAGAAGCCACCGGCCAGGACGACCGCGTCGACCTGGTGCAGGTCCTTGTCGCGGTGCCAGAGCGATACGGGCTCCGCGCCCGCGATCCGGACGGCGCGCAGGGCGTCCTGATCGTCGAGGGTGCCGGGAAAAGTGACGACGCCGATACGGGTGGTCACTTCTCCTCCTCCACCTTCACGACGAAGTCCTCGATGACGGTGTTGGCGAGGAAGGTCTCGGCCATCTCGTTAATGCGGGCGAGGGCGGCAGCGTCGACCGGCCCCTCGACCTCCAGCTCGAAACGCTTTCCCTGACGAACGTCCGCGATTCCCTCGAAGCCGAGACGGGGCAGCGCACGCTGCACCGCCTGTCCCTGCGGGTCGAGGATCTCCGGCTTGAGCATGACGTCGACTACGACGCGTGCCACTGGCACTCCCGGTGTGGTGGTGTGGTGCGGCTGTCTCTCCGGGGGGTTCCCCAGACCCCCGCGGGTCCACTCAGCGTACCTGCCCGAAATTTCTACGCGGGTAGATATGAGACGGAACGGACACGGCGGCCGACCCCGCAGGTCCGACCCGGACCGCGCGGGTCCGAGGTGGATCACATCGAGATATCAGTCACGGCAACAGGCAGGAAAAGTCCTGGGAAAGAATCACGCCCGGGATTGCGCTCGGACACGCGGAGGCAATTGGCTGGGCTTCACAATGCGGTGCCCACCGCTGTACAAATGATTACCGGGGAAAACAGCATTGCCCCCGGGAACACCGGAACAGTCGACATCCGTCGATCCGTATCCGCCTGGCAGCCGGAAGGCCGGCCCATCGGCGCACGCCCGACGCGCCGAAGCCGTAGGAAAGGACCGATATCCGTGGCTCAGCGCGTAGTGGTTACGCTCTCCGACGACATCGACGGGGGAACAGCGGCGGAAACAGTCACTTTCGCCCTGGACGGCAAGACCTACGAGATCGACCTCAATCCCGCCAATGCGAAGAAACTGCGGAAGACGCTGGCGCCTTACATGGCGGCCGGCCGAAAGCAGACAAATGCCAGCAAGCGCGGCAGGACCCCCGACTCGTACCACCACACCTCCCTCGCCCCGGACCCCGCGGCCGTCCGCGCCTGGGCCCGCTCGCACCGGATGGAGGTGCCGGCCCGCGGCCGGATCCCGAAGAAGGTCTACGAGGCGTTCAACGCGGCGGTGTGAGGCGCGGGCCCACAGCGGTTCAGCATGGGGCCCGCCTCCCCCCGCGACCGGCCTCACACCCCGTCAGGCCGGTCGCGGGGAGCCGACTTGCGTTCCACCCCCGCAGGTCGGATAGAGTCTGGAGCACGCCGAGGGGCGAGGCCGAAAGGCCGAACCCCCAGCAGCGTGCGGGTGTAGTTCAGTAGCAGAACATCCCCCTTCCAGGGGGAAGGCGCAGTGTGCAATTCCTGTCACCCGCTCTGCACGACTCTTCGGGCCACTCCGGTGGATCAGGTAGAGTAGTGATCGCCCCACCGGTGAAAGCCGAGTGGTCGCACTGCGGACGTAGCTCAGTTGGTAGAGCGCAACCTTGCCAAGGTTGAGGTCGCCAGTTCGAACCTGGTCGTCCGCTCCAGAAGGACAGAGGCCCTGATCGATCTCGATCAGGGCCTCTGTCGTGTCCGCTCCTCCCCCGCCATGACGTTTGTCATGGGCACTGGTGACAGCGCGCACTGCTCGCGGGCCTGCTCCGGCGGAACGCTTGGAGCATGACCAGCGACGACTTTCTCAGCGACCGGGCGGCCCCTGCCGTGGCGGACGGTCCGGTGATCGCGGCGGACGGGGTCCGCCGCAGCTACCAGGACGGCTTCGAGGCCGTTTCCGGGGTCTCCTTCTCCGTGGCCCGCGGCGAACTCTTCGCCCTCCTCGGGACGAACGGCGCGGGCAAGACCTCCACCGTCGAACTCCTGGAGGGCCTGGCCCTACCGACCGCCGGGACGATCAGGGTCCTGGGCCACGACCCGTACCGCGAGCGTGCCGCCGTCCGGCCCCGGACCGGGGTGATGCTCCAGGAGGGCGGCTTCCCCTCCGACCTCACCGTCCTGGAGACCGCGCGGATGTGGTCGGCGTGCACCACCGGCGCCCGGCCCGCCGCCGAGGCCCTGGAGATGGTCGGCCTGGGCGGCCGGGCCCGGGTGCGGGTCAAGCAGCTCTCCGGCGGGGAGAAGCGGCGCCTGGACCTGGCGCTGGCTTTGACCTCGCGGCCCGAGGTGCTCTTCCTGGACGAGCCGACGACGGGGCTGGACGCGGAGGGGCGGCGCGACACCTGGGAGCTGATCCGGGCACTCCGTGAGTCCGGCACGACCGTCCTGCTGACCACGCACTACCTGGAGGAGGCCGAGGCGCTCGCGGACCGGCTGGCGATCATGCACCAGGGGCAGATCGTGACGGCCGGGACCACCGCCGAGGTCACGGCGTCGCAGCCCGCCAGGATCCGGTTCACGCTGCCCGACGACGTAGCGGCAGGGCGCCTTCCGCTCGCACTGCGGGCGGGCGCGGACGGGCGGCGGGTCGAGATCCGTACCGCCGCGCTCCAGGAGTCGCTGCACGAACTGCTCGGCTGGGCCCGGGAGTCGGGCGTCCGTCTGATCGGGCTCGACGCCCGCTCCGCCTCCCTGGAGGAGGCGTTCCTCCAGATCGCCAACACCCAGCTCCGCCCCCGCTCCGAGGACCCGCGCGACGCCGGCAGCCGGTCCTCGGGCAGGAGCCGGTTTTCGGACAGGACCCAGGACAAGACGAAGAAGGTGACAGCATGACCACGCCCACCGTCCTCGCGGACGACCGCACGGCCCCTCGCCGCCCCTCCACGAAGGCCTCCGCCTCCGGGCGGCGGCTTGCCGCCCTCGCCCGCGCCGAGCTGCTCCTGCTGGTCCGCAACCGGTCCGCGGTCTTCGTGGCCCTGGTGCTGCCGGTCGTGATGATCCTCTCGATCCGGGCCTCGCTCCAGCAGGTCGACCTCGCCGGCACCGGCCTCTCCGTCGCGGGCGCCGCCCTCACCGGCGGGATCGGCATCGTGCTCGTCCAGGTGGTCTACATGAACCTCGTCACCGGTTACGTCGCCCGGCGCGAGGAGCTGGTCCTCAAGCGGCTTCGCACCGGCGAGGTCACCGACCGCGAGATCCTCACCGCCACCGCCCTGCCCTCCGTCGCGCTCGCGCTCCTCCAGTGCGTGCTGCTGGTCGTGGTCGGGGCGATCGCCTTCGATCTGACGGCCCCGAAGCGGCCGGAGCTGTTCCTGGTGGGTCTGGCGGCGGGCTTCGTGATGATGTCCGCACTGGCCGCCGCGACCTCCGCGATGACCCGTACGGTGCAGACCTCGCAGCTCACCACGTTGCCGCTGTTCTTCGTCTCGCTCTTCGGCTCCGGGATCCTGCTGCCGCTCGACGTCTTCCCGGACCGGCTGGCCTCGGCGTTCGAACTGCTGCCGCTGACCGGGGTGATGACCCTCGTACGGCACGGCTGGCTCGGCAACGCGGAGACCGGCGACCTGCTCGCGGCCGGGATGACGGCGCTGGCCTGGACCGGGTTCGCGGTGTTTGCTGTGCAGCGGTGGTTCCGCTGGGACCCGCGCGGCTGAGGCGGCACGAAGCCCCGACGGGGAGCGGCTGAGCGGCACGGAGACTCCCCACGGGGACGGGGCGAAGGGGTTGGACAAGGTGATCGGTCGGATACGGGGCTGGCGGCGCGGGTGGCAGGAGCGGACCAGGCTCCAGCGCATCGACCTCTACACACAGGTCACGCTCTGCACGCTCCCCTGGGCCTTCCTGCTCTCCTGGGGCCTGCTGCCGCTCGGCGCGACCCTGGACCAGGGCCCGGGGGCCATGGCCCTCGGCGCGGCGTTCCTCGCCGTGAACGCCTTCCAGAGCGTGCTGAGCAACCGCAATGTGGCACCCGCCTTCGCCCACTACCGGGGCGCGGAGCCCTTCCCGCCGCGCCGGCTGCGGCTCCCGGCGGTGCTGCTGGCGGTGCTGACCGGCCTGCTGGTGGCCCTGGCGGCGGTGGGCGGCGTCGACGACGCGGGGCTCTCCCTGCTGGTGCTGGACCTGCCCCTGGCGTTCACGGTGCCCTACGTACTGCTCGTCCCCCTCCGGACGTACCTGCTCCACTGCGCGGCCTTCGCGGTGGTCGTGACGGGTCTCCTGGCGGCCGTCGGGACACCTGGCGGCATGCTGCTCGGGGCGGCCCTCTCGCTGTTCGTCGTCGTCCTGCTGGTGCTCGTCTCGACTCGGCCGAGCGCCTGGAGCCTGACGGTGATGTGGCAGGCGGAGGAGGCGCGGGACACGCAGGCACGGCTGGCGGTGGCGGAGGAGCGGCTGCGGTTCGGCCGGGACATGCACGACGTGCTGGGCCGGAACCTGGCGGTGATCGCGCTCAAGAGCGAGCTGGCCGTGGAGCTGGCCCAGCGCGGGAGCGCGGCGGCCGTGGACCAGATGGTCGAGGTGCAGCGGATCGCCCGCGCCTCGCAGCAGGAGGTGCGCGATGTCGTACGGGGCTACCGCGAGGCCGACCTGCCCACCGAACTCCTGGGCGCCCAGGGCGTGTTGGAGGCCGCCGGGATCAGCTGCACCGTGCAGGGCGCCGACGGGCCGGCGAAGATCGTCGCGCCCCCGGCGGTCCAGGCGGCCCTGGGCTGGGTGGTCCGCGAGGCGGCGACCAACGTCCTGCGCCACGGCGACCCCCGGGCCTGCGTGATCCGGCTGACGACGACGCCGGGCGCGGTGGTGCTGGAGGTCGAGAACGACGGGGCCGGTCCCGGGGCGGGCGCACCGGGCGGGGACGGTTCCAGTGCGCTCCGCAGGGGCTTCGGGGCGCCCGGTGGCGGCTCCGGCCTGGCCGGGCTGCGGGAGCGGCTGGCGGCCCTGGGCGGTGCGCTGGAGGCCGGGCCGACCGGCGACGGCCTGTTCCGCGTCACGGCGACGGTCCCGCTCACGGCCCCGGGCGGGCGCCCCTCCTCCGCGGTCCTTTCGGCGGAGGGCCGATGACCGCCCTCCCTGCCGCCTGCTTCCCGGGCGGGCCGACGGCCACCGCCCGTGCCGCCTCCCTCCCGGCCCGCCCCGCCGCGGAGCCGACGCCCCCCACCCGTACCGTCCGCACCCGTACCGCCCTCCCGGAGGGAAGAGGATGACCGCCGAGGGAGACATGACCACCGAGGACTCCGGCCGGCCCCTGCGGGTGCTGCTCGCCGACGACGAGCACCTGATCCGGGGCGCCCTGGCCGCGCTGCTCGCCCTGGAGGACGACCTCGCGGTCGTCGCGGAGGCGGCGAGCGGCCCGGAGGCGCTCGCGATGGCCCTCGCGCACCGGCCCGATGTCGCCGTCCTCGATCTCCAGATGCCGGGCGCGGACGGTGTGAAGGTCGCCACATCGCTCCGCGCCGAACTCCCCGACTGCCGCACCATGATCGTGACCAGCCACGGCCGCCCCGGGCACCTCAAGCGGGCGCTGGCCGCCGGTGTGCGCGGCTTCGTCCCGAAGACCGTCAGCGCCCGTCGGCTCGCCGAGATCATCCGCACCGTCCACGCCGGACATCGTTATGTGGACCCGGAGTTGGCGGCCGACGCCATCGCCGCCGGGGACTCCCCGCTGACCGCACGGGAGGCCGAGGTGCTCGAACTGGCGGCGGACGGGGCGCCGGTCGCGGAGATCGCGGAGCGGGCCTCGCTCTCGCCGGGCACGGTCCGCAACTACCTCTCCTCGGCCGCCTCCAAGATCGGTGCGGAGAACCGGCACACGGCGGTGCGTCTCGCCCGCGAGCGAGGTTGGGTATAGTAGGCACCGCGCCGAGGCGCACTGCGGACGTAGCTCAGTTGGTAGAGCGCAACCTTGCCAAGGTTGAGGTCGCCAGTTCGAACCTGGTCGTCCGCTCCGGAAAGCGAAGGCCCCGGTCCACCTGGACCGGGGCCTTCGCCGTATCCGCCTGCCCCTAGGACCAGTTGGAGCCGGTCAGCACCTCGTACGCCTCGATGTACTTGGCGCGGGTCGCGTCCACGATCTCCTGCGGGAGCGCCGGCGGCGGCGTCTCGCTCGCGCGGTCCCAGCCGGAGGCCGGGGAGGTCAGCCAGTCGCGGACGAACTGCTTGTCGTACGAGGGCTGCGCGCGGCCGGGCTGCCAGGTGGCGGCGGGCCAGAAGCGCGAGGAGTCGGGCGTCAGCACCTCGTCCGCGATGATCAGCCGCTCGCCGCCGTCCTCGGTGGTCTCGTAGCCGAACTCGAACTTGGTGTCGGCCAGGATGATCCCCCGCTGATGGGCGATGTCCCGGGCGCGGCGGTAGACGTCGAGCGTGGTCCGGCGCAGCTCGGCGGCGGTCTCCACGCCGACCTGGTGGGCGACCTCCTCGTAGGAGACGTTCTCGTCGTGGTCCCCGACGGCCGCCTTGGTGGCCGGGGTGAAGATCGGGCCGGGCAGCTCGGAGCCGTCGAGCAGGCCCTCGGGTAGGCCGATGCCGCAGACCGTACGGGAGTCGTTGTACTCGACGAGTCCGGAGCCGGTGAGATAGCCGCGCGCCACGCACTCGACCGGGACCATGCGCAGGTTCTTGCAGACGAGGGTGCGGCCCTCCCACTCCGCCGGGGCGCCGGGCGGCAGCTCGGTGGAGAGCACGTGGTTGGGGACCAGGTCGGCCAGCTGGTCGAACCACCAGAGCGAGAGCCTGGTGAGGACGCGGCCCTTGTCGGGGATCTCGGTCGGCAGAACCCAGTCGTAGGCGGACATACGGTCGCTGGCGACCATGACGAGGTCGCCCGCCTCGTTCCGGTACAGGTCACGCACCTTGCCGGTGTGCAGGTGGGTGAGGCCCGGAACCTGTACGGGCTCGGGCTTTTCTACAAAACCGGACACGGTGCCTCCGCGTAGATTGATCCAGGAGCGGTTCCGATTGTCCCGTACGGAGGCGGCGGGTACGGGAGCGGGGCCGTGAACACGCCCGGCCGCGCTTCAGTCCCGCTTGCAGATGCGGTCGAGAAGGTTGGCCGTGGCCTGCTGGATGCGGGCGTCGACGTGGCCGGGGCGGTCCAGCGCAGGGGACCAGGCGAAGGTGCCGGAGGCGAAGACGAGCGCGCCGGAGGGGGCCTGGTAGAGCGAGGTCTCCTGGTGGCGGGTGGCGCCTTCGGAGTCCTGGTACGGGGAGTGGGCGAGCAGGATGCGGCTGTCGTGCTCCGGCAGGCTCGTACGGGGGAAGTAGCGGTCGGCCTCACCGGCGACCAGGCCCTCGATCTCGTCGCCGTCGGCCGCGCCCGTGGCGTCCCAGAGCCAGTGCTCGGCGTTGCGCACCACCAGCGGGCTGGGCTCGGGCACCCGGCCCGCGTACTGGATGCCCAGGAGCTGCTGCTCGGGCCGGTCCACCTCGCGCCAGAGGGCGGACTTCCCGGGGCCCCGGCGCTTGCGGCAGGTCAGCAGCCGGTCCGGCTCGCCGGAAGCCGAGGGGGCGAGGCCCACCTGCCAGTACATGGTGTTGGCGGAGAGGAAGACGAGCGAGGTGCCGCCGTCGCGGGCGCGCTCGGCGGCCCGGCGCATGGGGGCGGTCCAGTACTCGTCGTGGCCGGGGAAGACCAGGCCCCGGTAGCGGCTGGGGTCGATCCGCCCGGCGTGCAGATCGCGGGCGTCGGCGTAGGCGAGATCGTAGCCGTACCGCTCGGCCCAGCGGATGAAGTCGTAGGCGTGCCCCACGTGCAGGGGCAGTCCGGCCCCGGCGTACGGGCGGTCGAAGGAGATCGTGACGGCCGCGTCCTCCTCGCCCAGCAGCCGCCCCCGCTCGTCCCACGCGTGGTAGAGGCTGGCGCCGGTGCGGCCGTCCTCCGGGTAGAGGTTGTACGCCTGCCAGGTGATGTCGGGGAGCAGGAGCAGCAGATCGGCGGGGTGGTCGTGGCGGACGGTGAAGGGGATGTGCGAGCGGTACCCGTCGGCGGTGGTCAGCACGGCCACGTACGCGCCGACCGACCAGTGGCTCGGGATCTGGAGCCGCCAGGACATCCACCAGTGGTGGCAGGAGACGGTCCGGTCGGCGGCCAGCGGCGGCGGCTGGACGATACCGGAGAGGCGCGGGCTGGTGGTGATCTTGGCCGCGCCGTCGCCGCCGTAGTGACCGATCCGGTAGACGTCGACGGAGAACTGCTGGGGCGGGTCCACGGTGATGTGGAAGTCGATGGCCTCGCCGGGGGCGGCCGCTCCGGGCGAGACGAAGCCCTTGATCTGGCGGTGGACGTCGTCGGCGGTACGGGTGCCACCGCCGGTGGAACGGGCGAGGTCCGCGTACCAGGGGACGACCTGGCCGGTGTCGTCGAAGTAGTTCTCACTGCCGCGCAGCCAGGGCAGCGGGCCCTGACCGAAGGGGTCGCTCACCGCGTGCGCGAGGGCGCCCGACTCCCACCGGCGAATCTGCTCCGCCCCCATGCCGCGCCCCTCCCTCGGGTCCCCCGGACAACTCCTGTGCGCACGATGTCAGCGCCGATCCCCAGCACATCACATAACGCACGCGCTACGTCACCCTTCGTCGCTAATTGACGTGAACGGAACCTTTCCTTCCGACCTTTCCGCCGACTGCCTCCGGGCCGGTGCCGACTGCCCCGGCCTCGTACGGGCTGCCCCGGCTCGTACGGGCTGCCGGTGCCCGTCCCGGCCGCCTCGCTCGTGAGGGCCGCGACCGGGCTGCCACCAAGGCTCAGACCAACCGCACCGGCTTGTCGGAGCGCACGCCCACCTCGGCCAGCCAGGACCGCAGCGGGTCCGGGTCGCCGTCCTCGACCAGGCTGAGGACCGGCGTCGCGAGGTCCGCCCGGCGTTCGCCGTCGACGAGCAGCGCGGGACCGTCCAGCCAGTCGAGCCCGGGGGCCGCGCCCGCCGTGTCCACGGCCGCGCAGCAGACCATGGCCGCGACGTGGTCGGCCAGCAGCTCGGTGCCCGTACGCGGAGGCTGGAGCGGGAAGAGGGGGAGCGGGTCGGGGCCCCAGACGTCGAGCGCGTCCGGTCCCGCGCCGACCCCCGTCTGCGGGGCCGGGCCGGACACGGGGGCCCGGGCGTCGTCGCGGGCGACCGCCGCCCCGATACCGGCGGCCAGCTCCTCCCCCGGCTCGCCGGGGCCGGCCAGGTGCTCCATGACCCGGGCGAGGGTGGGTACGGCCGGGTCGGCGACGGAGGCCGGGGGCACGCCCATCGCGTCGAGCACCCGGTGCAGCCGGGCCGCCTCCGTACGCCACTTCCGGTCGACGACCTCTTCCGGATACTGCTGCCAGTCCACCGGGGCCCAGTCCGGACCGCTCTCCGCCGGGCCGCCGTGGAAGAGCCGGGCGGCGAGCAGGGAGGTGGCCTCGTCGGCCACGCCGGGCTCTTCGAGCAGGTCGCAGGCGGGGCGCTCACCGAGGCGCGAGGTGAAGCCGTCGGCCAGCCGGTCCCTGCGGGAGAGCTCGGTGAGGGCGGAGACCACCCCGGCGTCCAGCCGGGAGGGCCAGCGGCCCATCCGCCAGGCGGGCAGCGCGACCCGGGTCAGCAGCCGGTCCCAGCCGGCGTAGGCCAGGCCGACCTGCTCCTGGGCGGCGATGCGGAGCGCGTAGTCGACGTCCTGGGCACGCATCGACGCGGTGACCGCCACGCACCGCTCCATCTCGGCGGCATGCTCCCGGCACGCGCGCAGCAGCAGCCGGGCGACCCAGCCGGTGAAGGCGGCCGGGGCGGCGCGGAGGGGCCCCTTGCCAGGGGCGGCGGCATCGGCCACGGCGGCGTCCAGACCGCGGACGAAGCGGCGGGCGGCGGCTATGTCGGGGTGCGCGGAGGACCCGGTGCCCGCGACGACGGGGGCGAGGACGGCGCGCAGCTCGGCGACCCGCATCCACCAGAGGAAGGGCGAGCCGATGACGAGGACGGGCGCGGGGGCGGTCTCCTGGGCCGCACGGCCCCGGGGCCCCGGCGTAGCTCCGGCTCCCGACCGGGTCCCGGCTTCCGACCAGGTGTCGGCTTCCCACTGGCCTCCGGGCGGGGCTTTCGGCCGCCTCCTGTGGGGGCGATGCGCGCGGCGCGTACGGTGGGTGCGGTCCTCCAGCCAGCTGTCGCAGTCCGGGGTCAGGGCTATGGCGGAAGGCGCGGGGACGCCGAGCCGTTCGGCCAGGTCCCGGACCAGCCGGTAGAGATCGGGGGCGCCCTCCTCCGCCACGGGGACGGTCGGGCTCACGGCGGGCCGGGCCCGCGCGACGGAGACCGCGACGGCGGCGGCCACCAGCAGCACCACGACGGCGACAGCGGCCGCCACCCAGCGCACACCGTCCCAGACGGGCCCGCCGAGATACCCCTGCGCGCCCGCGGCGAACAGCACGACGGCCACGGCCGCGGGCGTGATCACCACGGCCAACGCCCTGCCGCGGATCCGCAGCAGGGCGAGCGCTCGGGCCTGTGCGGCCCGCGCACCCAGCTCCTCACCCACGTCGATACCGGACACGGCCGGATGTCACCCCCTCTGCCCCGCGACGGTTGTTCACTCCACCACTGTGGCACCCGTCACCGACATCGCAATGCCGGTGGGCCAAGTGCCGGAACGCTTGCGCCGCACCCTAGTTGGGGCCTCGGCGGGCGTCATCCGTCTGGCCCAGTCGTCACCCGATGGAATGGCTTTGGGCAAAGCTGCTGACGTGTCCGCGCCCATAGGGCAGGGCCGGGGCAGGGAGGGCGCGGGGCGGGGCGGGCGTAGAGGGCTAGGTCCGGGAGCCGTGGTGCGTACGCGGACAGCCCCCCGGGCCGCCCGCGTACGCCGGTGGCGTGCGGGACGGCGCGAGGGGCTGCGCGGGCGGTGCGTGAGGGATCAGCCTCCGGCGGCCTTCAGGGCGATGTCCGTCCGGTGCTGAGAGCCGTCCAGGCGGATGCGGCCGAGGGCGGTGTAGGCGCGCTCACGGGCCGCTGCGAGGTCCTTGCCCGTCGCGGTCACCGAGAGGACCCGGCCGCCCGCGCTGAGGACCGCGTCGCCCTCGGCGCGGGTCCCGGCGTGCAGGACGTACGCGTCGGGGGCATCCTGCGCCGCGACCTCCGCGAGCCCGTCGATCGGGTCGCCGGTGCGGGGGGTGCCCGGGTAGTTGTGCGAGGCGATCACGACGGTGACCGCCGCGTCGTCGCGCCACTTCAGCGGCGGGAGCTGGTCCAGGGCGCCTTCGGCGGAGGCGAGCAGGACACCGGCGAGCGGGGTCTTGAGCCGGGCCAGCACGACCTGGGTCTCCGGGTCGCCGAACCGCGCGTTGAACTCGATGACCCGGACCCCGCGCGAGGTGATGGCGAGGCCCGCGTAGAGCAGCCCGGAGAAGGGCGTGCCCCGGCGGCGCAGCTCGTCGACGGTCGGCTGGAGGACGGTTTCGAGGACCTCGTCGACCAGCTTGGGGTCCGCCCACGGGAGCGGGGAGTAGGCGCCCATGCCGCCGGTGTTCGGGCCCTCGTCGCCGTCCAGCGCGCGCTTGAAGTCCTGGGCGGGCTGGAGCGGCAGCACGGTGGTGCCGTCGGTGATGGCGAAGAGGCTGACCTCGGGGCCGTCGAGGAACTCCTCGATGACCACACGGTCGCAGGAGAGCGCGTGGGCGCGGGCCGCCTCGACGTCCTCGGTGACGACGACGCCCTTGCCCGCCGCGAGGCCGTCGTCCTTGACGACGTAGGGGGCACCGAAGGCGTCGAGGGCCTCGTCGATCTCGGCGGGGGTGGTGCAGACGTAGCTACGGGCGGTGGGGACCCCGGCGCCCGCCATGACGTCCTTGGCGAACGCCTTGGAGCCTTCCAGCCGCGCGGCTTCGCCGGAGGGGCCGAAGCACGGGATGCCGGCCGCGCGCACGGCGTCGGCGACCCCGGCGACGAGCGGCGCCTCCGGGCCGACGACCACCAGCCCGGCGCCCAGCTCGGTCGCGAGGCGCGCGACGGCGTCGCCGTCGAGCGCGTCGACCGGGTGCAGTTCGGCCACCTCTGCGATGCCGGCGTTGCCGGGGGCGCAGTACAGAGCGGTGACCTCGGGGTCGAGGGACAGAGAGCGGCACAGGGCGTGTTCGCGGGCGCCGCCGCCGATGACGAGGACCTTCACGGGGTGCAGCCTAGCCGCCGGGGCCCGAGGACCCGGACCCCCGCCGATCCGTGGACGGCGAGGAGCGCCGCCGGGGACACCCCCGGGAACACTCCCTCCGCCCCGGCTACTGCTCGTTGGTGAACTCCTCCACCACCGTGGCGCCCAGCTCGCGGACGATCAGCTCGTGGCCGGAGAGGGCGGAGTCGACGAGATCCGGGTCGTCGGCCTCCGCGGTGTCGTCCTCGGGGGCCACGGAGCGCGGTGGCTCGGAGGCGTACCCGTGGGAGGGCTCCGGGGCGGCGGGCGGCGCCGTGTCCCGGGCCTGCTGCCGGGGCGGCGGGGAGGAGGCCGCGGCCTGCGGGGAGGGGGGCTGCTGGGGGGCGTGCGCCGGGTTGCCCTCGTACGCCAACGGGGCCGGGGCGGACGGCGAGGGCGCGGGGGCCGGCTGGTACTGCGGGGCCGGGGGGCGTGCGCCGCCGGGGGCCGGGGGGGCCGAGCCGCCGCCGGAGGTGTCGACGACCGCCTCGACGCGCCACTGGGCGTTGAACCGCTCGGCGAGCGCCTGCTTGAGGACCTCCTCGCTGCCGCTGCTCGCGAAGTTGTCCCGGGCGCCGGCGTTGATGAAGCCGAGCCGGAGGGTGGTGCCGTCGAACCCGTTCACCTGGGCGTTCTGGCTGAGCAGGATCCAGGTGAAGCGGCGCTTGTTCTTCACGGCCTCCAGGATGTCGGGCCACATGCTCCGGACCTGGCCGGCCCCTTGGCTCATGTCCTGGCCCGACGCGGGGGCGGCCGGGGCGGAGGGGGCGGGGGTGGCCGCGGCGGGGGCGGCGGGCGCCGGGGCGGCCGGGCCGCCGCCGGGGGCCGAGGCGGTGGGCCAGCCACCGGGGCGCCGGGGCGCCTGCTCGCCGCCGGCCACGGCGGGCCACGAGCCGGGCCGCTGGGCGGGGGCGGGCGCCGGGGCCTCGGCAGGCTGCGGGGGGGTGTGGGTCTGCGGCGCTGCGGGCGGCGCGTAGGCGGCGGGGGCCGGGGCCTCGCCCCGTACGGCCCCGCGGGCGCCCTCGGGGCCCGCGGGGGCCACGGGTGCGGCCTGCGGGGCGTGGGCCTCGGGCCCGGGGACGTACCCCATCGGCGCCACGGCGGCGGGCGGCGCGGAGAGTGCGGCGGCAGCGGCGGCGGACGCACCGCGCTCCAGCCGGTCGAGCCGGGCCTGCATCGACCGCTCGTCGTCGAAGGCGGCCGGAAGCAGGACCCGGGCGCAGATCAGCTCCACCTGGAGGCGGGGCGAGGTGGCGCCGCGCATCTCGGTGAGCCCCTCGTTGACCAGGTCGGCGGCGCGGCTCAACTCGGCCGCACCGAAGACGGAGGCCTGGGCCTGCATGCGCTCGACGACATCGGCGGGGGCGTCGATGAGCCCCTTCTCACCGGCGTCGGGCACGGCGGCGAGGATCACCAGATCGCGCAGCCGCTCCAGGAGGTCCGCCACGAACCGGCGGGGGTCGTTGCCGCCCTCGATGACCCGGTCGACGACCTCGAAGGCGGCGGCCCCGTCACCGGCGGCGAAGGCGTCGATGATCGAGTCGAGGAGCGAGCCGTCCGTGTAGCCGAGGAGGGCGGTCGCCATGGCGTAGGTCACGCCGTCGTCGCCCGCACCGGCGAGCAGCTGGTCCATGACGGACATGGAGTCACGCACTGACCCGGCTCCGGCCCGCACGACGAGCGGCAGGACGCCGTCCTCGACGGGGCTGTTCTCCCGCCCGCACACATCGGCGAGATAGCTGCGCAGGGTCCCGGGGGGCACCAGCCGGAACGGGTAGTGGTGCGTACGCGACCGGATCGTCCCGATGACCTTCTCGGGCTCGGTGGTCGCGAAGATGAACTTGAGGTGCTCCGGCGGCTCCTCGACCACCTTCAGCAGGGCGTTGAACCCCGCCGGGGTGACCATGTGGGCCTCGTCGATGATGTAGATCTTGTAACGGCTGGAGGCGGGCCCGAAGAACGCCTTCTCGCGCAGGTCACGGGCGTCGTCCACACCACCGTGCGAGGCGGCGTCGATCTCGATGACGTCGATGGACCCCGGCCCGTTCCGCGCGAGGTCCCGGCACGACTGGCACTCCCCGCACGGGGTCGGCGTGGGTCCCTGCTCGCAGTTCAGACAGCGGGCGAGGATGCGCGCACTGGTCGTCTTTCCACAGCCGCGCGGCCCACTGAACAGGTACGCGTGATTGACCCGGTTGTTCCGCAGGGCCTGCTGGAGCGGGTCAGTGACATGCTCCTGACCGATGACCTCGGCGAACGACTCGGGGCGGTAGCGGCGGTACAGCGCAAGGGACGACACATCTACGAGGTTATCGGGGCGCACTGACACCCGGCCCCACACAGCCCGCACGACCACCCTCGGAACGGGCCGTACGGGCACTCCGGCGAGCAAGGCCCCAAAACGCAAGGACCCCCCACGCACCCGCCAGAGCCGACCTACCCTTGCTGCCTTCCGGCCCTGGGGGAGTTCAGTCAGATAGCGCCACGTGAGGGGCTGACGCCCACCTTAACCGATCCCCGCCCCCTCCGGTCCACCCGCCCGCCCCGCCGGACGACCCGCACGGCTCCTCCGGACGTCCCGCACGGCCCCTCGGGACGATCTTCGGCGAACGTGTTCGCGAGCACCCTCCAACGTCTTGTATTGTTTGCGGCGGAGGATTCGCCTAGTGGCCTAGGGCGCACGCTTGGAAAGCGTGTTGGGGGCAACCCCTCACGAGTTCGAATCTCGTATCCTCCGCAGTCGCCTGAACAGGCGAAACGAAGAGCCGGACCGCTTCGCGCGGTCCGGCTCTTCGGCGTGCCGTGGTTGCATTTCGGGTTGTGTTTACATCACCTTAATCGGAACATTTCGGCGCGCGAGTGGCCGACACTGCCCGCGAGATGGCGACGTCCGGGGAATACCCCTCACTGTTCCGCACCCGCGACCCCGGCGAAGGCACCATGCTTGAGCCCGGCACCGGAACGGCTTCGGTGCTGCTCCGGCCTGGTCTGACGAGGTGCCCGCATGAAGTCCCGATCGACACTGGCGTCCTGGCTGGGCAGCCTCGACGCTCCTCGCCTGGCGCGTGTGCTCGCGGCACGGAAGGACGCGGCGTCATCTCCGGAGCCGCGGACGGTGGGGGAGCTGGCGGACCGCCTCCAGCGCCCTGGGTCGGTGGCTCTCGCCCTGCCGCAGCTCACGCTCCCGTGCCTGCAGGTGGCCGAGACGCTGGCGGCATTCGAGGGCCCGGCATCGCCTGATGACCTGGCGAACCTGCTGGGAGCGATGGACGGCGGCGGACGGCGCGGACTGGACTCCACGCTGGAGGTGCTCGCCGATTACGCACTGGTGTGGCCGGACGGCACCGGAGCACTCCGCATGGCCTCACCCCTGCGGCAGGCATGGGACGCCCCCCTGGGGCTGGACACCCCTCTGGAGAAGCTGCTGGCGGGCGCGACCTCAGACGAGCTGCGCACCATGCTCGTGACCCTCGGCATCAAGCCACCCGGCACCAAGCAGCAGCGACTGGTGGCCTTGGTGGAACACCACAGCGACCCGCAAGGCATCGCCACACTGGTGGCACGGGCACCGGCAAACACACAGAAGCTGCTTGCCCGCCGAGCGGAATCCACGTCAGGGCAGCGGCAGTTCATTATGTTCGGGTCACCCGGGCCCGACCTCGAACCTTGCGCGCGATGGGCACTCGACCGGGGACTCCTGATCGTGGACCGCCACCGGTACGGCCCCGCGCGCATGCCCGTCGAAGTCGCGCTGGCATTGCGCGGGCCGGATTGGCACGCCCCGTTCGACCCCCTGCCGCCTTCCGCAAAGGTGGTGCCGGTCGGCGCCGCCGAGGTGGAACGGGAGGCCGCAGCCGCGGCCACGGCACTCGCCGCCAAGGCCGCCTCCGTCCTGTCGGCCTGCTCCGCTTCCCCGCCGACCAGGCTCAAGTCCGGTGGGATCGGTGCACGTGAACTGGCCCGGACCGGCAAGGCGTCCCAGGCCGACGACGCCGTGGTCCGCATCATCCTGGAGACCGCGTACGCCGCCGGACTACTGGGCCGGGACGGCGACCGTGTGGCATCCACCGGGGCATACGACGCCTGGGCGGAGCAGGAGCCCGCCGAGCGGCTCGCCGTACTGCTCCAGGCATGGCGCAACCTGGCACTCACCCCCACCCAGGCGCGTGACGAGGACAACAAGGCGCTCCCCGCCCTCGCGGGAGCGCCTCCCTGTAGCGGCTGCCTGCAGGCCCGGCACGGACTGCTCCACGCGGCGGCGCAGCTTCCGGCGGGGCACGGCGCGACCATCGCCGCGGACCTGGGGCCGCTGGTGGCCTGGCATCGCCCGCTCGCCGACTGGTCGCCGCTGGACGGGACACCGTTCGCCACCCTGATCCGCGAGGCCGAGCTGCTCGGCGTGCTCGCCCGCGGCGCGCTGTCTCCCCCTCGGCGACGCCCTGCTGGAAGACGACGTCGCAGGACTGGCCGCTGTGTGCTGGCGGCTCCTGCCCACGGCCACCCGGACAGCACATATGGGCGCCGACCTCACCGCCGTCGTCACCGGCACTCCATCGGCACCACTCGCCGCGCTGCTGGATTCCGTCGCCGACCGCGAGACCAGCGGCACGGCCTCGGTCTGGCGGTTCAGTACCGGCAGCGTCCGGCGGGCTCTGGACTCCGGACACTCGCCGGACGACCTCACAGCCGGCCTGGCCGCCATCGCTTCCAGGCCGCTGCCCCAGCCTCTGTCCTACCTCATCGCTGACACAGCCCGCAGCCATGGCCACGTGCGCATCGCCCCCGCCGCATGTGTCATCCACGGTGAGGAGCCGGCGCTCCTCACCGAGCTCACCACCCACCGCAAGCTCCGCAAACTCGGCCTGCGGCAGCTCGCGCCCACGGTGCTGGTCGGCCGCAGCCCGCTCGACACGACCCTCGCCGCGCTCCGCGCCGAGGGCTACGCCCCCGTCGCCGAGACCGCCGACGGAACCGTACGCATCGAGAAGACCCGACCGCAGAGGGCCGCCGCCGTACCGACCCCCCGAAAGGCCGGCACGGGCTCCGGCCGCCACAACGCGGTCAACCACACCGTGAGGACACCGGCCGGCACCGGCCGGAACACCCTGGCCGCCCGCCTGCTCACCGCCCCACCCACCACCCCGGACCCCGACCCCCTCGGCAGCGGGATCCCCTTCGGCACCGACACCGACACCGAGGAGATCGTCGCCGGGTACGCGAAGCGGCTGTCCTACACCGATGTCCGCCAGCTCGCCCATGCCGTCGACACCGGAACGCCCATCACCGTCGAATACGTCGCGACCTCCGGCAACCGCACGGTACGCACCCTCAGCCGCCTCGAACTCGACCCGCCCTACCTCGAAGCCTGGTGCCACCTGCGAGAGGACGAGCGCGTCTTCACCCTCTCCCGGATCCACAGCGTCATGCCCGCGTAGCCGTCCGTGCACAGCTTCAGATACACTTGACTCCACAGTTGATATCAGGAGGTGCACATGAGCCGAACCGTCATCGATCTGGACGACGAGTTGGTCGCCGATGTGGCGAAAGCCCTGGGAACGAGCACCAAGAAGGAAACGGTCAACACAGCGCTCCGCGAAGTGCTGGAAAACCGGCGCCGCGCACTGGCCCTCACCCGGCTCCGCGCCGCCGCCGATCAGGGCGCCTTCGACCTGGAGTTGTTCGAGGACAAGAGGAACTACCGGCGGTGAACGCGGCACAGTTCCTGATCGACACCAGCGCCCTCGCACGCTTCCTGAGGAGAGACGCGGAGCAGTACGGTTGGGACCAGGCGGCAGCCGCCGGGCTCATCGCCACCTGCCCCATCACGGAGCTGGAGTTCTTCTACAGCGCCCGGTCGGCCGCCGACCGGGCGCGCGGTATCGAGGACATCCGGCTGATCTTCGGCTGGGTCCCCGTCGATGACCGCGCCTACGACCGTGCCTGGCAGGTTCAGGAGGCCCTTACCAAGCAAGGCAAGCACCGCAGTGCGGGCGCAGTGGATCTCGTGGTGGCCGCAACAGCGGAGCTGCAGGGCCTCACCCTCCTACACCGCGACCACGACTTCGAATGCGTCGCCGCCGTGACCGGCCAGCCCCTCCAGTGGTACGGCCCGGAGGGCCGTAAGTAGGCGAGCAGTGGTTGCAGTTCTGGTTGCACTCGCCCCCGTCCGGGGCCGTCCGCCAGGTAGCACCTCAGGCACTCCACCCCAGGCCAGGACGGGTACAGCCTCCGCCGGGCGGCCATACGAACATTTGGAAAGCATGTTGGGGGCAACCCCTCACAAGTTCGAATCTCGCATCCTCCGCAGTCGCCTGAACAGGCGAAACGAAGACCCCGGACCGCTCCAGCGGCCGGGGTCTTCGGCATGCCCTGGTCTCAGTTTCGGTCTCGTTTACTTGCGATATTCGCGACATTAACCGCATGCACCAGGGCACCCTTGGGAGTGGCCGACGTCGAGAACGGCGGGGACACACTGAGGACGCCAGAACTAGGAGTATGTTTTATGGAGGTGTACTTCTATATCTGGAGCCCTCGTGGACAAGCCCGCCGAGATGTTCGACCGGGACTATGAGTGGTCGGCGCTGAGCCGGTTCATCACCGATCCGCAGCCCGGCGCAACTCTGGGCGTGGTCTCCGGGCGCCGCCGCCAGGGCAAGACGTTCCTGCTGGACGCCGCCTGCCGTGCCGCCGGAGGGTTCTATTTCGGAGCGACCGAGGCCGCCGATGCCGAGTCGCTACGGCGGATCAGCACAGCGCTGACCGCCCACGTCCGCCCCGCCAGCCCGTTCCACTTCGCCGACTGGGCAGAGGCCGTCGACGCACTCCTCGCGCTCGGCGCCGAGCGGCCCGTCCCCGTGGTGATCGACGAGTTTCCGTACCTCGCCAAGGCCAACCCGGAGCTGCCCTCGCTCATCCAAGAGGCGTTGCGGCCTCTGCGTGACCAGCGCACCGGCTCCCGCACCCGGCTGCTGCTGTGCGGCTCGGCGCTGTCCTTCATGGGGCGGCTGCTCCCGGGTAACGCCCCACTGCGCGGACGAGCCGGGCTGGAGTTGGTCGTCCGGCCCCTCGACCACCGCCTCGCCGCCGAATTCTGGGACATCACCGACCCTCACCTGGCCATGAAGGTGAACGCGATCGTGGGCGGCACCCCGGCCTATCGGCGCGAATTCGCACGCGGCGACTCGCCAAAGGGTCCGGACGACTTCGACGACTGGGTCGTCCGCACCGTCCTCAATCCCGAAACCCCTCTCTTCCGCGAGGCCCGCTATCTACTGGCCGAAGAACCCGACCTCCGCGACACCGCCCTGTACCTGTCCGTCCTGGCCGCCGTCGCCGACGGCAACGCCACACGCGGGGGCATGGCCGGCTACCTGGAACGCAAGGCCACCGACATCGCCCATCCCATCAACGTCCTCGAAGACGCAGGCCTGCTCCACCGGGACGCCGACGTCTTCCGCGACAACCGGCCCACCTACCGCATCGCCGAACCGCTGATCGGCTTCTACCACGCGATCATGCGACCGGTCTGGGACAAGCTCGAACGCCCCGGCAGCGCGCCACGGGTCTGGCAAGCCAGCCGTCGCCGCTTCGTCAGCAATGTCCTCGGGCCCCATTTCGAACAGGTCTGCCGCGACTGGGCATTGCATCACGCCGACCCCGAGCTCCTGGGCGGTCTGCCCGCCCGCGTAGGACACGGCGTCGTCCACGACCCCAAGGCCCGCACCGGCCACGAGGTCGATGTCGCGGCCATCGGAATCGCCGACGGCGCCAAGCCTCCGCTCCTGGCCATCGGGGAAGCCAAGTGGAACGACACCCTGGGCATCGCCCACATCGAGCGCCTCCGGCACATCCGGGACCTCACCGCCCAGGCCGGGCGCTACGACACGACCAACACCCGGCTCATCTGCTTCAGCGGAACCGGATTCGACGACAAAGCACACGCCGCAGCGGCTGCCGACCCGGACATCCGACTGATCGACCTGGCTACTCTCTACGGCCAGGTCTGACATCTCGGCGTCGCCCGAAGGTCAGCCTTCGGCACCTCGCAGCACCGCCAGCAGTTTCCCTACCGTTCCTTCAGTATGGGAAGCAGGTAGATCAGCACCATGCTGAGTGGCGTCGGCAGGCAGAAGCCCACGATTGCTCTCCGAAGTTGGTAGCGGCGACCGGTCCACCACTTGTCCAGGAAGGGGAGAAGAAGGCTGCTGATAGCCAGCAGCAGCGTGCCCTGCAACACCAGCGCTGCATCACCGCGCGCCAAGCCGAATGCCTGACAGGCCCAGCCGTACAGGAGGGCCCGATCAGGACCAGGCTAGGCAAGAAGATGATCGCAAGCCGACGCCCTGCTCTCCGCTCCGCGGCCTCCATCATTGCTCTCACCGGGCAATACGTTGAAGGGCCCCACCGCTTGGGGCCCTTCGCGGTTGTCTCAGCCCTCGTTGTCCTGGTCTTTGTCCACAAGGGTTGTTTCCGGGGCTCCCGGATCGCTGTCCCGATCGTCCAGGCCGCCTCCTTGAGAAGGTCATCGGGCACGTGGAGGTACCGCGCTCGCATCCTCACGGCGCCACCCGGCTCCCCTCCCGTGACCTGGTCGATGCCCCGGGCTGGATCACCCAGCAGCATCAGCACCGTTCTGGGGGGGTGCCGGGCATCGCGAAGCCGGCCGTCCCGAGCCTGTGCGCCTTCAAGGAGCCGCTTCTGCACCCCCTCCGTCGCCGGACGGCGTCCACGCCGTTGATCGGGGTCCCCTCGTGTTCCAGGATCGAGCAGGCGCTCGGGGCGCGTCACGCTCCGTGGACGCGAACGTGGTCTCGGATCCGGCCGTCCTCGGTCATGCCCGCCTGCAGAAAGGGTCCATGGGGCCGGGCTCAGAGGGCCATCGCGTAGAGGATGAAGGTCGCACTCCGGAAGTCGTCGGTGACGCCGAAGTAGACGGTGCCGTCGGCGATGGCCAAAGGCGTCTTGATCTCGCTCTCGAGGACGGCGTCGAAAGACCAGCGCTCGCGGCCGGTGCGGGCCTCCACGACGTACAGCGTGCTCTTCCTGCCCTTCTGGCTTCGCCTGGTGGCGATGCAGACCGCGCCGTCGCCGACGGCCGGGTCGAGGACCGCGATGCCGCCCAGGGGAAAGCGCCAACGCGGCTTGCCGTCGGCGGCGTTGAGGGCGAACAGAGTGTCCGTGAAGTCGTGCACGTAGACCGTGCCGTCGGCGGTGACCGGGCCGGAGGGCTGGTATTTCGACACACGGAAGGACCAGCGCCGCCCCCCGTCGGCGGCGTCGACGGCGTACAGCCTGCCGTCGGAGCCGGAGTAGTAGACGGTGCCGTCGGCAACCACGGCGGGCGAGAACACCGGGGAGTCGCTGGTGGAGTGGTGTACCCATCGCTTCCGACCGGTGGCGGCGTCGACAGCGTGCAGCGCGCCCTCGCTGTCCCCGATGTAGGCGGTGCCGTCGACGACCACGGGAGCGGTCGTCGTGATCGAGGTGGCGTCCTTCCAGGGGTAGCTGTAGACCCAGCGCTGCTTGCCGTCGGTGGCGTCCACGGCGAACAGCCGGCCCCTGCTGCCGCAGACGTAGACGAGGCCGTCGGCTGCCGCCGGGGCCGTCGCCGGTGGGTCGGCGGCGGTGAAGGACCAGCGCAGCCTGCCGTCGGCCGCGTCGAGCGCGTACAGCCTGTCGCGGGGAGAGGTCAGGTGGACCGCGCCTTCGGCGGCCTCGGGGCGCTGGAGCAAGTCACCGTCGATGGGGAAGGTCCAGCGCTGCTTGCCGTCGGTGGCGTCGAAGGCGTGCAGGGCGACGCTGCCCTTCAGGCCCTTGGAACCGGCTACGTAGACAGTGCCGTCGGCGCCCGTCGCGCCGCTCATGGCGGAGAAGTCCGGGATGGACCAGAGTCGGGTGCCGCTCTTGGCTCCGGGGCGGGCGACGCCCTTCTGGGCGTCCTTCTCGCCATCGCTGCTGCCGATGAGCTTCCAGGCGGTGAAGCCGATGCCCGCTGCCCCCAGGGCGGCAACGGCGGCCAGGACCTGGCGGCGCGAGCGGACCGGGGCGTCGCCGGTCCGAGGCCGGGCCGCCGGCGGAGGTGGAGTCGGCGGTATGCCGGGCGTCGGCAGGGCGGGCACCGGTGCCGCGAGGGCGGTCGGCGGGTGGGCCGGGCCCGGTGCCGGCGCTCTGCCCGTACGCGTGGTGTCCTGGTGCACGGCCGGATCGCTGCCCGCACCGGCCTCCTGGAGCGCCGACGCCACGGGCCGGGGCAGCCAGCCGTGCTCGGTGTGCGGCCGGGGCGCCTCCTGCCCCTCGCCCTGCAGCGCATGGGCCAGTTCCTCCAGGAGTGCAGCCACGGCGGGCCGCTGCTGTGGTTCCTTGGCCAGGCATCTCGCCACCACAGCGCCGAGCACCGGGGGCAGCCCGCTCAGGTCGGGCTCCTCATGGACGATGCGATAGTGCAGAGCGTGCGGCGCCCCGGTTCCGAACGGACCCGAGCCGGTCGCGGCGAAGACCAGTACCGCCCCCAGCGAGAACACGTCGCTCGCCGGCCCGACCCGCCCACGCGTCGCCAGCTGCTCCGGGGACATGAACCCGGGAGTCCCGACGACCATGCCGGTCTGGGTGAGCGCGCTCACGTCGTCAGCCATCGAGATCCCGAAGTCGATCACCCTCGGGCCGTCCGGCGCCAGCAGCACGTTCGACGGCTTCAGATCCCGGTGTACGACCCCGGCGCCATGGATGGCCTCCAGCGCCTCGGCCAGCCCCGCCCCCAGCGCCAGCACCGCCGTCTCGGACCATGCGCCGTGCTTCGCTATCGCCTCGTCCAGGGACATCCCCGGTACGTACTCGGTGGCCAGCCACGCGGGGGACCCCTCCAGGTCGGCGTCGACCACCGCGGCAGTGAAGACCCCGGTGACCCGACGGGCCGTCGCCACCTCCCGGGCGAACCGCTGCCGGAACCCGGTGTCCTCGGCGAGTTCCGCGCGCACCACCTTCACCGCCACGGACCGGCCTCCGGGCGAACGCCCCAGGAAGACCCGGCCCATCCCGCCCGCGCCGAGCCGCGCCGTAATCCGATACCGGCCCACCTGACGCGGGTCCCCCGCCTCCAGCTCTGCGAACACCAATCCGCCCCCCTCGGCCCCCCGCTGAGATCGGAACAGCTGCGGGGCAATGCACGATACCGACCGACACCGGGTGATCAAGTGCGCCGAATGCCAAGGGCGTTCGTCAGAGCGGCCGTCGGCTCGGTGGCGTCAATGTCGGGCGCAGGGCGAGCAGCTCAGCGACCGACCGATCGAGCTCGGTCCGCATCCCTCGTCGCCGGGGTCGACGCGGCTGGCGCTGCGGGCGAAGCCGACACCCAGAACCGCGCGTGACCTGCAGTCCTTTCGCTGACGGCTGGTTACAGTTCCGGCTGCATTCACATGCACCCAATTCAGGCATTTCAGGGAACCGGACAGCCCCTTCCCCGCCGCGATGAGGCGACCCGCGAGTCATCCCCGCCCGCTAGGGTTCGGGAGCCCGGGCCCCGGCCCCGAACCGGGCGCTCGATGGGCACGGGACCGAGGGCTCCTGATCCAGGACCGTCATCGCCACGGTCCGGCCCGTATGCCCGCCGAGGTGGCGCTCGCGCTCGGCGGGCCCGGCTGGCACGCCCCGTTCCACCCCGCCCCGCCTTCCGCGGGCTTGACACCGTCACCCCGAGGGAGTCGACCAAGAGGCGTCGGCCGCCGCCCCGGCCTTCGCCGCCGGTGCCGGCTCGGTCCTGTCGGTCCGCTCGACGACCGCGCCGGCCCGGCTGAAGTCCGGCGGGATCGGTGCACGTGAACTGGCAGGGATCGGCAAGGCCGCCCGGGCCGACGATGTCGTCGTACGCCTCACCCCGGAAACCGCGTACGCCGCCGCCCTGATCGCCCGGGACGGCAAGCACCGCAGCGCAGGTGCGGTCGACCTCGTCGTCGCGGCGACTGCCGAGTTGCAGGGGCTCACCCTCCTGCACTGCGACCACGACTTCGACTGCATCGCCGCAGTGACCGGCCAACCCGTCCAGTGGTACGGCCCGGAGGGCCATAAGTAGCCGAGCAGTAGTTGCGGTTCTGGTTGCGTTCGCCTCCGTCCGGGGCCGTCCGGACAAGGTCACCCAGGACGAGCCGCCGCAGGTCGGGACGGGTGCGGCCCCCGACGGACGGGCGTCCGAACATAGGGAAAGCGTGTTGGGGGCAACCCCTCACGAGTTCGGATCTCGCATCCTCCGCAGCCGCCTGAACGGGCGAAACGGAGAGCTGGATCGCTGATTGCGATCAGACGGCGCGCTCTCGGGGGTGAACCCCCACGTACGCCACCTGCGGCGCACATGGGATGCGCCATCCTTGGTCTGTGCACGGGCCGCATCTGGTCCGCTCGTGCGTTCCCGACCTCGCGAGGTGTTCCTGTGACGTCCCGGTCCACGCTGACGGCCTGGCTTGCCGGTCTCGATGCCCCCCGGCTGGGGCGTGTGCTCGCGCTGCGGAAGGACGTCTCGGCTCCCCCTGAGCCGCGCTCGCTGGACGAAGTGGCCGAACGTCTTCTGCGACCGGGCTCGGTGGCGCTCGCCCTGCCCCAGCTCCCGCTGCCGTGCCTCCAGGTGGCCGAGGCCCTGGCCGCCTTGGGGACACCCATGCCGTGCGGCACTCTGGCGGAGGCGCTGGGAGCGGCGACACCCACCGCCGTCCGGGAACTCGACGCCGTGCTGGAGACTCTGGCCGATCGCGCGCTGATCTGGCCCGATGGCGACGGAAGACTCCGCATGGCCGCGCCAATGCGGCAAGCCTGGGAATCGCCCTTGGGCCTTGACGCTCCGTTGGAGGAGCTCCTGGAGGGCGTGTCGTCCGAGGAGCTGCGCGGCATGCTCGTCGCGCTGGGCAGCAAGCCGCCCGGCACCCGGCAGCAGCGCACGGCCGCCCTCCTGCACCACCATGGCGATCCGGAACGCATCGCCTCCATGGTCGCGAAGGCTCCCTCCTCTGCCCGCGAGCTGCTCGAACACCGAGCGAGGTCCGCACCGCGGCACACGGAGCTCATCGTGTCCGGGGCCCCCGATTCCGATTCCCGGCCCGGCGAGCGATGGGCCCTCGACCGGGGCTTGCTGATCCGGAGCCGTCACGGATACGGGCCGGCCCGCATGCCCGCCGAAGTGGCACTCGCACTCCGCGGCCCCGACTGGCATGCCCCGTTCGATCCCGTACCGCCTGCCGCAGAGCTGGTGTCCGTCGCCGCTGCGGAGGTGGAACGAGAGGCGGCGGCAGCGGCCACGGGCTTCGCGGCCCACGCCGCCTCGGTCCTGTCGGTCTGCTCGTCGGCACCCCCGGCCCGGCTGAAGTCCGGGGGGATCGGCGCACGTGAACTCGTCCGGATCGGCAAGGCCGCACAGGCCGACGACGTCGCGGTGCGTCTCGTCCTGGAGGCCGCGTACGCGGTCGGACTCTTGGCCAGAGACGGCCACCGCGTCGCGCCCACCCAGAAGTACGACGCCTGGGCGGCGCAGGAACCCGCGGCACGGTTCGCCGTACTGCTCCAGGCATGGTGGAACCTGCCGCTCACCCCGTCCCAGGCCCGCGACGAGGAGAACAAAGCGCTACCCGCCTTGGCCGGAGCGTCTCCCTGCGACGGCTGCCTGCAGGCGCGCAGGGGACTCCTCACCGCTGCGGCACAGCTCCCGGAGGGGCTGGGCGCGCGGGTCGCCACGGATCTGGGCCCGTCCGCGGCCTGGCACCGTCCGCTCGCCCACCTGTCCTTCCAGGACGAGGCGCCGTTCACCACCGCGGTCCGCGAGGCCGAGCTGCTGGGCGTCATCGCCCGGGGCTCACTCTCCCCGCTCGGTGCGGCTCTGCTGGCCGGCGACGCCGAGGTGCTGGCCACCGAGTGCCGACGGCTGCTGCCGAAGGCCACCGGCACAGCCCGGCTCGGCAGCGATCTCACGGCCGTCGTCAGCGGCGCGCCCGCGGGGAGCCTCGCCGAACTCCTGGACGCGACCGCGGACCGGGAGACGAGCGGGGTGGCCTCGGTATGGCGGTTCAGCGCCGCCAGCATCCGACGGGCCCTGGACGCCGGTCTCGCTCCGGACGAAGTCTCCGCCGAGCTGGCCGCCATCGCCGAGGGGCCCCTGCCACAGCCCCTGTCCTACCTCATCGCCGATGCCGCACGCCGTCACGGCCGTGTGCGCGTCGCTCCCGCCGCCTGCGTCATCCACGGCGACGAGCCGTCCCTCCTGGCCGAAATCGCCGCCCACCGAGGGCTCTCGCCAATCGGGCTGCGGCAGCTCGCCCCGACGGTGCTCGTCAGCGCCGGCACGCCTGATCAGACCCTTGCCGCCCTGCGGGACCAGGGCTATGCCCCCGTCGCCGAGGCCCCGGACGGGACCGTACGCGTCGAGAGGGTTCCGACCCAGCGGGCAGCCGCTGTTCCGACCGCACGGAAGCCATCCGCGAAGACCGGCGGACGACTCGTGGCGCACACGGCGGCTGCGGTGTCGGAGGCCGTCGACTCACACGCTGTGGCTGTCCGACTGCTCGCGGCCCCGCCGACCCTGCCGGACCCCGATCCCTTCGGCGCCGGAGGCCCCTTCGGGACGGACACCGAGGAGATCGTCGCCGGGTACGCGAAGCAGCTGACGTACGCCGACGTACGCCAGCTCGGTCACGCCCTCGACGCCGGCACCGCCATCGCGATCGAATACGTCTCCGCCTCGGGCGCCCGCACCGTGCGCACCCTCACCCGCCTCGAACTCGACCCGCCCTACCTCGAAGCCTGGTGCCACCTGCGTGAAGCCGAACGAGTCTTCACTCTGTCCCGCATCCACAGCGTCATGCCGACAGGGCACGCCTGAGGCGCGGCACGAGGGGGACTGGCTTTGTTCACCGAGGAACTCGTGAACAGACCCAGGTGACCGATGGGGGGTCGCTGTCGATGGAACGGGCTCAGGCGGGTGCGACCCGGCCCCCGTTCTCGCTGCGCACCGGGCGGGCCTGCGTTGCGCGCCTCCTTGCCCCGGCGAACCAACGGTGTCACCATTGGTTCAAAATTAGCGGGCGAGCGTCTGTGAGGTGCGGTGACATGGTGGGCGAGAGCAAGTGGGCGACCGGGGTCGCGGCGGCTGCGGCGGTCGTGGGGGCCGCCGCGGGGGCGCGGTGGGCGTGGCGGCATCAGGACGAGCTGATGATGCGCCCGCCGTTGAACGAGTGGACGTTCGCGCACATGTCGTTGCTGCTGCCCTCGGAGACCGTGCCGCGGGCCGGCCGCCCGAGTGTGCTGCCGCGGGCTCCCCGGCGCCTGGAGTTCACGTACGAGTGGGACGGGGTGAGGTACACATCGGCCGATCTGCACACCCGGACGCGTACGACAGGGTTCGCGGTCGTGCACCGGGGGCGTCTGGTGCACGAGGCCTACCCGGGCCGGTTCGCGGGGCCGGACCGCCGGTTCCAGCTGTTCTCGCTGACGAAGTCGGTGACCTCGGTGCTGGTGGGGATCGCGCTGGAGGAGGGCGCGATCGGGTCGACGGACGACAAGGCCGTCACGTACTGCCCGGAGCTGGCCGGTTCGGCGTTCGACGGGCCGACGGTCGAGGACCTGCTGCAGATGAGCAGCGGGGCGGGCGGGGAGGAGGACTACGAGGACCCGCAGGCCCCCGTCAACCGGCTGATGCGCGCGGTGGCCGGGCAGGGGGGCACCGTGCTGGAAGCCGTGCGGTCCGTGCCGCCGCACAGCACGCCGGGCACCCGGTTCAACTACTCGACGCTCGACACCCAGGTGCTGGGCTGGGTCCTGGAGGCGGCGACCGGCCGGACGCTGGCGCAGTACGCCGCCGAGCGGCTGTGGGGGCCGGTCGGGGCGGAGTGCGACGCGTACTACGCGCTGTCGCGGGGGACGCCGCGTACGGCCGTCGGGGGCGGGTCGTTCAACGCCACGGTGCGGGACATGGCCCGGCTCGGCCTGCTGATGGCCCGCGAGGGCCGGTGGGGCGGGGAGCAGGTCGTCCCGCAGGCGTGGGTGGAGCGCGGCCGCGGGGCCGGTCTGCCGCATCTGGAGGTCGGTGCGCTCGGTGAGCGGTACCCCGCCCACTACGGGTACGCCAACCAGTGGTGGACCCTCGGCGGGGCGGGGCGGGCCTTCACCGGTCTCGGGATATACGGGCAGTTCCTCTGGGTCGACCCGGATGCCGACGTGGTGGTGGTGAAGACCAGCGCCTGGCCGGTGGCCGACGACCCCGCACTGGACGGCGAGACCGCGGCGGCGCTCACCGCTCTGGTGGCCCACCTGTCGGCAGATGGATAACGGAGCGGCAGAGCGTGCGGATGGACGAGTACGGGCAGGTGGGAGCCTCTGGAGGGTCCGCTCGCACGCCCCCGGGGTCGCGGCCGCCGCGCCCTAGGATGGAGGCATGACCGATCCCGACAGCCCGGCCCCCAGATCCGCCGGCGCCAGGCGGGGGCGGCCCCCGTCGAACGCGCTCAGCCGGGAACGCATCCTGGACGCGGCCCTGGCGGTGCTGGAGCGGGAAGGTCCGGAGGCGCTGACGCTGCGCAGGCTCGGCGCGGACCTGGGGTCCAACCACACAGCGGTGCTGCGCTACTTCTCCGGCAAGGACGACATCCTGCTCGGCCTCGCCGAGCGCCTGATCGCCGAGGCCGTCGACGGCTTCGAGCCCGGCCCGACCTGGCGGGCGACGCTGACCGGGCTGGCCCGCCGGGTGCGCGGGGCCTGCCTGGCGCACCCGGCGCTCGCCGTACTGGTCGCCTCCCGGGTGTCCCGGCGCGACGCGGAGTTCCGGGGCGCGGACCTGGTCATCGGCGCGCTGCTGAAAGCGGGATTCGGCGCGCGGGAGTCCGCCCGCTACTACCGGGCGCTGGTCGACGTCACACTGGCGATGAGTTCCTTCGAGGCCGCGTCGGCCATGCTGGGCGGGCCGGAGCGGGAGGGCGACCGGATGGCCTGGCAGCGCGAGTACCTGATGGCCTCGCCTCAGCGCTTCCCGCAACTCGCCTCCGTAGCACCGTATTTGGCACAGGCCGACGAAGACGATCAGTTCGAGTTCGTGATGGGGCTGCTGCTGGACGCGGTAGAGGCGCGCTCCGGCCACCCCGCGTGAAGCGGCACCGGCCCGGAGTCGGCCGACCCCCCGTCGTATCTCCCTCCTGGCCTTGCGGGGCAGTGGGCGGGGGCGGGGGCAGGGGCGAAGGTGCGGGAAGCGATGACCGGGCGGCGGCGGGCGGACCGCCCGGCGCCCTCCTCAGAACCTCTCCACCGTCGCGCCCTCGGGGACCTCGTAGCAGCCCGACGTGAGCGTGATCCCCAGGCTCGGCTTCGCCCGCTCCCGGTACTGGACGATCCAGGCGCTCACCTTCTTCTTGTCGTTGTCGGCGACAAGGTTCAGGTTCCTGTTCTCGCTGTTGTCCCGGTACTCCCTCTTCAGTACCCAGTCACCGGTGCTGAGCTTCTTCTTGAGGTTCTCCATCGCCACATCCGTGTCCTCGGCGGACGCCGGCAGGAAGTTCCACGGGTGGTACACGCTGAAGAAGCGCTCGGGGTCCTTCCCCTCGCACTCCTTGACCCCCGGACCCGGCTCGGACGCCTTCCCGGGCACGCCGAGGTACGTGTAGATCCGGCTGGAGACGGCCTCGAGCGCGTCCGCCGCCTCGTCCGTGGTGGCGACACCCGCGTACGGGAGGCCCCCGGACGGTCCGCCGGATTCCGCCGAACCGCCGTCGCTCGCGGAAGAGTCGGGAGCGGAGCTCGGGCCGGTGTTGCCGCTGTCGGAGTCGGTCATGCCACATCCACTGAGACTGAGGAGGAGAAGGCCGGTCAGGGCGAGGGTGAGGGCGGCGGGGGCCCGAGGGGCGCGGCGCACGGGGGGACCGGTCGCGGATCGGAGTCGGGGGCGGAGTCCAGGTCGGAGCACGGAGAACCTCGGTCGGGAGCGGAAGCGGGGGCCGAAAGGGGCGAGGGAGGGGAGAAGGGGCGCCTCACTCCGGCCTGGTGACGTCACCGTACTCACCCACCACCACCAGCGCCTGGTTCTTCAGCGCCGTCGAGGACTCGTCCCAGTAGCCGCTGTGCCCCTCCACCCCCTTGGTCGCCGTCGATCCGGCGCCCTCCGGGGCGGTGTTCATCTGGTTGGCGCCGAAGACCTCGTCGCTCGGGATGAGGAACACTCCGCCGCCCAGTCTCCACTGGCTGCCGCCGTGGCCCCAGCGGCCGATGTCGGGGACCGGGTCGCCGTCGGCCTCCGCGTTCCACACGTGCCCCTTCGGTACGTCCATCTCCTCGGCCGATCCGACCTTGACGCCCGGGCTCCCCGCGAAGATCACGTCGTCCGCGTTCAGCTCGCCCTTCTGCGCGGCGGCCCCGATGAGGGTGGTGCCGTAACTGTGGCCGATGGCCGTGCGGTGCGGGTCGCCCGGGCCGCTGTGGGAGGTCTCCAGGCCGTCCAGGAACTGCCGGTAGGCGGGGGCGCCGTCGTACGCGTAGTGCTCGAAGGGCGCGTCCTTGACGATGTCCTGCGGGGCGTCATAGCCGAGCCAGGTGATGGCCGAGACGGACGCGCCGGGCGTCGCCTCCTGGGTCTGGCGCCAGAGCTGGGTCATCCGGTTGATGTCGCCCTCGACCTTGCTGAGGTTCGACGTGGTGCCGGGCACGTACACCGCCTGGTGCTCGGAGGTGTCCGGGTTGCCCGTGGCGATGATGGCCCGGCCGTTGCCCTCGGCACTGAACCCGAGCAGGTACGCCTCGGGGAGGCCGCGTTCGCCGGTCTGGTCGAAGCGGGTCCGGATCGCGTCCATGCCCTTGAGCGAGGCGTTCAGCCGACGGTAGTCGTCCCCGTACTTCTTGTCCCAGGCCATCCACTCGTCGGTGTGGACCTTGACGGGGTAGCGGCCCGAGGTGATCCAGGTCCACTCGTTGGCGGGCGGGGCGGGGATGCCGTTCAGCTGGAGGCGGTGGGCGGCCTGTGTCTCGTCGAGGACGACCCGGTTCGCCTCGTCCCGGATGTCGGAGGGAAGCCCGTCCAGCCTGCCGACCAGCGCCGGGTCCAGGGAGAGGTACGCCTCGCGGTCCTCGGGGCTGAGCCCCGCCCACCAGTCGGCGTTCTCCTTCGGGGTGCCGTCCTTCGGCGGGGCGCCGATCGCGTCCAGGTAGGCCTTGCCCGCCTCCCGCACCCCCTCCATGTCCGACCGCGCGTCCTTCCAGTCGGCGTCGGAGACGGTGAGGTCGTCGTCCGCCTCCAGCGCCCGCACCTTCGGGGCCCACTTCGCGTCCGCCTCGCTCGCCGCCTTCAGCGCTTCCGCGATCCGGTCGGCGATCTCCTGCGCCACCGCCGCGTGCGGGTTGGGCTGGAACCTCGCCGCCTGGCGGCCGACGGCCTGCGCGGTGGGGTCGGTGAGCCCGTTGGTGGAGCCGCCCTCGGGGGGAAGCTCGACCCCGTTGCGCGGCGCCGCCGCCGGGTAGGTGACGCTGCCGTCCGGTCCGACCGTGAACTTACGGGACTCGGCGTCGTCGAGCGCCGACAGCAGCTTCTTCCGGGCCGCGTCCATGTCGTGGGCGAACCCGTTGAGCGCGGCGCTCACCAGGCCGCACTGCACCTGGGTGTAGTGGAAGTTGGCCGCGAGCAGCTTCAGCTCCTCGAGCGCCGCGTCGGCCGCCTCGCCCCGCAGCGACTTCCGTATCCCGGCGGCGACGACGTTCTCCACCTGGTCCTTGGCCTCGGCGGCCATGTCACCGGTGGCGCGGTAGCCGTCGGCGGCCTGCTCCCACTCAGCGGGCCTGAGCTGCTTGAGCGTCGTGAGGTTCACCGGGTCCCCGTCACCGCCCCGCGCTCTTGCCACCGATGGCGGGCGTGTCCGCGTACTCGGTCTTGATCTTCCCGAACTCGCCGACCACGGCCTGGTCGGTCAGCAGCAGGTCGTGCCCGGTCTTCTCCAGGATTCCCTTGACGCTGCCGCACCGCTTGCCGAGTTCCCTGACGTACCGGTCCCACGACGTGTGCACGGTCTTCTGCGCCCCGGCCGTCAGACAGCCGTCGCCCGCGCCGAGCCCCTGCTGTCCCTCCCGCAGCTTGCCCACTGCCTTGTCGAGGGGCTCCCGCAGCGCGCCGACGCCCGCGCCCGCGTCGTTCCACGCCTTCTTCGTGGACTTCACTCCACCGGTGACGCTGCTGGTACCGGCTCCGGTCCCGGGGCGGTCCTCCGGCGGCAGCTGGTTGAGGCGCATCCCGGTCTGCTCCCCGGGCTCCGTCCCGGCGCCCTGGCGCTGGGAGGCGTCCTGCTTCAGCCGCTCCCACTCTTCCCATGGCATGTGCCCGTACTCCCCCTCGTCGGTCTCCCCCTCGTCGGGCGTCGCCCCGGCAACGTACCAAGCCGGGGTTTCCGGAAGGAGAGCTCGCCCCGCCCCCTCCCCGGACCCTCACCTGCCCCACCCCGTCGCCCCACGACCGTGATCGCGTCGGCTCCGGGGCGGGCAGGGCAGAGGGAAGACGAGCCGGGGAGGGAGGGGCCGGGGCCCGTCAGTCCTCGCCCTCCAGGTTGCCCTCCGTCTCCAGGTAGACCTGGCGCAGCGCGTCGAGGACCGCCGGGTCCGGCTTGGCCCACATGCCGCGCGACTCGGCCTCCAGCAGGCGTTCCGCGATGCCGTGCAGGGCCCAGGGGTTGGCCTCCTGGAGGAACTGGCGGTTCTCCGGGTCGAGGACGTACGTCTCGGTGAGCTTGTCGTACATCCAGTCCGCGACCACGCCCGTCGTGGCGTCGTAGCCGAAGAGGTAGTCGACCGTGGCCGCCAGCTCGAACGCGCCCTTGTAGCCGTGGCGGCGCATCGCCTCGATCCACTTGGGGTTGACGACCCGGGCACGGAAGACGCGGGAGGTCTCCTCGACGAGCGTGCGCGTGCGGACGGTCTCGGGGCGGGTGGAGTCCCCGATGTACGCCTCCGGGGCCTTGCCCTTGAGCGCGCGCACGGTGGCCACCATGCCGCCGTGGTACTGGAAGTAGTCGTCCGAGTCCGCGATGTCGTGCTCGCGGGTGTCGGTGTTCTTCGCGGCGACCTCGATGCGCTTGTAGGCGCTCTCCATCTCCTCGCGGGCCGGGCGGCCGTCGAGTTCGCGGCCGTAGGCGTAGCCGCCCCAGACCGTGTAGACCTCCGCGAGGTCGGCGTCGGTGCGCCAGTCGCGGGAGTCGATGAGCTGGAGGAGGCCGGCGCCGTACGTGCCGGGGCGCGAGCCGAAGATGCGGGTGGTGGCCCGGCGTTCGTCACCGTGCTCGGCCAGGTCGGCCTGGGCGTGGGCCCGTACGTAGTTCTGCTCGGCCGGTTCGTCGAGCGAGGCGGCGAGGCGTACGGCGTCGTCGAGCAGCCCGATCGTGTGCGGGAACGCGTCCCGGAAGAAGCCCGAGATGCGGAGCGTGACGTCGATGCGCGGTCGGCCCAACTCCTCGTACGGGATGGGCTCCAGGCCCGTCACGCGGCGCGAGGCGTCGTCCCAGACGGGACGGATGCCCAGCAGCGCGAACGCCTCCGCGATGTCGTCGCCCGCCGTGCGCATCGCGCTCGTACCCCAGAGGGAGAGGCCGACCGAGGTGGGCCACTCGCCGTTGTCGGTGCGGTAGCGGGTGAGGAGGGAGTCGGCCAGGGCCTGGCCCGTCTCCCACGCCAGCTTGGAGGGGACCGCCTTCGGGTCGACCGAGTAGAAGTTGCGGCCCGTGGGGAGGACGTTGACCAGGCCGCGGAGCGGGGAGCCGGAGGGGCCCGCCGGGACGAAGCCGCCGTTCAACGCGTGGACGGCGTGGGTGAGTTCGTCGGTCGTCGCCGCCATGCGCGGGACGACCTCGGTGGCCGCGAAGGCGAGGATGTCCGCCACGGCGTCCGGCAGGCCGGCGGCCACGGCCGCCACTGCCGCCGGGTCCCAGTCCGCGTCGTCCATCGCCTGGACCAGGGCACGCGCCTGCTCCTCGATCGCGTCCGCGTCGGTGCGGGTGGCGGCCGACTCGTCGAGGCCCAGGGCCTCGCGCAGGCCGGGGAGGGATGCCGTACCGCCCCAGATCTGGCGGGCGCGGAGCACGGCGAGGACCAGGTTGACCCGGTCGTTCCCGGCGGGCGGGTTGCCGAGGACGTGGAGCCCGTCGCGGATCTGAACGTCCTTGATCTCGCAGAGCCACCCGTCGAGATGCATGATGAAGTCGTCGAAGCCCTCGTCCTCCGGGCGGTCCTCCACCCCGAGGTCGTGGTCGAGCTTCGCTGCCTGGATCAGCGTCCAGATCTGGGCGCGGATGGCCGGGAGCTTCGACGGGTCCATCGCGGCGATCTGGGCGTGCTCGTCGAGGAGTTGCTCCAGCCGCGCGATGTCGCCGTAGCTGTCGGCGCGGGCCATGGGCGGCACGAGGTGGTCGATCAGCGTGGCGTGGACGCGGCGCTTCGCCTGCGTACCCTCGCCCGGGTCGTTCACCAGGAACGGGTAGACCAGGGGGAGGTCACCGAGTGCGGCGTCGGGGCCGCAGGCGGCCGAGAGGCCCGCGTTCTTGCCGGGCAGCCACTCCAGGTTGCCGTGCTTGCCCAGGTGGATCATCGCGTCCGCGCCGAACCCGTTGTCCTCGGCGGAGGCGGCGATCCAGCGGTAGGCGGCCAAGTAGTGGTGGGACGGCGGGAGATCGGGGTCGTGGTAGATCGCGATCGGGTTCTCGCCGAAGCCGCGCGGCGGCTGGATGAGGATGAGCAGGTTCCCGCGCCGCAGGGCGGCGAGGACGATGTCCCCCTCCGGGTTGGCGGAGCGGTCGACGAACATCTCGCCGGGGGCCGGGCCCCAGTGCTCCTCCACCGACTCCCGCAGCTCCTGCGGGAGTCGGGCGAACCAGCGGCGGTAGTCGGCGGCCGGGATCCGGACCGGGTTCTTCGCCAGCTGCTCCTCGGTCAGCCACTCCTGGTCGTGGCCGCCCGCCTCGATGAGGGCGTAGATCAGCTCGTCGCCGTCGCCGGAGACCAGGCCCGGGATGTCCTCCTCCGGGCCGAAGTCGTACCCCTCGGCGCGCAGTCGCCGCAGCAGGGCCACGGCGCTGGCGGGGGTGTCGAGGCCGACCGCGTTGCCGATGCGGGAGTGCTTGGTCGGGTAGGCGGAGAGCACCAGCGCGATGCGCTTCTCCGCGTTCGGGATGGAGCGGAGCTTCGCGTGGCGTACGGCGATCCCGGCGACCCGGGCCGCGCGCTCGGCGTCGGGCACGTACGCCGGAAGCCCGTCCTCGTCGATCTCCTTGAAGGAGAACGGGACCGTGATCAGCCGGCCGTCGAACTCCGGCACCGCGATCTGCGTGGCCGCGTCCAGCGGGGAGACGCCCTCGTCGTTCTCCTCCCAGGCGCTGCGCGGGCTGGTGAGGCAGAGCGCCTGGAGGATCGGCACGTCGAGCTGGGTCAGCGCGCCCGCGTCCCACGACTCGTCGTCGCCACCGGCCGACGCCTCGGCCGGCTTGGTGCCGCCCGCCGCGAGGACGGTGGTCACGATGGCGTCGGCGGCGCGGAGGGCGTCGACCAGGTCGGCCTCCGGCGTACGGAGAGAGGCGACGTACAGCGGGAGCGGCCGGGCCCCCGCGTCCTCGACCGCCGCGCACAGCGCGTCCACGAACGCCGTGTTGCCGCTCATGTGGTGGGCGCGGTAGTAGAGGACGGCCACCGTCGGCGCGCCCTCGGGCAGCTCCCGGGCGTCCCGCTCCAGCGGGCCCCACGCGGGGGCCGGGGCGGGCGGCTCGAAGCCGTGGCCGGTCAGCAGCACGGTGTCGGAGAGGAACCGGCCCAGCTGCTCCAGGTTGGCGGGCCCGCCGTGCGCGAGGTACGCGTGCGCCTCGGCCGCGATCCCGATCGGCACGGTGGAGGCGGCCATCAGCTGGGCGTCCGGGGCCTGTTCACCGGTCAGCACGACGACAGGCCGCCCGGTGGCCAGCACCGCGTCGAGCCCTTCCTGCCACGCCCGGACGCCACCGAGGAGCCGTACGACGACGAGGTCGACGCCGTCCAGCAGTTCCGGCAGGCCGTCGAGGTCGAGGCGGGAGGGGTTGGCGTACCGGTAGGTGACCGGCCCCTCGGAAGCGCGGGCGCTCAGGAGGTCGGTGTCGGACGTCGACAGGAGCAGGATCATGCTGCGTCAGGCCTTCCTCGGGGTGTCCACGCCCCGGGTGGTGTCGGAGGGTTTCCCCGGGCGGCCCGGCGGCTACCGGGCACTCGGAGAAGGGAGTTCCTGACTCGTCCGGCAGCCGGTGGTGGCGGCCGGACTCACAGTGGCGGGACCGCGCCGGAATCTCACCGGGCTTCCTCCCCTGTCGCCGTCTGGCGATGGCGGCCTGAACGGACCACCGCCTGCATCCTAAGCGGCGAGGGCGGGAGCGGGGCAGGGGGCGGGGGTGCGGTGGTGATCACTGTTTGGGGGGTGGGCGGATGGTGCTGTCGCGGGGGAGCACTGTGGTGCGGAGGCTGTCGCGGAAGGGGGCTCTGTCCCTGGCGCCCCTGGACGGTCTGTCCTGGTGTCCCTGGACGGTCTGTCCTGGTGTCCCTGGACGGTCTGTCCTGGTGTCCCTGGGCTGTTCGGGAGGGATCCGGCCCCGTCGCCTCTGTTCCGGTGGCCGCCCTCCCCGTGCGTCCACCGTCACCGTGGCCGTCGGCCCCCGCCTCTGTCCCTCAGGTCACAGCCGCGAGCCTGCCGCCGGGACCGGCCCGGTCGGTATGCTCGCCGCCATGCCCGATTCCGCCCCCTCGCCCGTTTCCGCGGGTGGCGCCTCCCCCCGCACCGGCGGCGACGCCTGCCCCGGAACGCTGCGGCTGCACCGGGCGGACGACGGGGCTCTGGCCCGCGTACGGATACCCGGCGGTGTGCTGACCGCCGACCAGGCGGACACGCTGCTGGCCGCGGCCGAGCGGTTCGGGGACGGTGAGCTGCATCTCACCTCGCGGGGCAACGTGCAGCTGCGCGGTCTCGGTTCCGGGTGCGGCGGCGCGTTGGCCGCTCTGCTCACGGGCGCCGGGCTGCTGCCCTCCGCCGCGCACGAGCGGGCCCGCAACATCGTGGCGTCGCCGCTGGCGGGGCTGGACGGTTCGCCCTCGCTGACGGGTTGGCTGGGAGAGCTGGACCGGCTGGTGTGCGGTTCCTCCGCCGCCGCGACGCTCTCCGGCCGCTTCCTGTTCGCCCTGGACGCCGGCGGCGGTGACGTGGACACGCTGGGGGCGGACGTGACGCTGATCGCCGAGGGGCCACACGCCCTGCTGCGGATCGGTGCGGAGGACAAGGTGTTCCGGCTGCCGTCCGCCGCCGAGGCACCGCGCGCCGCGCTCCGGGCCGCCGAGGCGTTCCTCCGCGCCGCCCAGGACAGCGCCGCCGCCAAAACCCCCGCCGCTGCACAGGACTTCGCCGCCGCTGCCCAGAACTCCGCCGCCCGGGACTCCGCCGTTGCCCGGGACTCCGGAAGCCCGGACTCCGCAGCCCAGGGCCCCCGCTCCAGCGCCCGCGACTCCACCCCCCGGAACTCCGCCGCCTGGCGCGTGAAGGACCTGCCCGACGACGTACGGACCGAGCTGGTCAGGGCCATCGGCACGGCGGCGGGCCCGGCCGTCCACCGCCCGCGCCCCCGCCCTCGCGAGGCGGCCGCTCCCGCCCCCGGTCCGGTCGGCTCGACGACCGCGCTCAGCGTCGACGTACCCCTGGGGCGGCTCACCCCGGACCAGTGGCGGCTGCTCACGGAGACGGCCAGGAGGTACGGCGACCAGCTGCGGCTCACCCCCTGGCGCGGGATCGTCGTCCCCGGCCCCTTCCCCGGGGAGGAGGCGGCCGAGGTGCTCCGCGCGCTGTCCGGGGCCGGGCTGATCACCACCCCCGACTCCCCCTGGACCGGTGTGGGAGCCTGCATCGGCCACCCCGGCTGCGCGAAGTCGCTGGCCGATGTACGCGCCGAGGCGGGGGCCGCCGTGGGGCGGCCCGGGCGGCTACCTGTGTACTGGTCCGGGTGCGAACGCCGCTGCGGCCACCCCCACGGAGAGTGGATCGACGTGGTCGTCACACCGGACGGGCACCGAATCTCGCACGTACGGGGCGAGCGGCGGGGCGCCCCGACGACCGTGCGGAACGATCCGGGGCGGCTGGCGGCGGCGGTGGCCGACGCCCGCGCCTGAGCGCCCCGCAGTCCCCAGCACCCCGAAGTCCCCACCAGCACCCCGCAGTCCCCCACGTAACGGCAGAAGAAAGCGACAGCACTGTGCACCAGTACGAGAAGGACGGACCGGCGATCTACCGCCAGTCCTTCGCCACCATCCGCGCGGAGGCGGATCTCGCCGGGCTGCCCGCCGATGTCAGCCAGGTCGCCGTCCGGATGATCCACGCCTGCGGCATGGTCGATCTCGTACGCGACCTCGCCTTCTCACCGAACGCCGTGGCCGACGCCCGCGCCGCGCTGCGCGCAGGCGCACCGATCCTCTGCGATGTGGCGATGGTGGCCAGCGGGGTCACCCGCAAGCGGCTCCCGGCCGACAACGACGTGGTGTGCACGCTCTCCGACCCGTCCGTGCCCGAGCTGGCCGCGAAGATGGGCACGACCCGCAGCGCGGCGGCCCTGGAGCTGTGGCGGGACCGGATGGAGGGGGCGGTCGTGGCCGTGGGCAACGCGCCGACGGCCCTGTTCCGCCTCCTGGAGATGATCGAGGAAGGGGCCCCGCGCCCCGCCGCCGTCATCGGCGTCCCGGTCGGCTTCGTCGGCGCGATGGAGTCCAAGGACGCCCTGGCCGCGCACCCGTCGGGCCTGGAGCACCTGATCGTCCGGGGCCGACGCGGCGGCAGCGCGATAGCGGCGGCGGCGCTCAACGCCATCGCGAGCGAGGAAGAGTAGGAGTGAGCGAGATCAGCGGAAGCGCAATCGGAGTCGGCGGCGGCAAGCTCTACGGCGTCGGCCTCGGCCCCGGCGACCCGAACCTGATGACGCTGCGGGCCGTCCAGGCCATCGGCGAGGCGGACGTCGTCGCGTACCACAGCGCCCGCCACGGCCGCTCGATCGCCCGGTCCATCGCGGCGGCGCACCTGCGGCCCGACCACATCGAGGAGGCCCTGGTCTACCCCGTCACGACGGAGACCACGGACCACCCGGGCGGCTACCGGGGCGCGCTGGAGGAGTTCTACGAGAAGGCCGCGGCCCGGCTCGCGGCGCACCTGGACGCGGGCCGGACCGTGGCGGTCCTCGCCGAGGGCGACCCGATGTTCTACGGCTCGTACATGCACATGCACAAGCGCCTGGCCGACCGGTACGCCACCGAGGTCATCCCGGGCGTCACCTCGGTGAGTGCGGCGGCGGCCCGCCTGGGCACGCCCCTCGTGGAGGGCGAGGAGATCCTGACGATCCTGCCCGGCACGCTGCCGGAGGAGGAGCTGACGGCCCGGCTCGCGGCCACCGACACGGCGGTGGTGATGAAGCTGGGGCGTACGTTCCCGGCGGTGCGCGGCGCGTTCGAGGCCTCCGGCCGGCTGGCCGAGGCGCGGTACGTCGAGCGGGCGACGATGGCCGGGGAGCGTACGGGCGAACTGGCGGACATCGACCCGGCGTCGGTGCCGTACTTCTCGGTGGCGGTGCTGCCGAGCCGGGTGGACGCGCCGCGCCCCGCGCCTGCGACCCCCGGAGACGTGGTCGTGGTCGGCACCGGCCCGGCGGGCCCGCTGTGGCTGACCCCGCAGACGCGGGGCGCGCTGGCGGCGGCCGACGCCCTGGTCGGCTACACCACCTACCTGGACCGGGTCCCGGTCCGCCCCGGCCAGGCGCGGCACGGTTCGGACAACAAGGTGGAGTCGGAGCGGGCGGAGTTCGCGCTGGACCTGGCCCGGCGGGGCCACCGCGTCGCGGTGGTCTCGGGCGGCGACCCGGGGGTCTTCGCGATGGCGACGGCGGTGCTGGAGGTGGCCTCGCAGGAGGAGTACGAGGAGATTCCCGTACGGGTCCTGCCCGGGGTCACGGCGGCCAACGCGGCGGCGGCGCGCGCCGGTGCACCGCTCGGCCACGACTACGCCACGATCTCCCTCTCGGACCGGCTCAAGCCGTGGGAGGTCATCGCGGAACGGCTCCGCGCCGCTGCCCTGGCCGACCTGGTCCTCGCCCTCTACAACCCGGGCTCCAAGTCCCGCACCTGGCAGGTCGGCCAGGCCCGCGACCTGCTGCTGGAGCACCGCTCCCCGGACACCCCGGTGGTGCTGGCGCGGGACGTGGGCGGCGCGACGGAGTCCGTACGGACAGTGCGGCTGGCCGATGTCGACCCGGCGGAGGTGGACATGCGGACGCTGCTGATCGTGGGCTCGTCGCAGACGCGCTGGGTGCGGCGGGGCGGTTCCGGGGCGGACCAGGGCATCGTCTGGACCCCGCGCCGCTACCCGGAGACGCCGGAGCCGTCCGCGCCTTCGGAACCTTCCGCCCCCTCGGAGCCGTCCGCGCCCTCGGGGACCTGCGCGCCTTCGGAGCCGTCCGCGTAGAGCCTCCGTACGACCCATTCCGCGGCCTCGTCCGGCGTGGCGGCCACCGGAACCCCTCCGGGAACCGGTGGCCGCCGCACCACGACGACGGGGATCCCGGCCTCACGGGCGGCGGTGAGCTTGGGGGCGGTGGCGGCTCCCCCGCTGTCCTTGGTCACCAGCACATCGATGCGATGCCGCCGAAGGATCTCCCGCTCCCCCTCCAGCTCGAACGGCCCCCGGTCGAGGAGCACGTCCATCCGGGCCGGTGCGGGCGGCTCCGGCGCGTCGACGGACCGTACGAGGAACCACAGCGCGTCCAGGTCCGCGAAGGCGGCGAGCCCCATCCGCCCGGTGGTGAGGAAGACCCTCTCCCCGAGTGCGGGCAGCAGTTCGGCGGCCTCGGCGAGCGAGGCGACGGAGTGCCAGCGGTCGCCGTCCTGGGCCACCCAGCCGGGGCGGCGGAGGGCGAGGAGGGGAACATGGGCCTGCGCGGCGGCCCGGGCCGCGTTCCGGCTCATGGTGGCGGCGAAGGGGTGGGTGGCATCGACGAGGCCGTCGACCCGGTGCGCACGCACCCACTCCGCCAGCCCCTCGGGCCCCCCGAACCCACCGACGCGGACCTCCCCCGGCGGCAGCCGGGGAGAGGCGACCCGCCCGGCGAGCGAGGTGGTGACCCGGACGCGCCGGTCACCGGCAAGACTCTCGGCCAGCCGGCGGGCCTCGGTCGTCCCTCCCAGAACAAGCACATGCACAGGCACAGGCACAGGCATCGAAACGGACTCTTCTCATGAACGCTGAGGCACGGGGTACGGGCGGCGACGGGGCACCGGCGGCGGGCACCGGGCTCCGCGGGGGCCGCGATGCCCAACTCAAGCACACCGGGCTGCGCCCCGGCTGGACGACCGGTGCCTGCGCGACGGCGGCGACCACGGCCGCGTACACGGCGCTGCTGACCGGCGACTTCCCGGACCCGGTGAGCATCACGCTGCCGAAGGGCCAGACACCGGCGTTCGCGCTGGCGGTGGAGGAGCTGGGGCCGGGCCGGGCGAGCGCCGGGGTGGTGAAGGACGCGGGGGACGACCCGGACGTGACGCACGGGGCGCTGGTGAGGGCGACGGTACGGAGGTTGCCGCCCGGGTCCGGGGTGGTGTTCCGGGCGGGCCCGGGCGTGGGGACGGTGACGCTGCCCGGCCTGCCGCTGGACGTCGGGGAGCCGGCGGTGAACCCGGTCCCGCGCCGGTTGATGCGTGAGCATGTGGAGCGGGTGGCGGCGGAGCACGGGGAGCCGGGCGACGTGGAGGTGACGGTGTCCGTGGACCACGGCGAGGAGATCGCCCGCTCGACGTGGAACGGCCGCCTCGGCATCCTGGGCGGCCTGTCGATCCTGGGGACGACGGGGGTGGTGGTCCCGTACTCCTGCTCGGCGTGGATCGACTCGATCCGCCGGGGTGTCGACGTGGCGCGGGCCGCGGGCCTGACCCACGTGGCGGGCTGCACGGGCTCGACCTCGGAGCGCACCGTACGCGCGGAGTACGACCTGCCGGACATCGCGCTGCTGGACATGGGGGACTTCGCGGGCGCGGTCCTGAAGTACGTACGCCGCCACCCGATCGACCGCCTCACCGTCTGCGGCGGCTTCGCCAAGCTCTCCAAACTGGCCGCGGGCCACCTGGACCTCCACTCGGCCCGCTCCCAGGTCGACAAGGCCTTCCTGGCCGCCTTGGCCCGCCAGGGCGGCGCGGACGAGTCCCTGGCCGCCGAGATCGCCACAGCCAACACGGGCCTGGCGGCCCTGCGCCTGTGCGAGGCGGCGGGGGTGCCGCTGGGGGACCTGGTGGCGGCGCGCGCCCGCGACGAAGCCCTGTCCGTGCTGCGGGGCGCCCCGGTGGCCGTGGACGTGATCTGCATCGACCGGGCGGGGGCGGTGGTGGGGCGGGGGTAGCGAACCGTCCCCGCCACCCGTCGGCGGACACGTACGCGTGCGGTCTCGCGGGGAACTGACGGGCCCGGTGCTCCCGCAGACAGGGGTCTCCAGGACTGCCGTCATGGGGGAGGCCTCCTCCGGGTCGGCCCCGGCCGGGGGCGATGACAGAAGGACACCTCGTGCCGGGGTCGGCGCGACAGGCGACACCCGTACAGCGCGACGCGATCGCACGTGCTGCACGTGCCGTATACGGAGGTCGCCGCACCACCCAAGGCGTGGGTGGCGGCAGGCGGACCTCGGCGCACGGGCCTGGTGGCAGTGGGGGGCAAGCCGGAACGGACGACCGCCGGGCTTCCGTCCGCGGGGCGTGTCCCACCGGGTGGGGTACGCACCGCCGGGCCATCCGGCACACGGTCACCGAGGTCCATTCACACCACCCCGGACCGAAGGTCTTCGGGAGCCGGCGAGAGCAGCGGGTCTGCGCTCCACCTGGCAGCCCTGGCGGGAGAACCACCACCCGAGCGTGTCCGGTGACTCAGGGCCCGGGAACAGGCCCCGGGAGCGCATCAGCACACATGCCGGTCCCGCCCCACCGAGTACAGGTGGCTGTCCCGGAACTGCTCAGCCCCCAGCGTCCGCCCCACCATGATGACCGCCGTCCTGATCACGCCCGCCGCCTTCACCTGCTCGGCGATCGAGTCCAGCGTGCCCCGCAGCACGATCTCGTCCGGGCGGGACGCCATCGCGACCACCGCGGCCGGGCAGTGGGCCCCGTAGTGCGGCAGCAGCTCCTCCACCACCCGGTCCACGTAGCGGGCCGCCAGGTGGAGGACGACCAGGGCGCCGCTGCGGCCCAGGGTGGCCAGGTCCTCGCCGGGCGGCATGGCCGTGGCGCGCTGGGCGATGCGGGTCAGGATCACCGTCTGGCCGACCGTGGGGACCGTCAGCTCGCGCTTCAGGGCCGCGGCAGCGGCGGCGAAGGCGGGGACGCCGGGGACGACCTCGTAGGGGATGTCCGCCTCGTCCAGGCGCTTCATCTGCTCGTTCACCGCGCTGAACACCGACGGGTCCCCCGAGTGCAGCCGCGCCACGTCGTGGCCGTCCGCATGGGCCCGTACGAGCTCCTCGGTGATCTGGTCGATGTCCAGGTTCGCCGTGTCGACCAGGCGGGCGCCCGCCGGGCACTCGGCCAGCAGCTCGACCGGGACCAGGCTGCCCGCGTACAGGCAGACCGGGCTGGCGGCGAGCAGTCGCGCGCCGCGCACCGTGATCAGGTCGGCGGCGCCCGGGCCCGCGCCGATGAAGTACACCGTCATGTTCGATCTCCTGAGACTGAGGGTTTGCGTACCGACCACTGCGTCACCGGCATCGCCTGGCGCCAGCCCGTGAACCCGCCCACCGGGACCGCGTGCGCCACCGCCAGCCGGGTCAACTCCCCGCCGTACGCCCGGTGCCGCTCTCCCAGCAGCGCCTCCGACTCCAGCGTCACCGTGTTCGCCACCAGCCGGCCCCCCGGCCGCAGCGCCTCCCAGCACGCGTCCAGCAGGCCCGGTGCCGTCAGACCGCCGCCGACGAACACCGCGTCGGGCGTTTCCAGTTCGGCCAGGGCGGCGGGGGCCCGGCCGGTCACGACGCGCAGCCCCGGGACCCCCAGGCGTTCCGCGTTCCGCGTGATCCGCTCCGCCCGCACCGGGTCCCGCTCCACGCTCACCGCACGGCAGGCGCGGTGCGATCGCATCCACTCGATCGCGATCGAGCCCGAGCCACCGCCCACGTCCCACAGCAGCTCCCCGGGTGCGGGCGCCAGGGTCGCGAGCGTGGCCGCCCGGATGTGGCGCTTGGTGAGCTGGCCGTCGTGTTCGTACGCCTCGTCCGGCAGGCCCGGGGCCGTGCCCAGCCGCAGCGCGTCCGCCGTCGCCCGGCACTCGACCGCGATGACGTTCAGGCGGTCGCCGGGGGCGTGCGCCCAGCTCTCCGCGGTGCCGTCCGCGTACGCCTCCGCCTCGCTGCCCAGCTGCTCCAGCACCCGCATCCGGCTCGGGCCGAAGCCGTGGGCCCTGAGGAGGGCCGCCACCGTGGCGGGCGTCGTCGCGTCCGCGCTCAGGACCAGCAGCCTTTGCCCCTCGTGGAGGAAGAGCGCGAGCCGCGCCACCGGGCGGCCCACCAGCGTCACGACCTCCGTGTCCTCCAGGGGCCAGCCCAGCCGCGCGCAGGCGTACGACACCGAGGACGGATGCGGCAGCACGCGCAGCGCCCCCACCTCCACGCCCTCCGGCCCCAGCTCCTCCGCGATCGCGCGCCCGATCCCGTAGAACATCGGGTCCCCGCTCGCCAGCACCGCGATCCGGCGCCGCCCGTGCTCGGCCAGCAGCCGGGGCACGGCGGGGCGCAGCGGCGACGGCCACGCGACCCGTACGCCCGCGCACTCCGGGGGCAGCAGGTCCAGCTGGCGCGCCCCGCCGATCAGCACCTCCGCCTCCCGCAGCGCCCCGCGCGCTCCGGCGGGCAGGCCGGACCACCCGTCCGCGCCGATCCCCACGACGGAGACGGACGGCGGGGGCAGGGCTGGAGATGGGGGCACGGGCCGGGACCTCGTCGTTCGGGAGGGGAGGACAGTGAAGTGGGAGGACAGGGAGGTGGGAGGAGGGGGAAGCGGGAGGAGAGGGGGCGGGAAGAGGTGGGAGGGAGCGGTGGCAGCGAGCGGAAGCGAGACGCAGCCGAACTTTACTGAACGGCCTCTTCCGACCCCTCCGGCGGGTGAATCAGCGGGTGAATCCCGAAACGAACCGCGCGTCGTGTCGAGAACCCGGGCCCGGCACCGACGTCCCCTGTGCAAGCGGAAAAGAAGTACGAAGAGATCGCTACAGGAGGCGACGGTCATGAAGTATCTGGTGATGGTCCAGGGCAGCCAGGCCGACTACGACGCACAGGCCGGCAAGGGGTCCCCGGGCAGTCCCGTCTGGGACGAGAAGGCCATGCAGGAGATGTTCGCCCACATGGGCGGCATCAACGACGACCTCGCCGAGACGGGCGAGCTGGTGTCCGCGTACGGGCTCACGGAGCCCGCGCAGGGGCGGGCCGTGAGCCTCGGCGCCGAGGGACGGCCGGTGGTCTCGGACGGGCCGTACAGCGAGACCAAGGAGCTGCTCGCCGGGTTCTGGGTCCTCGAATGCGAGAGCCTGGAGCGGGTGACCGAGATCGCCGCCCGTGTGGCACGCTGTCCGCAGCCGGCCGGGGCGCCCGAGTACCCGGTACTCATCCGGACCATCGGCGGCGGGATCGACGACTAGCCCCACGGGTGGGATGAACCGTACGGACGACGGCTTCGAGGACCTGCTGCGCCGCCACGCGCCGCAGGTCCTGGGCGCGCTCGTCCGCCGCTACGGGCACTTCGACCCGGCCGAGGACGCCGTCCAGGAGGCCCTGATCGCCGCCGCCGAGCAGTGGCCGAAGCAGGGCGTGCCCGGCAATCCGCGCGGCTGGCTGATCCGGGTCGCCTCCCGCCGCCTCACCGACCGGCTCCGCAGCGACACGGCCCGGCGACGGCGTGAGGAGACCGCGGCCGCCCTGACCCCGGCCGACGCGTTCGTCGCCCCGCCGCCCGGGGAGGACGCCACCGGGCCGGGCGGGCGAGCGTCCTCCGAGGACGACACCCTCACCCTCCTCTTCCTCTGCTGCCACCCCGACCTCTCCCCCGCCGCCCAGATCGCGCTCACCCTGCGCGCGGTCGGCGGGCTCACCACGGCGGAGATCGCCCGCGCCCACCTGGTCGGGGAGGCGACGATGGCGCAGCGGATCAGCCGCGCCAAGCGGGCGGTGCGGGGCGCGGAGTTCCGGGCGCCGGGGCCGAAGGACCGGGACCGGCGGCTCGCGGCCGTCCTCCAGGTCCTCTACCTGATCTTCAACGAGGGGTACACCGCGACGGCGGGTCCCGAACTCCACCGCACCGACCTGGCCCGCGAGGCGATCCGGCTCACCCGTGCCGTACGCCGGCTCCTCCCCCACGAGGGGCGGGTGACCGGTCTGCTGGCGCTGATGGTCCTCACGGAGGCGCGCACCCCGGCGCGCACCGGGCGGAGCGGTGAGCCGATCCCCCTCGACGCACAGGACCGCTCCCTCTGGGACCGTACGGCCATCGCCGAAGGCACCGCCCTCGCCGAGGAGGCGCTCACCCAGGGGCCCGCCGGTGACTACCAGCTCCAGGCCGCCATCGCCGCCCTGCACGACGAGGCGGGGCGCGCGGAGGACACCGACTGGCCGCAGATCCTCGCCCTGTACGACCACCTCGTCCGCCGCACCTGTGACCCCGCCGCCGCCCTGGGCCGGGCGGTGGCCGTCGCCATGGTGCACGGCCCGCGCGCCGGACTGGCGGAGGTCGACGCGCTGGCGAAGGCCGTTCCCGGGGAGGTCCGCTACCGGATCGATGCGGTGCGCGCCCATCTCCTCGAAGAAGTCGGGGAGTTGGAGGCCGCCCGGACCGCTTACCTCGCCGCCGCCGACCACACCCTCAGTCAACCCGAGGCCCGCTACCTCCGCGACCGCGCGGACCGGATCGAGCGGTAAGCGGCGTACGCGGATGGGCTGTTCACTCCCACCGCCCGAAGAACTCCGCCTCCGCCACCGCCGTCCGCCGGTCCTCCCCCGACCCGTACGCCGCGTCGAGGGCGATCCGTGCCCGTACCGTCTCCGATCCCCGTACGTCGAACGTCTGCTGGCCCGCCTGGTCGCGCAGCCGCAGCGTCCGGCTGCTCTTCTCCCCGTCCCGCGAGGTCAGTTCGACCGTGATCCGTGCCGGGCGCCCCTGCGTGAGGTACTCGTCCCTGCGCGCCGACGCCCCCGAGAACACCACGATCTTCATCATCCGCACCGGCTGCGCGAAGTCCGCCTCGAGATACTCCCCGACGCCCTTCGCGGAGGCGTCGGCGGCGGAGTCGTGGTGGATCCGTACGTCGGAGAAGTCGGCGCCCATCCGGCGCTCCATGTCCGCCCGAGTGTCGGTGTCCAGGGGCGAGCCACCGCCGGAGGAGATCACGTCGTGCACGGGCGACCGCTGCTCACCGGCCGCCCCCGTCCAGCCCGCCTCCGGGCCGATCCGGGGCACCCGGGGCTGCCCCATCGGGCAGGGGCGCGGCACGGACGGCCACCGAACACCCGAGGTGACGGCCCCGTCACCCCCAGGCAGGAGGGCGGGGGCGCAACCGGAGCCACTGGAGTCGCCGTCGGCGCCCGCCCTCAGGATCATCGAAAGCATGAGCAAGAGCGACAGCGGCACCAGCACCGGCACCGGCACCGGCACCGGTGAGAACCCCAGCGGCCCCACCCTCCGGATCGCCCAGCGGCCGGAGGCGGACGAGCTCCTCGCCCGCAGCCCGCTGGCCGTCCTCGTAGGCATGCTGCTGGACCAACAGGTCCCGATGGAGTGGGCGTTCACGGGCCCGTACACGCTGGCGGAGCGCATGGGATCGGACGATCTGGACGCGGACGCGATCGCCGCGTACGACCCCGAGGCCTTCACCGCCCTCTTCACGGCCAAGCCGGCTCTCCACCGCTACCCCGGCTCCATGGCCCAGCGGGTCCAGCAACTGTGCCAGTACCTGGTGGCGGAGTACGAGGGGGAGGCGAGCGCGGTGTGGCGGGACGCGGAGAGCGGGGAGGAGCTGCTGCGACGACTGAACGAGCTGCCCGGTTTCGGCGCACAGAAGGCCCGGATCTTCCTGGCGCTGCTCGGCAAGCAGTTCGGCGTACGTCCGCCGGGGTGGCGGGCGGCGGCGGGTGCGTACGGGGAGGAGGGCTCGCGCCGGTCGGTCGCGGACATCACCGGCCCGGAGTCGCTGGCGGAGGTGCGCGCGTACAAACAGGAGGCCAAGGCGGCGGCAAAAGCGGCGAAAGCGAGGAAGGCCGCGAAATAGGCCGCCCAGAAGACGACGGCGAGGACAAAGGGACCAGCTGATGACCGGAATACACAGTCCAGCACGCAGCCGGACAGAACAGTCGGCGGAAACGATCAAAATCAGCCATTGCTGTTCCCAGGAGCCACCCCACTCGCTAGCTTTCGCAGCAGCTTTCGCAGCACATTCGTTCGCTCGTCCGTCACGTCTCGACCGGAAGGACTCTTGTGCACGCAACACGTCGCAGAGCCATGGCAGTTGTGGCCGCCACCGCTCTGGCCACGCCGCTCCTCCTGGGTGCCGCCCCGTTCCACGGGACTTCGCAGGGCCCCGGCCACGCGAAGCCCGGGCCCGGTCACTCGGAGCGCCCCTCGAAGGAAGCGGTCAAGCTGTCCCGGGAGCTGGTGAAGAAGGCGTCCGCGCGTGACGCCTACCGCCACCTCCAGCAGTTCCAGGCGATAGCCGACTCCGCCGGCGGTCACCGCGCGGCGGGCTCGCTCGGCCACGACGCCTCGGCGGCGTACGTCTACCAGCAGCTCCAGCGCGCCGGGTACCAGGTCTCGTACCAGACCTTCTCGTTCGTCTACACGGAGACCCTGGCCGAAAAGCTCGCCGTGGTCTCGCCCTCGCCGCGCGATGTGACGATCAAGGCGATGACGTACACGCCGTCGACCCGGGTGGGCGGGCTGACGGCAGGGCTCGTCGCCGTACCCGTCGATGACACGACCGGCTGCGAGGCGTCCGACTACGCCTCCGCCAACTTCACCGGCAAGATCGCGCTGATCAAGCGCGGCGGCTGCACCTTCGCCGACAAGCAGGCGGCGGCGGCAGCGGCCGGAGCAGCCGGAGCGGTCATCTACAACAACACCGAGGGCGCCCTGTCCGGCACGCTCGGCGAGGCCGGGGCGGGGAAGATCCCCACCGGTGGGATCGCGAAGGAGGAGGGCGAGAGGCTCGCCACCGACGCGGCCGCCGGTGACGTGACGGTGTCCTTCGAGGTCCGCCAGCTCCGGGAGAACCGCACCACCCGCAACGTCGTCGCGGACACCCGCACCGGTAAGGCCGAGAACACCGTGGTGCTCGGCGCCCACCTCGACTCGGTCACCGAGGGCCCCGGCATCAACGACAACGGCTCGGGATCCGCCGGAATCCTCGACGTCGCCCTGAAACTGGCCGAGTCGAAGAGCAAGCCCGCCAACAGGGTGCGGTTCGCCTGGTGGTCGGCCGAGGAGAACGGCCTGCTCGGCTCGGAGGCGTACGTCGCGTCGCTCTCGGAACAGCAGCGCCAGCAGATCAAGCTCTACCTGAACTTCGACATGATCGCCTCACCCAACGGCGTCCAGTTCGTCTACGACGGCGACGACTCCGACGGCGTCGGCGCGGGCCCCGGCCCGGAGGGCTCCGCCCAACTGGAGCGGGACATCAACGAGTTCCTCGACAGCAAGGGCAAGAAGCACGAGGGAACCGACTTCACCGGCCGCTCGGACTACGGGCCGTTCATCGAGGTGGGCATCCCCTCGGGCGGTACGTTCACGGGCGCCGAGGGCCTCAAGACGGCGGACCAGGCCCGGACGTACGGCGGCCAGGCGGGCGTGGCCTACGACCCGTGCTACCACGAGGCCTGTGACGACCTGAGCAACATCAGCATGAAGCACTTCGACGTCAACATCGACGTGATCGCCAACGCGGTCGGCACGTACGCCCACGACCTGCGCTCGCTGACCCGCCCGGTCACCCCGTCACCCAGCACCGGCACGCCGGGCAGCGGCGGCGGCCTGCACGACGGCCACGGCCACGAGGTCACGGAGTAGCACCCTCAGCGCACCCGCACACACGCGCACGCACCGAGTACGCACCGAGTACGCCGCAGGCAGAAGGGGCCCGACACCCCTGGCCTGCGGCGTACCCGCACCCCCACCACCACTCGTACGGCTACGGCTACGGCTACGGGGGAATCCCCCACTCGTACGGGGGAAACCCTGTCCCGGTATCCAGCGCTATGCGGCGCTCTACAACAATTCACAGGCCCTCGCAGTGGGGTTCCCCGGCTGCGCCCGGCGCCCCTTGACCGGTAGGCTTTCCGTGTGATCTTCAAGCGCATCGGAAATGGGCGGCCATACCCCGACCACGGCCGGGAAAGCACCCGACAGTGGGCGGATGTCGCGCCGCGTCCGGTTCGCCTGGACCAGCTCGTGACCACCAAGGGCCAGCTGGACCTGGAGACCCTCCTCGCCGAGGACTCCACGTTCTACGGCGACCTCTTCGCCCACGTCGTGAAGTGGCAGGGCGACCTGTATCTGGAGGACGGGCTGCACCGGGCGGTGCGAGCCGCCCTCCAGCAGCGCCAGGTGCTGCACGCACGCGTCCTCGACCTGGGCTGACACCCCCGCGCGGACCCCAGGCTCCGGCTCCCAGTCTCCGACTCCCGTGCTCCCGCGCCTCTCCGCGCGCGCCCGCGCAGATACCACCCTCATAACACCGGCACGCGGATTCGGGCCTTTCGGGTGCTTTCGCACTCATCCGGGTGCCATACGTTGATCATTTAGTACGCATCATCACCGGGCCGCACTACGCTGCCCCCATGAGCATGCTCACTCCCCCCGGCATGGGCGGAAAGTACCGCATCACGGGCAACGCCTACCCCCGCATGCGCCGCCCCCAGAACCGTCGGCGGATCGTCCTCGCGGGCGTCTCGGCAGTGGTGGCCCTCGGCCTGGCCGGCTGGGGAACCCTGCAGCTCATCGACGTCTTCACGGGCGGCGACCAGAGCGCCAGCGCCGCCGGCCACAGGCGGGACTGCCCCACGCCGACCCCGGCCGCCCCCGCGAAGGCACTCCCGAAGCCGGCCGCCATCAAGGTCAACGTCCTCAACGCGACGACGACCACCGGGCTCGCCAAGGCGGCGGCGGACGAGCTGAAGAAGCGCGGGTTCACCGTGGGTGAGGTGGGCAACGCCCCGGAGGCGTACGACAAGAAGGTCCCCGGCCCCGGCGTGCTGCTCGGCGCCCCGACGGCCCTGGAGAGCAGCTTCGTCGTCCTGGGCACGCAGCTGCCGGGCACGGTGCAGAAGACCGACGCCCGGAAGACGGCGGAGGTCGACCTGATCCTCGGGGCGAAGTTCACGGCGTTCAGCACCCCGGCGGAGGCGACGGCCGCGATGACGGCGCTGACGAAGCCGTCCCCGGCACCGTCGTCCACGTCCTGCGCGCCGACGCCGAGGAACGGCTGACCGAAGGACTGGCCGGAGGCTCCGTCGGAGCGGACGCCCCTCCGGAGCGACGACCCCTCCGGAGCGACGCGAAAAGAGCGCCGCCGCCCCGGGGCCAGCCCTCCAGCGGCGGCGGTCGGCTACTCCGCGGTGCCGTACATCCGGTCCCCGGCGTCACCGAGCCCCGGCACGATGTAGCCGTTCTCGTTGAGCCGCTCGTCGACGGAGGCGGTGACGACGGTCACGGGGGTGCCCGCCAGCTCGCGCTCCATCACCTCGACGCCCTCGGGCGCGGCGAGGAGGACGACGGCGGTGACGTCGTCGGCGCCGCGCTTGATCAGCTCCTGGATGGCGGCGACGAGGGTGCCGCCGGTGGCCAGCATCGGGTCGAGGACGTAGACCTGGCGGCCGGAGAGGTCCTCGGGCATCCGGGTCGCGTACGTCTCCGCCTGGAGCGTCTCCTCGTTGCGGATCATGCCGAGGAAGCCCACCTCGGCGGTGGGCAGCAGCCGCACCATGCCGTCCAGCATGCCGAGCCCGGCGCGCAGGATCGGGACGACGAGGGGGCGGGGGTGCGAGAGCTTGACACCGGTCGTGGGCGTCACCGGGGTCTCGATGTCGACCTGCTCGGTCCGCACATCCCGGGTGGCCTCGTAGGCGAGAAGGGTGACCAGCTCGTCGGCGAGGCGCCGGAAGGTCGGGGAGTCGGTGCGCTTGTCGCGCAGCGTGGTCAGTTTGTGCGCCACCAGCGGGTGGTCAACGACGTGGATCCGCATGCGTCAACAGTAACCGTGCCTTCCGGCACTCTGCGCTGGCATCAACCACCTGTTCGGGGGGAAGGTGGGGGCATACGGACCCAGTGGTGGGGTGGTGTGTCGATGGCGGACGGGGAACAGCCGCGCAACGCGGGCTCACGCAACGTGAGCGACGCGCCCGACGCGCGCGAGCCGCAGGACGTGACGGGTGATGTCACGGACGCGCAGGAGAGTGACGCGGCCCGCCGCCGACGACGCGCCCAGTTCCTCCGCGAGCTGCACGAGGCGAAGCAGTTGCGCGACCGGGTGCAGCCGCGCAGGGCCCGTGCGGCCCGTATGCGCCAACAGATGCGGATGCGCACGTTCCGTTGGTGAGGCCCCCCGAGGCCACCGCGTACCACCGGCGCACTCCCCCTCCGATCGGGTCCCCCGGCCGTTCCGTCAGGGAGACGCCCGACCAGGCACTCCTGGAACTGATGGCCGACGCAACGGTCGAAGAGGTCTCGCTCGGCGCTTGTTTCTGCCACGATGCCGATTGGGCGGGGCTCAGAGCAGGCGGATTCTCCGTCTGCCCTCCCGTCGGACCGATTCGCCTATGACCAGTGGGAGAGTCACGGTGTACTTCGCCGCACTGCTCGCGCGCACCGAAGACGGGTGGGAAGCGAGCGACACAGAGCTCGACGATGTGGAGACCCTGTCCGACCTGACGGATCTGGCCCAGGAGGCCTCGGTGGACGAGGACACGGTCCTGGTCTACATCGAGCAGGAGGACGCCTGGTTCGGCATCCTCCGGGTGGACGGTGAGGAGGACCCCCGTATCTACGTCTCGGACGCGTCCGCCGCCGCCCGCTCCTCCTACGGGGAGATCCTGCTCACCGACGAACTGCTCGGCCGCGAACCAGGGGCCGAGGACGAGATCGCCGCACTGGAGGAGCTGGTCGACCTGGACGGCACGGAGGACGGCGAGCCCACCGGGCCGGCCTCCACGGCAGCATCCCCCTCCTCCGACACCGCCACCACCACCGCCAACTCCGCATCCGAAGCCGATTTCGACTCCGACGCGGTCCCGGCGGGCCCGATCGGGGAGCTGGGGATCCTCGCGGACTACGGGATCTCCGAGAAGGACCTGCTGACGCTGCGGACCGACGCGCTGACGGAGATCGCGGACGCGCTGGGTGCATCGGAGGTCCTGGAGGCGGTCCGCTAGGCCGGACCGCACGGCACGAGTACGGGTACGGACGGCAGGTTCACGCCTGCACGCCGGGCCCACCCCCAATCCCACCCTCCTCTTCCCACCCCCTTCCCACCCCTTCCCACCCCTTTCCGCCCCTCATGTGTTCGCTAAGGTCCGCGGGTGACCGCACGACCGCCGAACCCTTCCCCCCGGCCCGCCCCGGATCCCGTACGCGTACCTGTGCCGGACCCCGACCCCGTACGCGATCCGTGGCAGGCCCCGATGCGCCGCGCCCTGGCCGAGGCCGAGGAGGCGGCGGCGACCGGTGACGTTCCGGTCGGCGCCGTCGTCCTGGGCCCCGACGGGACGGAGCTGGCCGCCGCCCACAACGAGCGCGAGGCCACCGGCGATCCGACGGCCCACGCCGAGATCCTGGCCCTGCGCCGGGCGGCCGAGGCGGTGGGCGAGTGGCGCCTGACCGACTGCACGCTGGTGGTCACCCTGGAGCCCTGCACGATGTGCGCGGGCGCCCTGGTGCAGTCCCGGGTGGCCCGGGTGGTCTACGGCGCCCGCGACGAGAAGGCGGGCGCGGCCGGCTCCCTCTGGGACGTCCTCCGCGACCGCCGCCTGAACCACCGCCCGGAGGTCATCGCGGGCGTGCTGGAGGACGCCTGCGCAACCCAGCTGACGGCGTTCTTCCGCACGCTCTGACGGTGTACGGCCCCGCCTCCAGGAACCGATTTCTGTGCACGCCCCGGGATGGTCTAAGCTCTCTCTCGGTAGCGTGTCCGAGCGGCCGAAGGAGCTCGCCTCGAAAGCGAGTGTGGCGTAACCCGTCACCGTGGGTTCAAATCCCACCGCTACCGCAGGTAGACGAAGGGTCCGGCTCGATGAGCCGGACCCTTCGCTTTGCCCTCCGTCTCAGTTTCCGTCTCAGTTGGCCGGTACGAGCACCCCGGCGGCCCCGTCGTCATCGTCGTCCGGCCGCTCTCCCACCGGTTTCCAGATGAGCCCGTCGACCTGCCGCGCCACGTCCGTCCGCACGGTGTCGACCATGTGCTGATACCGCGCCGCCATGGCGGTGGTGGACCACCCCATGAGCCCCATGACAGCGCGCTCGGAGACACCGAGGATCAGCAGGACGGTTGCGGCGGTGTGACGGGCGTCGTGCAGGCGACCGTCCCTGACTCCGGCGGCGGCCAGCAGTTCCTTCCAGTCGTCGTAGTCGGTGCGGGTCGATGTGCCCCGTCCGTCCGGCGTGGCGAACAGCCACCCCTCGTCCGCCCACTTGCCGCCCGCCTCCAGGCGTTCGGCTTCCTGCTTCACCTGGTGAGCCGTCAGCAGGTCCGCGAGCTGTGCGGGCAGACCAACCACCCGACGCCCGGCGCGCGACTTGGTGTCGGCGGTCTCCGGGTTGGTGCGCTTGCGCTGCGGGCAGTACCCGGCCTTCCGCCCGCACGGGTCGCCGCATCCGTGGGCGTAGCGTGGGCGCCGGCGGCTTCGGCGGACCATCAGGACACCCCGCTCCATGTCCACGTCCGCCCACTTCAGCCCCAGGGCCTCCCCCTGCCTGAGCCCCAGGGCGAGCGCCACGGCCCACCGCGCCGCGTTCCGCCGCTTGTCGGCGGCCACAAGGAGGCGCTTCACCTCATCGACGGTGTACGGCTCGATCTCCTCGTCACTCAGGCGGGGAGCCTTGGCGAGTTGTACAGGGTTCCGGGTGAGGTGCCCCCGGCGAACCGCCTCGTTGAGAGCCGTCCGGAAGGTGCGGTGAATCTGATGGATCGTCCCGGCCCGGCGGCCATCGGTCTGCATCCGGCCGTAGAACCGCTCGATGTGTTCCGGCCCGAGCTTGTCCAGGCGGTGCGCTCCCAGCGCCGGAATGAGGTGCTTCCGGACCGCGACACCGTACCCGACCATGGTGTTCTCGTTGACCGCGAGCGGTGCGATGGTCTCGACCCAATGGGTCAGCCACGCCTCTACCGTCCAGGCACGCCCGGCCTTGCGTACGGCTCCGCTGTCGCGCTGTTTCTCCAGCTCACGAACGGCGGCCGTCACGGCGGCTCGGGTCTTGCGCTCGACGTGGCGCCGGTCCGGCTTGCCGTCGTCGCGAGTCCCTACCGTGACGCGGCCATGCCACTTGCCGTCCTTGCCCTGATAGATGGATGAGCGCCCGTTGGGCTGCCGGGTGCGCTTCTTCTCTTCCGCCACGGGCGGACTCCTTCGGGGTGGGTGTGAGCACGGGACGCCACCGGGTGAGGTGGCGTCCCGTGGATATGGGTGGTTCAGGCGGCGTGCTGCTCGGCGCGGCGGCGGGCCAGGTATGCGGCGGGGGCGTCGGCCGGGATGCGGCGAAGGTTGCCGATCGTCAGCGACTCCAGCGCACCGGAGCGGATGAGGGCGAAGCAGGTGGTTCTGCCGATGCGAAGGCGGCGGGCTGCTTCTTCGACGGTGAGCAGAATCAGGGTCTGGTCGTCGGCCGCGTCGGGTGCGGCTACGCGGAGGTGCGGCACTGGATCGCTCCTTGACGGTTGTGGCGGGGCGGGGCGGGGCCCTGGGGCCCCTTTATGTCAGGTCCGCTACTTCCGCTACCTCCGCTACCGCCCTGGTCAGAGGGGGTGTGGGTGGTAGCGGATGTGGTGGGGGTAGCGGATGGTTGCCGCTACCGGCCCCGCCCCGTGGCGGGTGTGGGACCGGTAGCGGGTAGCGCTCAGGTAGCGGAGGGGAAGAGGGGTGCCGCTACCGTTTCCGGGGCGTTGACCTGCGGGGTAGCGGAGGTAGCGGAGGTAGCGGCCCCTGAGGGGGGTGGGGGGCAGTACCGCTGCCACGCGTCGTGGAGATCGAGGGCGTAGTAGCCCTTGAGGACGGTCCCGGCGGTCTTGATGTTGCGTGCCTTGACCGGGGTGTTGTCGCTGGTCATGTACTCCCCGAGCATCTTGGCCAGGCCCCGGGAGTCGAGCGGGCGTCCGCTCATGTCCGCCCACGGTGCCTCGTCCAGCGCGCAGAGCCGGTCCAGGATGGCGACGGTCGGCATCCGGTCGATGCCCGCCATCACGTGGTCGCGGAGGTCGGTGAGCAGCCGGATACCGAGGGACCCTTTGTCGTCGGCGCGGGCGGCGTTGACCAGCTCGACGCAGGCGGCGCGGGCGCGCTGGGGCCAGTCGCCCCCGGCGGCGTCCGCGACGGACAGCAGGGGCTCCCACACGTCGGCGGGCCGGTCGGTGACCCCTTCAGGCATCTCGGGCCACCGTCCGGCCACGTCGTCGCGGACGGTGTCGGCCCACTGGGCGAGGCGGTCTCGCAGAGCGTTGCCCTCGGCCTCGTGGAGGCGGGACCGGAAGGGCTCCACCGTCTCGTTCCGTGCGCGGCGGCGCATGCGGATGATGACGGATCGGGTGGTGATGGTGTCGGGCAGGTAGCCGAGACCGGCAACGGCCACGGCGGTGTAGGAGGGGAACTCCACCACCGTCTGATTGCCGCCGTCCCCGATGCACCGGTAGGTGACCCCGGAGCGACGGTGACCGGCATTCAGGAAGCCGCGCAGTTCCTCGTTGTCCCCCGCCTTGGGGCCAAAGACGGTGTCGATCTCGTCGAATAGGATCGTCGGACGCCCGGCGGGGTCGGACACGGACCGGAACAGGGCGGCGGCCCGCGCGTTCACGGCGAGCATGGGGCGCGGGACCAGGGTCTCCACCACCTCCAGGGCCCGGGACTTCCCCGACCCCGGTTCCGGGGAGAGGAACGCCAGACGCGGGGTGGAGTCGAACGCGTCGAGCAGGTGCGCGTGCGCGTCCCACAGGGCCACGGCGACGTAGGCGGCCTCCCGGGGGAAGACGTTGAACCGGCGGTGGAAGGCTTCCACCTCGGTCAGCAGCGCCGCACCATCGATGGTGGGCCCGGCGGGCTGGTTGGGGGTGTTCATGCGGCGTTCCTCCGGTGCTGCTCGGTGTGCGGGCAGTGGTCGACACGGGCGCGGGTGGTCAGGTCGGTGACGGCATCGCGGCCCCGGGCGCGTTCGTGGTGGCCGCAGACACAGAGCCAGTCAGCGGCGGGGATCTGGCTGCGTCCGAGCCCGCGCACCGTCAGCCCGGGGCGGATGCCGGTCACGGTGACCGTGCGCGGGTCAGGGCGAACAGCAACGGGGACGCCCTGACGGGCGGCAGCCTTCAGCGCGCCACTCGTGGCCGGTCCTGCGGCCGGGGCGGCGGTGCGCGGGTCGTTCGGGGTGGCGGGCAGGCTCTTAAGGCAGGGGGTTCGGGTGGTGGTCATGCCGCCCGCCGGGGGTTGTTGGCGATGGACCAGTTCAGGGCGCTGGTGATCGCGGCGCGGCACTCGCTCTCCCGGAGTCCGGCCCGCAATCCCGCCGAATTAAGAGCATGCTCTACCTCATGGCGGTCGAGGTCGCCGGACGGGATGAACCGCCCCAGAGCGCGTGCGGCCCGAACCAGCGTCCAGTTCCGCACACCCTCCCCAGCCCCCGCGACAGCCGCCGTTTCGGCCTTAAGGGCCGCTGCGGCGTACCTGGAGGCCCGGACCGGCACGGGTGCAGCCGTCAGGCACCGGGAGGGCTGACGGGGCGTCAGGAGGGCGTGGAGCCATTCCGGGAGCGGTACGGGCTCGGTGGGGTCAACCACCTCGTACGCACCGCCAGGGAGGGTGCTGCCGGGGGCGACGACGTAGCCGCCGTGGGCACGGGTGTCGATGTGCTTGCCGAGCCTGCCCGCGCTGTTGCCGAGCCGGACCCCGGTGGGGGCGGTGAAGTACAGGTGGTGTCCACCACTCGCGGTCCGGGTGCGGTAGGTGGCGGGGACGGTCTGCCCGGCGCGCTCGCAGAGCGCTTGCAGGGAAGTGACGCCGTCAGGCGTTCCTTTCGGGTGCTTGGCCTTGACCGGGTCCAGGTCCACCACGATCAGCCCGGACGGGCCCGTGGCGATCCCGATGTTGAACGCCCCGGTCGACCACGCCTTGCGGATGCGGTCGGGGTCGGTGGTGGCCCGCTGCTCCCACTTGCGGTGACCGGCCGCGCAGTCCCCGGTACGGCGGCAGGCGGTTTCGCCGTGGAGGGCGGGGCGCTTGTCGCGGGGGCGGAGCGGGAAGACGTGCCAGCCGCGTTCGGCGGCCTGTAATGCCGCGCAGAGCAGCGCGGATGGGGCGTGATGAGTCATGCTGGTGTCTCCAGTCCTGTAGAGGGTGCTGGCAGACGAGAGCGGCCCCGACTTGTGGTGAGACGGGGGCCGCTCTCGTTGTGTGCGGGTGGTCAGGGGTTGAGGGCGGGCGGGGTGGGGAGTTCGGCGCGCAGGTAGGCCATGGTCTGGCCGGGGGTCTTGCGGGAGGGGTAGTAGCGGGGGGTGGTGCAGCCGGGGATGGCGGCGGCGATCTGGGCGGCGAGGTGCTGGGTGATGCCGTCGCGGGCGATCAGCCGGATCTCGACCGGCTCCGTCTCCGGGACGCGGGTGCGGCGGGCAGGTGTGCGGGGCAAGGGTTCTCCTTGGTTGTGGTGGGTGGCTGTTGCGGTCAGAAGGGCGGTTCGTCGGAGTAGCCGCCGGGCGGGGTGCGGCGGGGCAGGGGGAGCAGGGTCCAGCGGCGGGTGTCGTCCCAGCAGGGGCAGGGCCACCAGTCGGTTCCGGCGTACTCGCCGTTGTGGTCGCCGTAGTCGACGGCGTGACCCCCCGCACCCTGGCAGTCGGGGCAGCGAGGGCGGGGGGTGTCGGTCAGGACAAGCGCGGGCCGGGGCCAGGTCGTGCGCCAGATGCGCAGTCGCACAGGTGCTCCTAGACAGGTCGAAACGGAATCCCTGCCGCTGGTGGGGCAGGGAGGCTTGGGCACCCCCTGTCGGGGTGCGTGTGGTGGTGCGGGATTCAGGCCCGTGGAGGGGTGCGGGCGGGTGGCCTGCACCCCCCTTTACCGGCCTTACCTCCCTGGTCAGGGGCCCTTACCTCCCCCTTGACCGGGGTAAAGGGCCCCCGTTACCCGGGGCCGGTGCCGGACCATGCCGAACCGGCCCCGGGCGGGGGTGTGTGATGGGGGTGGGGTAGGGGGTGCCCCCTCTACCTGCCGGTGCTGAGGAGGATTTCGGCGGGGACGGCGGCTTCGATGTCGCGCCGCTGGTATCCGGCGCCGTTGCTGCCGCTGATCTTGACCTGCTTGCTGGTCCGCTTGACCCCGGCGGCTTCGAGGGCGGCGGCGAGCTGTTCGGCGTTGAAGTCGCCGTACTCGTCCTCGTCGAGGTTCACGAGTCCGTTGAGGAGGTCGGTGGTGAACATGCGCGGGCTGTGGCGCATGACCTCCAACGTGTCGGAGACGATGGCGGGGACGGTGATGCCTGCGGCGTCGGCAGCGGCGGTGACATCGCCCGCGGCTTCTCCGGTGAGCTGTCCCGTCTCCTCGCGCAGGACCCGGCCCTTGCGGCACAGGGCGGCGAACGCCGGGCCGTCGAGGTAGTCCGCCCGCACGGTCACGTAGGAGGCGGGGCCGGTCACCAGGACCCCGACGCCCTTGTGCTCCTCGGACAGCACGGAGGCGTCGGCCCCCTGGGCGGCCTTGCCCTTGCCCAGCACCATGTCGGAGGACGCCCGGTCCACGACCTGAGTCGAGTACCGGATGGTGATGATCTCCCGCAGCTTCGTGGGCACGCTGTCGGCGTCGGGCCGCTGGGAGGCGAAGTTGCTGATGAACCCGGCGGCCGGACCGCGTCGGGCGATGCGGCACAGGTCGTTGATGACCTGTTCGCGGTCCTCCCGCTCCATCGCGGTGAAGTACTCCTGCAACTCGTCGATGGTGACGAAGATGACCGGCAGGTTGTACTTCGCGACGATGTCCGGCGTCAGCTTCCCTTCCGGGCAGACGGAGGTGGGCAGGTCCCGCAGCAGCGCGAACCGCCGTTCCATCTCCGTCAGCAGCTCCGCGAGCATGGCCTTCAGGGCCTCGATCGCATCGTCCTCCGCGCCCATGACCAGGCGGTGGGCGACGGCCTTCATGGGCATCCAGTCCGCGCCGCCCTTGCCGTCCGCGACGTAGTGCCGCACGAACGGATCGAGCAGCCCGGCGGCGGTCAGGAGGCGCTGGGAGAACGTCTTGCCCCGGCGGGGCAGACCGCCGAAGAACATCGACTGCCACATGACCGGGATGTTGACCCGGGTCCCGCGCGCGTCCTGTCCGAAGGGGACCGGGTCCCAGATGGAGAACCGCTCGGCCGACACGAACGGGGAGGGGTTCAGGGCCCCGAGGTAGGGGTCATCGTCCGCGACCCACATGCTGACCCGCCCGGCGTTGCCGCCCTTCGCTGCCCGCACCCGGGACATGATGACCTGGATCTCGTCCACGCCGAGTTCCTGGGCGATGACCTCCCGCTTCGCCAGCACATCGGATGCGGTCTTGCCCCCGCCCCGGGGAAGGTCGAAGATCACTGCCCAGCCACGGCCGTCACGGACCGGGCCCATCGAACAAGAGACCTTCGGACCCTCGTCGTCACCGCCCCGGCCGCTTTTCAGGAGACCGGCAGCACGCAGAGCGTCGTTGAGCTGCTGGGCGGACATGTCCACCCGCAGCGGCGGAACACCCTGATCCAGAAACTGGGTTTCCTTCCCCCGCCCCAGGTAGGCGAGGGGGGTGATGACGGCGGTGGCGATACCGGTCTGGAGCGCCGGAGGTGCCAGAGCGATACCGATCGCGGCGGCGGCCACCCCCACAGCCGCCGCCCCGAACCGCCAACGGCGCGTACGGGTACGGATGCCGTGAGCGATCTGCAACCGGGCGGCCAGCTCCACATCCTCCGGACGGGCCTTGGACTGCGCCCGCAGCGCCTTGACCACCGCACTGTGATCCTGCGCGGACAGCGTCGGCCACAGCCCCACCGCCGCTCGGTAGAACCCCCGCGCCGCCAGCAGCACCGTCTTCACCAGGTACTTCGGCGTACGCACCGCGTGATACCGGGCATGCCACCACGACAAGCGGCACAGAGCGGCGGCATTGGCCTTGATGGACGCGGCCGACCGCGCCCACGCCGGAAGCACAGGGGCGTCGGGAACGGCCAGCCAGTCGGCCAACGGGTTGTCAGCCCGGTCGACCGCCTCCACCACCTCCCCGTCGGCGGCGTCGGTGGCCGGGGCCTTGACCAGGGACACCACCGGCTTGGCGGTGTCGGGGGCGGTGGGACGGTGGTCATCGAGGTGGTGCACGGTCCCCATGACGGGGACCGTGCTGACGGGTTCGGTCATGATGAACGTGCCTCTCCTGCTCAGTAATACGAATTGGGGTTAAGGGGGCGGCCGGTTTCCTTGGCCGGGTCCGGCCGCCCCCTGTTCAGGACTGCTCGGCCTTGTGGACGGCCCGCTCCGCCAGGCGCACGCGCTGCTCGGCCTGCTTGCGGGCCTCCCTCGCGGCGGCCCGCTCGGCACGGGGCGCGGTGCGCTCGGCGGCCTTCGCGGCGGCGAGGTCGTGGCGGGCGTCGGCCTGCACCTTGTGCAGGGCGGCCAGCTCCTGGGCGCCGCGTTCGGCGGCGGACTGGTCGATGCGCTCGATCCGCCGGCGGATCTCCGGGTCCAGGCAGTCAGCGGCGGACTGCCGCAGCCCCTTCACGAACAGGCGGCGGCGCTCACGGGACTCGGCCTTGGTGTAGCTGTACACAGCGAACCTCCCAGATGGGCGGTAGCCGGTCTGTCCGGCTCCCCTTGCCGCCCCGGACCGTGGTCCGGGGCGACGCGGGCAGCCGTCAGCGGTGCTCGCGGCCGGTCGGCGTGCTCTTGCCGCCGACCGACTTCACGACGGTCACGACACCCCAGGCGCACACGGCGGCGACCAGGGCGAGGATCGCCAGGTTCGCCGCGATGGCGGTGAGGACGCCGACGAGGAGGGGCCCGAAGTAGACCCCGGCGGCCACCGTCCCGGCGCCGATGCCGGAGCCGAGCGCGAGGCGCTGCACCGTCCGGTCCGGGGGTGCGTGGTGGACGTGCACCACCTGCGGCACGGGCGCCGACTGCTGGTAGGTGGTGGGGAGGTGGTCGGTGTAGGCGGGGGTGCCGTCCGGGAGCTGGACGACCGGGGGTCGGGGTTCGGGAAGGTGGTTCACGGCTTCGGTCCTTCCGGGTCAGGTGGTCGGGGCGGGGGCGCAGTCGATGCAGGCCGGGTTGGTGCACAGCTCGATCCGGCCGAGCCCGAGCAGGCTGGTCAGGACGTTCGCGGCCCGGCCCCCGGGCTCTCCGGCGATGCGGAGTCCGGCGGCGTGGATGCGGCGGGTGAGGCGTTCACGCAAGGACACGGCGGTTCCCTTCAGAGGAAGCGGGGGTGTCGTGGCAGGGGACGCACATGCCGAGCGACCGCGGAATGCAATACCCCACATCCACAAGGCAGTTGGGGCAAGTGCGGCGGGCGAGCATCGCCGCCGCCAGAGCGGCGGCGCGGGCCGGGGTCATGGGCCGGACGGGGCGGGCGTGCTCGATGCGGTAGAGGTAGGCGACCAGCGGGGGCCGTCGGCGGCGGGGGCGGTGAACCTCCGCCACCACCTCCTGACCACCCGGTCGCAACCCCATCGCGCGGAGCTGACGGCGGGTGGCCAGGCCATCGGGGGCAAGGCGCCACCGGTAGGTGGGCAGGGTGCTCATGCGGTGGCCCCTTCAAGGTCCAGAGCAGGAGCGACGACGTCGGTGGTGGTGTCGCGGTGTTCCTGGTAGCGGGCGGTCACCCACCCGACCGACCAGCCGCACAGCTCGGCCGCCTGCCGGATCGGCAGACCTGCCTCGAAGGCGGCCCGGACCGTGGCCCGCGCCTGCTCCTCGCCCTGCTTCACATCGGCGGGCCCGGCCGCCAGCAGAGCCTGACGTTCACGCTCGGCCCGCTGCTGTTCATGCTCGCGTTCACGGCGTTCACGGGCCTCCCGCTCCCGCCGCTGTGCCGTCTCCCGCTCGGTGCGTTCACGCTCACGCTGTTCACGCTCGCGCTCACGGCGCTCACGGTTTTCCCGCTCGGCCCGCTCCTTCGCCTCGGCACGCTCACGCTCCTCACGCCGCGCGGCCTCTTCCCGAGCGGTCTGCTCACGGGCCAACATGGCTTCGTGTTCACGCTGTTCACGCCCCAACTGGGCCACGTGCTCACGCTCCTCACGCCGCCGACGCTCAGCAGCCTCCCGGCGCTCATCGGCGGCCCGCTCCCGCTCCGCACGCTCAGCGTTGAGCTGGGTTTCGCGGGCGGTACGGGCAGTGGTGATGGCCCGCCGATAGGCGAGACCAGTCTCGGCCGTGACGATCAGCAGCAGCGGCGCGACCGAGTGGACCGCGACGCCGACCAGGTCTTTCTTCAGCGCGCTGTCAGCGATGTTCAGGGCCAGGGTCATGGCGCCGGTCATCCACCGCAGCGCGATGGGCCACCGGCCCCCGTCCCCACCCATGGCGGCCAGGACCGAGTCGAGACGGACCACGATCACCACCGCCGCGTCCACCACGAGCGGCAGGATCGGGGCCGTCCACTCCCACCCGGTGGGGCTGTGGCGCTCCATCAGCGGCGTGACCGTGAGGATGGAGAACAGCATCGCCCCGCCCACGATCAACCACGTCCCGACCGACAGGGCGCGTTCCGCTGAACGGATCTGAACACTGTTCACGACCAGCCCCCGTCCTGTGAACGCACCCGGATCGAGGCCAGCAGCAGGACCGGCGACGTGTCGTCGCCCGGCTGCTCCGGGTACTCCTCCCACATCCACTCGGCCCCGTCCGTGAACACGAACCCGAGCCCGGTGAGCGCCCGTGAACGCTCCGCCGGGGTCGGCACTACTCCGGTGCCGAAGCGGTGCTCCGGCCACTGCGAGACCGGCACACCCATGAGGGCGACGTACAGGGTCCACCTGCCGGTACGGATAGACATCTGCGCGGTGTGCTCACTCACGCCGCACCCCCCGACACCGGGACGTCCGACGCGGCGGCGGTGCGGTTGGCCAGGTCCCGGCGGGCGGCCAGCACCCGCCGCCGAGCCCGCCGGATGCGCTGGTGGTCCAGCTCGGTCGGGGTGCGGTCGATGGTCATGATCTGCGCGTCCAGCAGGGCGACGTCCGCGAGGATGGCGGGCATCTCCAGCTCGATCGCGTCCAGCTCAACGTCCGACGGCTCACCGTCGAACGGGGCGGCGACCGTAACGGCCACCTGAAGTGCTGCGATGCTCTTCATTGGGTCAGTTCCTCTCACACAGGAACGGCTCACAGAGACCCCTGGAGTTGCACCTCCGGGGGTCTCGCCGTTGGAACCATCCGGCTCCCCTCAACCCCGCCCGTACGGCACCGCCGAAAGGGCAGTCCGGACGGGCGGGGGAGGCAACCGGCCGCAGCGCGTGCTGCGGAGTTGAGTTGGTGCGATGTCTCCTTCGCGGGTGCAGCGCCCGTATCAGGTAGCGCTGCATGGCCGCGTTGTAGGCGTATGGAGACGTGACCTTGCGGTCTAAGCCATCCGGACTGACAAGGCGCCGGTCGCCTCGGCCCGATCCAACCCGGGCCCCTTGGCGTCAGATCCGAAGACTTGACACCCATTCGCGCAGGTCAAGCAGCCGCCAAAGCCACACCCAAGTGCCGCTTAGGGGGGCTATCCCCTGCGCTTGCTAGGTACAGTAAGCAACCTCACGATCGCGCGCAACCCCCACTCGCGATACGCTTCGATAGACCCCCTAAGCAACGATGGGAGCACCGTGCAAGACGAGATGCAGAAGGTCGCTGGAATCGCGGACCCTGTGGACCGCGCCAAAGCTGCGATCGACCTACTGGCGCGCTACCAGACCCACATCAACGAGCTGGGCCGCGTACGGCGTGAAGCGATCGAAGAGGCTCAGGCGGCGGGCATGACCCAAACGGAGATCGCGAAGCGACTTGGGGTGACGCGTGGGCGCGTCGGGCAACTCGCGTCCGCTGGCCCCCCGCCCGAGCGCGCGTTCTTCGGGACCGCCAAGGTCACGGTGTCGCTGGGCGGGAAGTATGAGGCCGGGAAGACACCCGATCAGCAGCCGAGTGAGGTCGTTGTCCGGGAGGACCTCGAAAACTTCGAGCACCTGCGCACCCTGCTGGGCGGAATGAAGCTGGACACTCAGTACGAGGTGATTCCACCGAGCGGGATTGTCAATCTCAACCGGGACAACCACGTGGTGATCTGCGGGCCCCGGCTCTCCCCCATCGTGGCGCAGGTTCTCGAAGGGGACGACTACCTGCGGTTCGCGAAGGATCGAGCCTGGCATCTGGTGGACCAGAAGACAGCAACGGAATACCGGTCCCCCCAGGACGAAGATGGCACGTCCGGCGATGTCGGGTACCTGGGTCGACTGCCCCGGCTCGATGGGAAGGGCACCTTCCTCTACATCGCAGGTATCCACGCCATCGGAGCCAACGGGGTCGTGCACTTCCTCGAAAACAACCTGGCTGACCTCTACCGGGCGGTCCGCACTCGCCGCTTCTCGACGCTCATTTCGTGCAGGTACAACCCGAAGACGCTCGAAGTGCTGGAAAGCAAGCGCGTAACCCCGCTCTACCAACACGAGAGGTGAACATGCGTATCGCCATCGAGACCCGCTCTGGTGGGCCCGCCCCCAACGAAGACTGGGTAGCCAGCACACCATCGGTCGCCATCGTGCTGGATGGTCTCAGTACGGCGGGGCTCGAAACAGGGTGTCGCCACGGCGTCCCTTGGTACGTCGCGCACCTCGGCGGCCAGCTCATGGCCGCGCTGGCCACCCCTGATGTGTCGCTCAAGAGCGCCCTAGCCGAAGCACTCGACCGGGTCGCCGCATCCCATCGCGAGTGCGACCTGAGTAACCCTGGCACCCCGTCCGCGACGGTCGCTGTAGTACGTCAGCGAGATGAATACCTCGATCACTTGGTCCTCGCGGACTCACCTGTGGTTCTCGAAGGTCAGGAGGGTTACACCGTGATCACAGACCTCCGCGTCGACAGCATCTTGCCCGACCTACGCGCTGAAGTGGAACAACACGAGACGAACACTGCGGAGCACAAGGAAGCTTTGCGACGCTTCGTGTCTGCTCAGCGCCAGACCCGCAACACCAGCGGTGGCTATTGGGTGGCTTCTGCCAGTCCGGAAGCGGCTGACCACGTGATCACGGGCACCACCGCTGTCAAGGATCTGCGTAGCGTGGCAGTCATGTCAGACGGAGTGTCACGGCTGGTTACGGAGTACGGTGCGGCGACGTGGACTGAGGTCTTCACTACGCTCAGAGATGGTGGCCCCGGTGCACTCATCGACACAGTGAGGGCCGTCGAAGCTACGGACCCGACGGGGCGACGGTGGCCCCGGTACAAGTCGGGTGACGACGCATCCGTTGCCTTCTGTCAGTGGTAGACCCTCTGGGCAAGCGTCTCAGTTTCCGTCTCATTCACCGTCGTTCGGAGGCGTTCACCGGAGACCGGGCAAGGGCCCCGGGTACGGGAATGAACGGCGGCGGACTGTCCCGGATCGCGCCCCAAACTGCATGAACAGACCTCGAAAGCGAGTGTGGCGTAACCCGTCACCGTGGGTTCAAATCCCACCGCTACCGCTTCTGACACCCTCTCGATCTGCGGAAACGCGATCGAGAGGGTGTTCTGCTTTTACGGCGCCTGCGGCGCTCGGAGACGTACCGCCGGGCGGGGCCGACCGACGCTGTCGCGCATCGAGACAGCCCGCAACGCCGCTTCCGCTTCGGACGTCGAACTCCTTCTGGACCTCTACGGGGTCGCCCAAGCCGAGCTGCGCCGCGACATCATCTGCCTCACCCGAGAGGGAGGGCAGCGCGGATGGTGGCAGTCCTACCGAAGGGTTCTGTCCCCGGTCTACCAGGACTTGATCAGCCTTGAGGCAGAGGCGACGACCATCCGAGCGTGGCAGATCGCATCGATCCCAGGAGTGTCGCGAGGGAAAGTAGGTCGGGGGAAGCGGCATCGGGGGACAAGCCGCTTCCCCCGGTGGGAACAGGGGCCCGGTCTGCCGTCGCGGTCAGGGGGATTCGCGCGGCGGCAGCCCACAGTGGGTGCCTGTTCCGAGGGCTCCGGTTCCTGCCGGGGCCGGAGGCCTCGGGTCCATCCTGCCGGGACGCAGAAGGTGTTTCTGTGGGCAAAAGGCCCCGATCGGCGGGTCGTAAGGCCTTAAAGAGGGCGTCAGTGCGCTGAAGCGGCCCCTGGATACGGCCATACGTGCGGATACAATCTGCCGATCGCACGCTGGGTTCGGGCGGGGTCTACGGGGAGGCAAGGACAGTGGCGCAAGCGAAGAAGATCGCGCTCTACATAGTGGTGGTCTTCGTGCTGTACACGATCATCACCTCTCCCAAGCGGTCCGCCGAGCTGGTGGGGGTAGGGTTCGAGGGCGTTTCCAACGCCGCCCAGAGCGTCGGCGACTTCATGACCGAACTGGTGAAGTAGCGAAAACCGTAGGGGTACCCATGATCCGCCACCTGGTCCTGTTCAAGCTGAACGAGGGCGTCGAGCGGGACGATCCGCGGGTCGTCGCCGGGGACCGCGCCTTCCGGGAGCTGGAGGGGCAGGTTCCGGAGCTGGAGTTCTGGGAGTGCGCCTGGAACATCACCGACCGGCCGATCGCGTACGACTACGCCATCAACTCCGCCGTCGCCGACGAGGCCGCCCTCAAGCGCTACATCGAGCACCCCGCCCACCAGGCCGCCGCCGGCCAGTGGCGCGAATTCGCCACTTGGGTGATCGCGGACTACCCCTTCTGACCCCTGCTCATGGGCTGACCCACGAGCCGGATCAGCCGCCCCTCGCCCTTCGGTGAGGGGTTTTTTTGTTGGGTTTAAACCCCCTTATGCCGTCAACACGACATTTTGCGGTGCTTGCACACAGTGGACATGTCTTGTGATGCTATGACCGCTTTTGACGGATGAGTTGACCGTAGTTGACCACGAAGGGGTGGCGTCACCGTGCCGGCCAGTACAGCGCCTCAAGTGCCACCCCAGTCCGTCCAGCCGCCCTCGGCCGCCTCCCAGGGACCTCAGGGTGCCCCGGGGTCCCCGCAGGCGGCCTCGTCCGGCATGCCCCCCAAAGGCCCCGGGCACGCCCCCCAGGCCGCCCCCGCCGACGAGATCCAGACCGAGACCCCGGACCCCACCACCCCGCCCGCCAGAACCCGCGGGGCGGACACCAGAGCCCTCACCCAGGTGCTCTTCGGCCAACTCAAGGGGCTGGAGCCGGGCACCCCGGAGCACGGGCGCGTCCGGGCCGCCCTCATCGAGGCGAACCTGCCCCTCGTCCGGTACGCCGCCGCCCGCTTCCGCAGCCGCAACGAGCCGATGGAGGACGTCGTCCAGGTCGGCACCATCGGCCTCATCAACGCCATCGACCGCTTCGACCCGGAACGCGGCGTCCAGTTCCCCACCTTCGCGATGCCCACCGTCGTCGGCGAGATCAAGCGCTACTTCCGCGACAACGTCCGCACCGTCCACGTCCCCCGGCGGCTGCACGAACTCTGGGTCCAGGTCACCGGCGCCACCGAGGACCTGACGACCGCTCACGGGCGCTCCCCCACCACCGCCGAGATCGCCGAGCGGCTGAAGATCTCCGAGGACGAGGTGCTCGCCTGCATCGAGGCCGGGCGCTCGTACCACGCCACCTCCCTGGAGGCGGCCCAGGAGGGCGACGGGCTCCCCGGCCTCCTCGACCGGCTCGGCTACGAGGACCCTGCGCTCGCCGGAGTGGAGCACCGCGACCTCGTACGCCACCTCCTGGTCCAGCTCCCCGAACGCGAGCAGCGCATTCTTCTCCTGCGCTACTACTCCAACTTGACCCAGTCTCAGATCAGCGCCGAACTAGGCGTCTCCCAGATGCATGTGTCAAGGCTCCTGGCCAGAAGTTTCGCCCGACTGAGGTCCGCAAACAGGATCGAGGCGTAACCGGATCGGGTAGACCCTCAAGACGGCGGTTCTGACGGCATAAAAGGCTCACACCCCTTGTTTCCAGGGCGGATTCGGCGTTGAGATGTCGACAAGTCACTACAGCGTGTTGCCGACATGTGACATTCTGCTCGAAGCGCGTTTGCCGCAGCCCCGCCTCCGGTATTCAGGTGGAGGCTGCGTTCCTCCGATGGTCGCGGCCACCGCGACCGTCCGCGACCTCAAGGGGGTGGCATGTCCGAAGAACAGGGCAGCTCGAAGGTGCTCACGCTCACCAAGAGCGTGCCGGCACCCGCCGTGCTCACCAGCTCGCCGGAAGCCATCGACACCCGCACTCTGTCCCGCTCCCTGTTCCTGCGGCTCGCCGCGCTCGGCCCCGCCTCGGGTCCCGACGGAACGGACAGTCCGGAGCGGACCTACGTGCGGGACACACTCATCGAGCTGAACCTCCCGCTGGTGCGGTACGCCGCGGCGCGGTTCCGCAGCCGCAACGAGCCGATGGAGGACATCGTCCAGGTCGGCACGATCGGCCTGATCAAGGCGATCGACCGGTTCGACTGCGAACGGGGCGTGGAGTTCCCGACCTTCGCGATGCCCACCGTCGTCGGCGAGATCAAGCGCTTCTTCCGCGACACCTCCTGGTCCGTCCGGGTCCCCCGGCGCCTCCAGGAACTGCGGCTCGCGCTGACGAAGGCCAGCGACGAGCTGGCCCAGAAGCTCGACCGCTCCCCGACCGTGCCCGAGCTGGCCCGGGCCCTCGGCGTCTCCGAGGAGGACGTGGTCGACGGCCTCGCCGTCGGCAACGCGTACACCGCCTCCTCGCTCGACTCCCCCTCCCCCGAGGACGACGGCGGCGAGGGCTCCCTCGCCGACCGCCTCGGCTACGAGGACGCGGCGCTGGAGGGCGTCGAGTACCGCGAGTCCCTCAAGCCCTTGCTGGCCAAACTCGCCCCGCGCGAGCGGCAGATCATCATGCTGCGGTTCTTCGCCAACATGACCCAGTCGCAGATCGGCGAGGAGGTCGGCATCTCCCAGATGCACGTCTCGCGGCTGCTCACCCGCACCCTCGCCCAGCTCCGGGAAGGGCTCATCTCCGACTGAGGCCCGTACGAGGTCTGGGGTGTGACGGTACGTCAACCACAGTGGCGCGATACGACGTCAGGCGCCTCAGACCCCGGGGCACGGTCCCGCACCATGGCCCCTCGGCCGCCGAGGCACCCTGATCGCGCCTCGGCGGCCGCGCTGCGCCTGGGCGGCGGCCTCCCGACCGGAGCCCCGAGGCCCCCGAGGTGCCAGGCCCCCTGGGTGGTCCAAGCCGGACAGATCCGCCGAGCCCTCGCCCCGCGGCAGCCCCGACCCCCGTCCCGGCAGCGGAGGCGGCCCCGGCACTCCTCCTCCCCCTCCCGCCCCCGCCGCCCTGATCCTCAGCGCTCCTCGGCGGGCGCCGACGGGCAGGCGCTGGTGCGAGGGGGTGCCCGTGGCGTTCGGCAACACCGGTGGCTCACCGGCCCGTTCCGGGGCCATCACCTTCGCCACGCGCGCCATCGGGGCTCTCGGCATCGACTGGGCCGAGAGCAGGCCCGGCCAGGACCCCGGGGAAAAGGAGAACGCCCGTGGAGCTGGCAGCGGGCGCGCGAGGGCGGGTCCGCCGTCCGCCCCACGGGCGTTCCGGTCGTACGGGACTCGTACGGGTCATACGGGACTCGTACGGGCCCGTACAGAGGTCGTACCGGCCCCGCACAAGGCCGCACGAAGGCCGTGCAGAGGCCGTACGGATGCGTGGCGTGCGGTCGGGTCAGGTCAGCGCAGGGCGAGCCACGCCACCGCGCCGAGGACGACGACGACCGCGACGACCGCCGCGATCACCCCGACTCTCGGACCGGAGGAGGTCGCGGCCGGCTGCGCCCGGCGCTGCGGCTCGCCCTCGTCGACGAAGGCGCGGAACATCTGCGTGCTGCCCGCCGGATCAGGGGTGCCCTCGGGGCCCGGCTGAGGGGCGTGGGGGTTGTGTGCCATGGGGCAGGACCCTAGCGAACCCGGGCCTGCCACCCAACCCCCGGGGCCGTCCGGCGGTCCGCCCGACCAGCGGTGGAGCCCGGCGGAACACGGAAATGAGCGGGCTTGACCGGGGGGCTACGGAGGCTTTGGCGTTCCTTTACTTCTGCAAGGCCATTTTCGTTTGCCTGTAGCAACCAACGGCTTCTATGGTTGCCCTAAGCAACAACATGGTCGGCGATACGGCCGGCAACACAGACATCGGTGCGCTGGAGGTTCCGTGGCCGCGCGGAGTCGGTACGAGGAACTGGCCCGGCAGCTCAGCGCCGTCGGGGCCGTCAAGCGGGGGCTCGCCCGCGCACTGCCCCCCGAGTGCCCCGGGGGCTCCGCCGCCGTGCTGACGCTCCTGGACCGGCACGGCGAGATGCGGCTCAGCAGACTCGCCGAACTGATGGCCGTGGACCTCTCGGTGACCAGTCGCCACGTGGCCCATGCGGCCGAGCACGGCTGGATCGAGCGGTCCCCCGACCCGGCGGACAAGCGGTCCCGCATCCTGCGGCTGACCGCCGGCGGCCACGCACAGCTCGACGAGCTGACGCGGCGGACCACCGATGTGTTCGCCCGCAACCTCTCGGACTGGTCCGACGACGACGTCGGCCGGCTCAACGAACTGCTGTCCCGGCTCCGCGACAGCTTCGCCTGTCGCGGACCCGGTGGCTGCGCCCCCGGAAGCCACTCCGGCGAGTGCCGGAACGGCCCGATCGACGACGCGTACACCCGTACACCTGTGTAACAGAAGCAAATACGCACGGATAAGGAACTCAATGGCTACGACCACACCGACCGGTGTGCGGGGCGGCCACGCCAAGCACGGAGGACACGGCGGCCACGCGAGCCCCGGTGGCTCCCCCGGCTCCGGCGCCTCCGCCGGCGCGCCGATGACACACCGCCAGATCATGGAGGCGCTGACCGGGCTGCTGCTCGGCATGTTCGTCGCGATCCTGTCGTCGACGGTCGTCTCCAACGCCCTCCCCGAGATCATCTCCGACCTCGGCGGCGGCCAGAGCGCCTACACCTGGGTCGTCACGGCCTCGCTGCTGGCCATGACCGCCACCACCCCCCTCTGGGGCAAGCTCTCGGACCTCTTCAGCAAGAAGCTGCTGGTCCAGATAGCCCTGATCATCTACGTGCTGGGCTCGGTCGTCGCCGGGCTCTCCACCAGCAGCGGCATGCTCATCGCCTGCCGCGTGGTCCAGGGCATCGGCGTCGGCGGTCTCTCCGCCCTCGCGCAGATCGTCATGGCCGCGATGATCGCCCCGCGCGAGCGCGGCCGCTACAGCGGCTACCTGGGCGCCGTCTTCGCGGTCGCCACCGTCGGCGGCCCGCTGCTCGGCGGTGTCATCACCGACACCAGCTGGATGGGCTGGCGCTGGTGCTTCTACGTGGGTGTGCCGTTCGCCGTCATCGCCCTGATCGTGCTCCAGAAGACCCTGAAGCTCCCCGTCGTCAAGCGCGAGGGCGTCAAGGTCGACTGGGCCGGCGCGTTCTTCATCAGCGCCGCCGTCTCCCTGCTGCTGATCTGGGTGACCTTCGCGGGCGACAAGTACGACTGGCTGTCCTGGCAGACGTACGTGATGGTCGCGGGCTCGGTGCTGCTCGGCCTGGTCTTCGTTTTCGTCGAGTCGCGTGCCGCCGAACCGATCATTCCGCTGCGCCTCTTCCGGAACCGGACCATCACCCTCGCCTCCGTCGCCTCGCTCTTCGTCGGCATCGCGATGTTCGCGGGCACGGTCTTCTTCAGCCAGTACTTCCAGCTCGCGCGCGGCAAGTCACCGACGATGTCCGGCGTCATGACCATCCCGATGATCGCGGGGCTCTTCCTCTCCTCGACCGTCTCCGGCCAGATCATCACCAAGACCGGCCGCTGGAAGGCCTGGCTGGTCAGCGGCGGGGTCCTGGTCACGGCCGGGCTCGGACTGCTCGGGACCATCCGGTACGACACCGAGTACTGGCACGTCGCCACCTACATGTTCGTCATGGGCCTCGGCATCGGCATGATGATGCAGAACCTGGTCCTCGCCACACAGAACCAGGTCGCCCCCGAGGACCTCGGCTCCGCCAGCTCCGTCGTCACCTTCTTCCGCTCCCTCGGCGGTGCGATCGGCGTCTCGGCGCTCGGTGCCGTCCTCGGCAACCGCGTCACCCACTACGTGAAGGACGGCCTCGCCGCACTGGGCCCCGAGGGCGCCGCCTTCGGCCACGGCGGTACCGGCGGCGGGGGCATCCCCGACCTGGACAAGCTGCCCGAGCCCTTCCGGCTGGTCATGGAGGCCGCGTACGGGCACGGCGTCGGTGACGTCTTCCTCTACGCCGCCCCGTGCGCACTGGCCGCCTTCATCGTGACGCTCTTCATCAAGGAGGTCGCTCTGAAGAGCAGCGCCACCGGGAACGCTCCCGAAGAGGACGCCTCGGGGACCTCTCCTGTGAAGGCGGAGGTCCCGGCCGCCGCCGGTGCCGCCGCTCTCGTCCCGGAGGGCGCGGCCGTCCCCGACAGGGGCGCCTTCGACGCCGACGCCGTCACCTCGTACGGCTCCGGCCGGGGCACCCCCGTCCACGGCGTCGTGCGCGGCGTCGAAGGGGCTCCGGTCGGCCGTGCCGCCGTCACCCTGATCTCGCTGGACGGCCGCCAGCTCGGGCGGTCCGTCGCCCGGGACGACGGCGGCTACGCCCTGGAGGCGCCGGGCTCCGGCAGCTACGTCCTGATCGCCTCCGCCGACGGCTTCCAGCCGCAGGCATCCACGGTGGTCGTCGGCCCGGAGCAGCTGGCCTTCGACATCCTGCTCGCCGGTACCAGCGGACTGGCCGGAACCGTGCGTGCCGCCGCATCCGGTACGCCGGTCGAGGGCGCGATGGTCGTCGTCACCGACGTCCGGGGCGATGTCCTGGCCACCGGAACGTCCGGTGGGGCGGGCGAGTTCACGTTCGGCGAGCTGGTCCCGGGCCCTGTGACCGTCGCGGTCAACGCTGCCGGGTTCCGCCCGCTCGCGCTGCCGGTGGAGATCGGCGGGCAGGGCGTCACCCGCGTCGAGGCCGCACTGCGGGCCGGTGCGCTGGTCCGGGGCACCGTACGGGCCGGGGCGGCCCAGAGTCCGCTGGCCGACGCCCGGGTCACGCTGATCGACGCGGCGGGCAATGTCGTCGCCACCGCGACGACCGGCGAGGACGGGGCGTACGCCTTCACCGACCTGGACGCGGGTGACTACTCCGTCGTCGCGACCGGCTACCCGCCGGTGGCGGGCGCGCTGACGGTCAGCGGCAAGGGCGTCGACGGCCACGACATCGAACTCGCGCACCCGGGTGAGTGATTGATCCGTATCCCCTACGCACGCGCGAGCCCCCCGGGGGAGAGCGCGTGAACACGTGAAGGGATCGCAAAGACCCCTGGTCGGGCGGTACTTCTTGCGGAGAGGCTGTCGCGGCCGGGTGGAAAGGGGCCCCGGTGGCGGGTAGGGCAGGCAGGGGACGGCCTGCCGTACCCGCCCCGGGGCCCGACTCATGTGGCCCCCGGGCCATGGAGCCAGGAGCAGGAGAGGGAGATACGTATGGGACTTCGCGCACAGGTACGGACGCGGGACGGCTGGGCGGTCCAGCACGCCGTCGTGACGGTCACCGACACGACCGGCACCCAGGTGCTGCGGGCCGCGGCCGACGAGGACGGGGCCGTCCGCACGGACGGGTCCCTGCCGGCAGGCGCGTACACGGTGATCGTCACGGCGGTCGGTTACGCCCCCGCCGCCTCCACCGCCCTCGTCACCGCGAGCGGCCGGATCGAGGGCGGGCAGATCGTCCTGGCCCGCCAGGGCGGGATCGAGCTGCCCCCGCCGGGCGCCTGGTCGCTGGACCCGGCCCACTCCTCGGTCGGCGCGGTCGCCCAGCACCTCGGGATCTCCAGCGTGCACGGTCGGTTCACCGACTTCACCGGCCGCATGGAGATCGCTGCGGACGTCTCCCGCTCCCGGGTCGACGCGGTGATCGGCGCGGCCAGCATCGACACCGGCAACGGCATGCGGGACAAGCACCTGCGCTCCCCCGACTTCCTGGACGCGGACCGCTACCCGGAGATCACCTACCGCTCCACCGGCCTCACCCCGGCCGGCCCCGACCGCTGGACCGTCCACGGCGAGCTGACCATGCGCGGTGTCTCCCGCCCCGTCGATCTCGACCTGGACTACCTCGGCACCGGGCCGGACCCGTGGGGCGGGGTGCGCGCCGCCTTCCACGCCACCGCCGAGCTGCGCCGCGACGACTTCGCGATGAACTACAACCAGGTCGTCCAGGCCGGCATCTCCGCCATCGGGACCACCCTGCGCGTGGAGCTGGACATCCAGGCGGTCCAGGGCGAGGCCCTGCCGGGATAGCGCGGCGGGGATCCGGCGGTCCGCTGCCGCCGGCGGAGTCGCGGCCGGCCGTAGGGTGGTGCCCATGGCCCCTCGGATCGCGACCAACACCACGGTGGACCTGGATGAGTTGCTGGCGTTCGTACGCCCCCGGCACCGGGCGGTCCTGCTGACCACCCGGGCCGACGGCCGCCCCCAGGGCTCCCCGCTGACCTGCGGAGTCGACGACGCGGGGCGGCTGGTCATGTCGACGTACCCGGAGCGCGCCAAGACCCGGAACGCCAAGCGGGACGAGCGGGTCAGCGTGATCGTCCTCTCCGACGAGTGGGACGGGCCGTGGGTGCAGATCGACGGTGCGGCGGAGGTGCTCGACGCCCCGGACTCGGTCGAGCCGCTCGTCGGGTACTTCCGGAACATCTCCGGTGAGCACCCGGACTGGGACGAGTACCGGGCCGCCATGGTGAAGCAGGGCAAGTCGATCATCCGGGTCACCCCGGAGCGCTGGGGGCCCGTCGCGACCGGCGGCTTTCCGGCGCACCTGGCGCCGGGGCGCTGATGCCCGGCCCGGGGGCGGTGTCGGGGCTGGGCCGGGGTGTGCCCGCGCCGGACGTTCTCGCGCGGGCCCGGTTGCTCGTCACGCCCGAGCTGAGTGCCCCGCTCGTACGGGAGTTGGAGCGGATCACCGGGCGGGGTGCCGAGCGGTCGGGGGGCGGGGGGACGCCCGACGGCCCGCTTCTCTGTGTCGGGGCCGTACGGCCCGATGCGCTGCGCACCGGGCGGCTGCTCTGGTTCCACAGCGTCAACGCCGGTACCGACCCGCTCCTCGCCGCGGGTCCGTGGCCCGCCGGGGCGCTGCTCACCCGGACCGTGGGGCGGATGGGCGAGCGGATCGCCCAGTACGTCCTGGGCTGGGTGCTCGCCGAGTGCCAGGCCGTACCCGAGTACGTCGCCCAGCACGCCCGCGCCGAGTGGCGGCGGCTCCCCACGGAGCCGGTCGCCGGGCAGACCGCCCTCGTCTACGGCACCGGGCGCGTCGGCGGGGCCGTCGCCGGGCTGTTGCGCGGCTGCGGGGTGCGCACAGTGGGGGTGGCCCGTACCGCGCCGACCGGGGCGCCCCCGGCGGGCTTCGACCGGGTGATCGGGGCGGAGGAGGACCCGGGCGCGGAGGCCGAGGAGCTGGCGGGGGCACGGTGGGTGGTCGCCGCGCTGCCGTTGACCGGGGCGACGGAGGGCTTCTTCGGAGCGGGCCGGTTCGCCGCGCTGCGCGGTGCCACGTTCGTCAACGTGGGACGGGGCGCGACCGTGGACGCGGTGGCGCTGGAGGGCGCGCTGCGGGGCGGTGGGGTGCGGCGCGCGGTACTGGACGTCCTGCCCGAGGAGCCCGCCGCGCCCGACGACCCGGTCTGGCGACTGCCCCGTACGGTCATCACGTCGCACTCCGCGGGGATCACCGCGGACGAGGACGTGGCCCAGGACTTCGCCGCCTGCTGGAAGGCCGTGGCCGCGGGGCGGCGGCCGGAGCTGGCGGTGGATACGGGGCGGGGCTACTGAGGGGGCCCGAGCGGGGGCGGTGGGGGAGGCCGGGGCGGGGGCGGTGGGGGAGATCAGGGCGGGGGCGGGAGCGGGTCACTGCGCGGTCGTCGTCGGGGAGCCCGTGCGGTCGCACATCGCCTCGATGCCCGCGATCAGCAGGTCCAGCGCGAAGACGAAGTCCCGCTCGCGCATCTCCTCGACCGTGTCGCCGCCGCGGGCCGCCATCAGCTCGTCGGAGGACTCGACGATCTTCCGCAGGTGCGGCTGGGCCCGGATCGTGCCCATGGCGTGCCGGTGGTACTCGTCCTCCGTCAGCCCGGTCGCGTCGCACCTCGCCTTGAAGTGGCCCTCGACGGTGCCGAATCCGTACACGAACTGGAAGCACGCCGAGAGCGCGCCCGTCTGCCGTTCGAGGGGCAGACCGGTGGCCCGGACGACGTCCTGCACGGCGTACGAGAACAGCATCGAGTTCGGGCCGATGTTGAGGAAGGTCCCGGCGAGCGGGGAGATCCAGATGTGCCGGACGATCAGCTCGCGGTAGCTGCGGGCGAGTTCGCGCAGCCGGTCCCGCCAGTCGGCGTCCTCGCGCGGCGGGGTGATCTCCGCGTAGACCGAGTCGAGCGCCAGCTCCAGGAGGTCGTCCTTGGTGTCGACGTACCAGTAGAGGGACATCGCGGTGACGTCCAGTTCGGCGGCGAGCCGGCGCATGGAGAACTTGGCGAGCCCCTCGGCGTCCAGCAGCCGTACGGACGCCTCGGTGATCCGGTTGCGGTCCAGGCCCGCCGGAGACTCGGTGCGGCGGGAGCGCGACGGGGTCCGTCGGTCGAGCCACACGCTGGTCCGAGCGGGGCTCTTCGCGGGGTCGGACGCGGACACCATGGCGCACACTCTCCTCGTCTTGCGGGGCAGCCCCCGCCGGTACGGTTCGGTCCTGCCCTTGCGGGGCCGCCCCCGCCGTACGGCCCTGCCGACTGTCGGCTACCGGCTGTCAGGGAGGCCGACGTACCGGATGCTTACCGTCCGGTACACGCGTCCCCCCGATGCTATGCCGCCGATCCCGTCGAGTCTGCCCGCCCTCCGCCCGTCTCAGGCCCCTCACCGGCCCCGGTCTTCACGACGTCCCCCGCCTGAGCGGCCTTCCCCGCCCGACCGGACTGCCCCGTCTGACCGGCCTTCCCCACCGGACCGGGCTGCTGGGCAGCCCCGGCCTCAACCGTCCGACCGTTCTCCCCCGCCGGACCGGGCTTCACGGTCCGGCCCGCCGCCGCCTCCGCCCGTTCGGCCCGGCGGAGCAGCAGCGCCGCCAGCAGGCCGCCCGCCAGCACCGCCGCCGCGCCCACCAGCTGGCTGGCCTCCAGGCCCGAGGCGAACGCGTCCTTGATGACCGTGCGCTCCCCCGGCCCGTCGGCGGCCGCCAGTGCGGCGGGCAGCGACGCGGCACCCACAGCGGCCGGTACGAGGGCGGCGAAGCGGATGTTCAGGACCGCGCCCAGCACGGCGACGCCGAGCCCGTTGCCGAACTCCGCCAGCGTGCCGTTGACGCCCGCGCCCACCCCGGCCTTCTGCGGCGGGATGGCGCTCATGATGGCGTTGGCCATCGCGGGCATGGCGAGGGAGATCCCCGCGCCCATCACGACCAGGCCGAGCAGCATCCCGGAGTAGCCGTGCCGGCCGAGCACCGCGATGGCCGCGAGACCGGCCGCCAGCGCGCTCATCCCCGCCGCGATCGTGGCGGGCGTCCCCAGGCGCGGGACGAGCCGGGCGCCCAGGCCGGTGAGGTTCAGGGCGACCACGGTGAGCGCCATCGGCGCCGTCCGCAGACCCGCCTCCAGCGGCCCGTACCCGAGCACGAACTGAAGGTGCTGCGTCAGCAGGAAGAGGGAGCCGCCCATCCCGAAGGCGACCAGGATCGCGCCCGCCACCGCTCCGATGAACTTCTGGTTCCGGAAGAAGTGCATGTCGAGCATCGGGTGCGGGATGTGCAGCTCCCACAGGACGAACCCGGCCAGGACCACGGCCCCGGTGAACGCCGTCGCCACCACCCGGGCCGACGACCAGCCGTGTTCGGGGCCGGAGATGATCGCGAACACGACCCCCGACATCCCGACCGTGGAGAGCAGCGCGCCGAGCAGGTCGGGCCGCTCCCCGCGCGGGTTCTTGAATTCCGGTACGAGCCGGACGACGGCGACCAGGCCGATCAGGGCGACCGGGATGTTGATGAGGAAGATCGCGCCCCACCAGAAGTGGTCGAGCACGATCCCGCCGACGAGCGGGCCCGCCGCGAACCCGAGGGAGTTGACGGTCGCCCAGAGGCCGATCGCCCTGACCCGCTCGGAGTCGTCGAAGATCTGCACGACGACGGCGAGCGTGGTGGTGATCAGCAGCGCTCCCCCGACCCCCATCCCGGCACGGGCCGCGATGAGCTGGCCGGACGACTGGGCGAGTCCGGCGGCCAGCGAGCCGATGCCGAACAGGGCGAGCCCCACGACCAGCATCTTCTTGCGCCCGTAGCGGTCGGCGGAGCTGCCCGCCGTGAGCAGCAGACCGGACTGGACGAGCGAGTAGGCGTTGATCATCCACTGCACATCGGCGGTGGAGGCGCTCAGCTCCGTGGTGAGGGAGGGGATCGCCACATTGAGGACGGTGTTGTCGAGCAGCACGGTGAGCTGGGCGAGGCAGATGACGCCGAGGATCAGCCAGCGCTGCGGATGCCCCTGGGGGGCCGGTTCGGTTCGCGGTGCGGCGGGCGCCGTCATGCGGACTCTCTCTCCTGGGTCGCGGGGTCGCAGGGCTCCGGCGCGATGGATGGGGTCGTGGCGGATCGAGCGCGGCCCCGCCGGTTGTACGGTGTACAGGACGTGGACGTTGTACAGCGTAAGACAGGTCTTGTACGGCGTACAAGTCGATTGCGGACGCCTCCCCGGTCGTGTCGGTGGGCCCCGCCCGGCCCGAGCGGTACGGTTCCGACGCCTGTGCGCGATCCCCGCCGACCCGACCGGAGAGAGCCATGTCACCGCGTCCCCGCATCGCCCGACTCCTGCTCACCGCAGCCCTGTCGGGCGCGATGGCCGGCTCGCCGCCCGCCGCCGCGAACATGCCCGCCCGCGAGGTGCCGCTGCGGGTGGCCACGTACAACATCCACGCCGGGGCAGGCATGGACAACGTCTTCGATCTCGACCGGCAGGCCGACGAACTCCGCCTGCTGGAAGCCGATGTGATCGGCCTTCAGGAAGTGGACCGGCACTGGGGTACGCGCAGCGAGTGGCGCGATCTCGCGGACGAGCTGGCAGAGCGGCTGGGCATGTACGTGTTCTTCGCCCCGATCTACAGCCTGGATCCGGCCGAACCGGGCGGCTCTCGGGCGGAGTTCGGGGTGGCGGTACTGTCCCGGCACCGGATCGTGAGCGCCGAGAACCACGAGATCACCCGCCTTTCGACCCAGGACCCGAACCCGGCCCCCGCCCCCGCCCCGGGGTTCGCGGAGGCCGTCGTACGGGTGAAGGGGCGGCCCGTGCACGTGTACGTGACCCACCTGGACTACCGCCCCGACCCCTCCGTACGCAGCGCCCAGGTCGCCGACACCCGGCGGATCATGGCCGGGGTCCGGGGTCCGAAGATCCTGCTCGGCGACTTCAACGCGGAGCCCGGCGCCCCGGAGCTGGCCCCGCTGTGGGAGGGGCTGACGGACGCCGATCCGAAGGCGCCGACCTTCCCCGCCCAGGACCCGGTCAAGCGGATCGACTACGTGACGGTGGCGAAGGGGACGGCCGCGGTGCGCCGCGCGTGGGTGCCGGAGAGCGCCGCCTCACCCCACGCTTCGGACCACCGGGCGGTCGTGGCGGACCTGGTGCTGCGGGGGCGGTGAGTGCGGGAGGGTCCCCACGTCACCATTCGGGCCCGGGCCGCTTCCTTTCGACGGCCGGGGACGTCCTACATCAGAACACGCGTACCGCAGAAGGGCCGACCATGAGCACCCCGCACGGACTGCAGGAACTGCTGGACTCCCACATCGCCGGGGGCTCGGCGGCGGGATCGGCGCCGGGCGCGGTGGCGCTGGTCGCCCGGGGCGACCGCGTGGAGGTGGTGACGGCGGGCTCGTCCGCCTTCGCGGAGGCCGGGGCAGCCGGGGCGGGAGCCCCGGCCGGGGCCGACCCCACACGACGGGCCCCGGCCCCTCCCCTGCGGCGGGACTCGATCTTCCGGCTCGCCTCGATCACCAAGCCGATCACCGCGGCAGCCGCCATGACCCTGGTCGACGACGGGGTGATCGCCCCCGCCGATCCGGTCGCCGCCTGGCTCCCCGAGCTGGCCTCGCCGCTGGTCGTCCGCACGCCGGGGAGCCCGGTGGACGACGTGGTGTCGGCGGTGCGCCCGATCACCGTCCTCGACCTGCTGACCTTCCGGGCCGGGTACGGCTTCCCGTCCGACTTCTCCCTCCCGGCCGTCGCCCCGCTGTTCACCGAGCTGGAACAGGGCCCGCCCCAGCCGCAGACCGTGCCCGGACCGGACGCCTGGATGGCCGCGCTCTCCCGCATCCCGCTGCTCCACCAGCCGGGCGACGGCTGGCTCTACAACACCTGCTCCGACATCCTCGGGGTCCTCGTCTCCCGCGCCGCCGACCGGCCCCTGCCCGCGTACCTGGCGGAGCGGCTGTTCGAGCCGCTCGGCATGACGGACACCGGGTTCTCCGTGGCCCCCGCTGCGCTGGACCGGTTCACCAGCTACTACCGGGTGCGGAAGGGGGGCCCGGAAGGCGGGCTGGAGCTGGTGGACGCGCCCGACGGGCAGTGGAGCCGGCCACCCGCCTTTCCCTCGGGGGCCGGCGGCCTGGTCTCGACCGTCGACGACTGGTACGCCTTCGGCCGGATGCTGCTCGCCGGGGGCCTGGCGGACGACGGGCGGCGGGTGCTGAGCGCCGAGTCCGTGCGCCAGATGCTCACCGACCACCTCACCCCGGCCCAGCGCGCGGAGAGCGGGCTCTTCACGGAGGGCCAGGGGTGGGGTTTCGGCGGCTCGGTGGACGTGGAGATCACGGCCCCGTGGAACGTACTCGGCCGCTACGGCTGGCTCGGCGGCACCGGCACATCGGCCCACGTCATCCCGTCCACCGGCACGGTCGCCGTCCTGCTCACGCAGCTGGAGCTGGCCGGGCCCGCCGCACCGCGGCTGATGCGGGACTTCTGGACGTACGCGGCCGGGTTCTGAGCCCGGCCCCCGACCTCCGGGGACCGGGCCCGACCCCGGCCCCCGGCCCGTATGCCCCGGACCATCAACTCATCGGCTGTGTCGAGCTGTAGGAGGCGGCACGGCCGACCGTGACCTCGGTGACGCCTCCCTCATCGCGCCGACGGACCCGACGACGGCCGCGACGACGGCGATCAGGGAGAGGGAGGAGACGACGGGCCGGGCCCGCAGGGTCCACGGCCGCCGCGGCACAGCCCTTACTCACCGGGCTTGATCAGATATCCCGCCCCGCGCCGGGTGTGGATCATCGGCGTCCGTCCGGCGTCGATCTTCTTGCGGAGATAGGAGATGTACAGCTCGACGACGTTGGCCTGGCCGCCGAAGTCGTAGTTCCAGACCCGGTCCAGGATCTGCGCCTTGCTCAGCACCCGGCGCGGGTTGCGCATCAGGAACCGCAGCAGCTCGAACTCCGTGGCGGTCAGGTGGATCGCGTCCCCGCCCCGGCTCACCTCATGGCTGTCCTCGTCGAGCACCAGGTCCCCGACGGTGAGTGTCGACCGGCTGCGCTCCGCCGCGAGCGCCCCGCCCGAGCGGCGGATCAGCCCGCGCAGCCGGGCCACCACCTCCTCCAGGCTGAACGGCTTGGCCACGTAGTCGTCTCCGCCCGCCGTGAGCCCGGCGATCCGGTCCTCCACTCCGTCCCCGGCGGTGAGGAAGAGGACGGGCACGTCGGAGTGGTCGCGCCGGAGCCGGCCCAGGACCGAGAGCCCGTCCGTGTCCGGGAGCATCACGTCCAGGACCACCGCGTCCGGGCGGAAGTCCCTGGCCGCCCGCACGGCCCCGGCCCCGTCACCCGCGGAGCGCACCTCCCACCCCTCGTACCGCAGGGCCATCGAGAGCAGCTCGGCGAGCGGAGCCTCGTCGTCCACGACCAGGACGCGCACGGGCGCACGGTCCGGCCTGAGCACTTCGGTACGCCCCTGGGGCGCGGTCGTCGTCGTCATGGGACCACCCTGTGAGGCGCCCGTGAGAGAAGCCTGACCCGTTTCTGTGAATTGCCTGAGAAAGCAGGTCCCGGCTGTCAGGCGAAGGGCCCGAACAGCCCCTCCGCGTTCCGGTGGCAGACGGCGCGCAGCCACTCGTCCCCCAGCCCGAGCCGCTCCAGGGCCTCCAGCTGGTGGACGTAGGGGTACGGGATGTTCGGGAAGTCCGTCCCGAGCAGGATCCGGTCCCCGAGATCGGCCAGCCGCCCCCGCTCACCGGCCGGGAACGGGGCGAGCCGTTCGCTGAAGTCGGTGAACGCCATCGTCGTGTCGAGCCGCACCTGCGGATACGCCTGCGCCAGTGTCAGGAACTCCCCGTACTCCGGCATCCCCATGTGCGCGACGATCAGCCGCAGCCGGGGATGGCGCGCGAGGAGCCGCCCGACCGGCCCGGGCCCGGTGAACCGCCCCGGCGCGGGCCCGGACCCGCAGTGCGTCACGACGGGCACCCCCGCCTCCGCGAGCAGCCCCCAGACAGGCTCCAGCAGCCGGTCGTTGGGGTCGTACGCGCCCACCTGGAGGTGCGACTTGAAGACCCGCGCCCCGCTCTCGACGGCCTCCTTCACGTACACCTCCACGCCCTCCTCGGGGAAGAAGGTCGCGGTGTGCAGGCAGTCGGGCACCCGGGCGGCGAAGTCGGCGGCCCAGCCGTTGAGCCAGCGGGCCATGCCGGGCTTGTGCGGATAGAGCATGGAGGTGAAGCGGAGCACCCCGAACGACCTGATGAGGGCGAGCCGTTGCTCCTCCTCGTGCCGATAGGTGATCGGCCACTCCAGCCCGGTGAGCGGCCCGACGGAGTCGAAGTAGGCCCAGACCTTGCGCAGGACCCGTTCGGGCATGAAGTGGGTGTGGACGTCGATGATCCCGGGCAGCCCGAGCCGCTCCCGGAACCGCACGACGTCAAGGCCGGCGTCTTGCACACGCAGCTCCTCGCAGGGGCTCGTCGGGCAAGGTCAGAACAACCCACCCTGCACGCCACCGCCCGCGATGTCGATGAGCGGGACCCCTGCTTCGCTCTTCCTCTCCGGGTCCACTGCCGCCAGCTCCCACCCGGTGATCAACCGCGTATCCAGCACGACCACGCCCCCCTCGTCCACCGCAAGGTGAAGATCGGGCCCGGCGGCGGCCACCAGCCGACCCGCGACCACACCCCCGTCGACCAGCTCCCTCACGGCCCGCGTGGCACCGGCCGACCGGTGGAGCCCGAACATCGCCGCATGGTCGACGACTTCAAGCGGAACGGGCTCCAACGACTCGGGCCAGCCGCGCCCTTGCAGCCCCACGGCCCGCCCGTACAGCTCCGCCACCTCGCCGAACCGCTGCCGCTCGCCCGGCAGCTGCCCCCGCACAGCCCGCTTCCGGGCGTACGGGATCCGGTCCGGCACCCCGAGGGCGGCCCGTACCACCTCCTCGGTCCGCCGGGCGGCCATCAGGGGCCCGCGCCCGAGCCAGGCGTACGCCACGGCCCCCTGCTCCCGCAGCCGTGCCCCACCGCGCTCCTCCCGGGTGATGCCGACCTTGACCAGGCCGGGCCCGAACCAGGCGAGATAGACGCGGTACGGACGCGGGTCGTCGACCATGGTGTCGGCGGCCACCGAGTGGGCCCGGTCCAGCCGCGCACACTCCGGGCACCGGGCCCCGGTGGAGCGCGCGGGCACCAGGGCCTTCAGCGGGCACTCGTTCCCCCGGGCCCCCACACAGTGCCGCTCCCCCAGGGCCCGGAACCCGAGCCCGCTCCCGTACGCGAGAACGCTCACCCGCCGCTCCCGCCCCCGGCTCCACCCCAGCTCGGGCCCGCCCCCCGACCACGCGACCCCGGTACACCGCCACCCGAAGGCCACCCGAACTCCGCTCTCTCCGCCACGTCACGCCACACCGGGGCCCGCCCGCCCAGGCTAACGACCGCCAGTGACAACGCCCCCCGGAGCTCCGGGCGCCCCGACGCCCTCGATCCGCCGTCGCATCCCGGCCATGCGGCGGACGAAACGCCGGTTGAACCAGGCCATCCACCCCAGGAACGCCGCCCCGAACCCGATCCCCCACACACCCGCCACCAGATTCCCGGCGGCGAACCAGAGCAGCGGGGTCCCAAGAAGAAGCAGCCCCAGCACCGGGAAGGCCCACCACTGATGGCGCCGCAGCTTCGCCTCCCGGCGCCGGATCAACCGGACCATGGCGGCCTGCTCGGCCGGATCGTCGGGCAGCTCGCCGTTCCTCGCGATCCGGCGCTCCAGCTCCGGCACGCGCGCGGCCTCGGTCCCCACCGCCCGGGCGTCACGGCGTCGGCGCCGCATCACGTACCAGGCCGTGAACCCGGCGTAGACGAGCCCGCCGGCCAGAATCCCGGGCCACCCCGACCACCCGTCGAAGGCCAGCCGGATACCGACCCACACCACGAGCACCAGCAGCCCCACGGCCCACCACTCGTCCTGCCACCTGCGCACCCGGCCGTGCCTGCGCGATCCCATCCCACAACCTCCGAGCCGGGGCGTCCCTCACACCCCGTACTGCTCCGGCTACCCCGTCCAGGTGCGCCGACGCGTGCTCAGGAGCCGTCCGGTTCGCAGGCGGTCCCGTCCTTGTCCCGGTCCAGCTCGGCCCTGTATCCGGGTCTTGCGAACCCCTCAGACGGGACCGCAGGCGCCGCGCCCGCCCCGCCGCCCGTACAGCCGGCAGGCCCCGCCCACCACCAGCGAGAACACCACGAGCAGGACCCCGGCGGCACGGACAGGAATCCACCCGCCTGGCCCGAAAGCCTCATCATGAGGCCCGGCGTGGACGTCGGCCTTCAGGGCACCGGCCCGCCCCTGCCCGCCCGGCCCCCGCCGGAGCTAGGATCCGAACATGGCGCTGACGCAGACGCACATGGACCGGTTCGAGGCCTCCATGCCCCGTCTGGAGTCCATCGCCTACCGGCTGCTCGGCTCGGCGAGCGATGCGGAGGACGCCGTACAGGACACGTTCCTGCGGTGGCAGGCCGCCGACGTCGACCGCATCGAGGTCCCCGAGGCGTGGCTGACCAAGGTCCTCACCAACGTCTGCCTCAACCAGCTCACCTCGGCCCGCGCACGGCGCGAGTCGTACGTGGGCCAGTGGCTGCCGGAGCCGTTGCTCGCCGGGGACCCGATGCTGGGCCCCGCCGACACGGCCGAGCAGCGGGAGTCGGTCTCGTACGCCGTACTCGCCCTCATGGAGCGGCTCTCGCCCAACGAGCGGGTGGTGTACGTACTGCGGGAGGCGTTCGACTACCCGCACCGGAGGATCGCGGAGATGCTCGACATCACCGAGGCCTCCTGCCAGCAGCTCCTCCACCGCGCCAAGAAGCACATCGCGGAGGGCAGGGCCCGTACGGAGATCGACGCGGAGGCCGCCCGGCCGGTCGTCGAGGAGTTCCTCGCCGCCGCGACCAGCGGGCGGACCGAACCGCTCGTACGGCTCCTGACCTCGGACGCCATCGCAGTGGGCGACGGCGGCGGAAAGGTGCCGGCCCGCACCAAGGCGTTCGAGGGGGCCGTGGCGGTCGCGAAGTTCATGCGGGGCCTGTTCAAGCCCGGCAAGGCCAAGCGAGACCTGCTGGGCGGCTCCGCCGAGATCCACGCGACGACCGCCAACGGCTCCCCCGCGCTGGTGGCGGTGGTCGACGGCCGGGTCGTGGGCATCCTGTGCCTGGAGGTCACGGCGGAGGGCATCGCCGCGTTCCGCAGCCAGGCCAACCCCGACAAGCTGGAGCGCGCCACGAGGCGGTGGGCGGCCACGGAGCACGGGGACCCCCTGTTCCACGCCTTCTGAGCCGTCCGCGTGACGCAGCTCACACTCCACTCCTGTCAGAAATCGACGGGCTGCCCGGTTCAAGGGGCGAAGCCGCGTGAGACAGGAGTACACGTCATGCAGCACGGACACGGACACCGACAGCACCGCATCGTCGTCATCGGGGCGGGATACACCGGAGCGACCGCCGCCGGTCGCCTCGCCAGGCGGCTGCCCCGCGAGGATGTCGCCATCACCCTCGTCGACGCCGAGCCGGACTTCGTCGAGCGGGTCAGGATGCACCAGCTGGCGGTCGGGCAGGAGCTCAGGCCCCGCCCGTTCAGCGAGATGTTCGCGGGTACGGGGGTGCGGCTGCGGCTCGCGAGGGTCACGGCCGTCGACGCGGACCGCAGGACCGTATCGATCACAGGGGCCGGGGCATCCGAGGCCGCCGGGAACGGCCGGGGCACCAGGAACACCGGAACCGGTGGGACCGCCTCCGAGGCAACCGGCGGAACCGACAGGCCCACCGGAACCGTCGGCGCCGCCTCCGAGACGACCGGCGTCGAGGAACTCCCGTACGACACCCTCGTGTACGCCCTCGGCTCCACCTGGGCCACCCACGACGTCCCCGGAGTCGACGAGCACGCCCACGACATCGCGGGCCGCCCCGGCGCCCTCCGGCTGCGCGAACGCCTGGCCGCCCTGGGCGCCGGGCAGCCCGTGGTCGTCGTGGGCGGCGGGCTCACCGGCCTGGAGGCGGCAACCGAGATCGCCGAGGCCCGCCCCGACCTCAAGGTCACCCTCGCCGCCCGAGGCGCCCTGGGCGACTGGCTCTCCCCCAAGGGCGCCCGCCACCTGCGGAAGGTCATGGCCGGCCTGTGCATCACGGTGCGCGAGAACACGACGGTCACCGGGGTGGAGGCCGACCACATCACCACCACGGAAGGCGACATGCCCGCGTCGGTCACGGTCTGGACGACCGGCTTCACGGCCCACCCGATCGCGCGGGCGACCACGCTGAAGACCGACGCCACGGGCCGGATCGAGGTTGACGGCACCATGCGCTCGCTCTCCCACCCGGACGTGTACGCCATCGGCGACGCGGCCCTGGCACAGGGCCCCGGCGACAAGCCGCTCCGCATGTCGTGCGCCTCGGGCGTGCCCATGGCCTGGCAGGCCGCCGACTCGATCGCGGCCCGCCTGACCGGCACCAAGTCCCCCACCATTCCGCGGCGTTACTTCAACCAGTGCATCTCGCTGGGCCGCAAGGAGGGCCTGATCCAGTACGTCACCGCCGACGACCGCGCCCGCACCGCCGCCCTGACCGGCCGCCTGGCCGCGCTCTACAAGGAGCTGGTCTGCAAGGGCGCGGCCTGGGGCGTGGCCAACCCGACCCTGGCCGTCCCCACCCGCCGCCGCCCCCTCGTCGTCAAGCCCACTCCGACGCCGGCTCCCACGTCGGCACCGGCGGACGCCACAACCGCTTGAGGTTCCGCCCCAGGGTCCCCCGGAGACGCTCCACATCCGCGGGATCCTGGGCGCCCCGCTCGGACAACACGGCCACTCCGGCCGAGCGTTCACGACCTCAGAGCACGAAGAGCACCACGGGAGCGCAACGGCCGGCAGCATCACCACCGCCACCCGCCCCCACCCCGCCGCCCTCGTCGACGCCCGCTCCGGCTCCGTGACGCTCTCCAGCAGGCCCCGCCCACAATCCCCGTGAGCAGGGCCTTCAGGCTTCGGTACAGTACTGCCGCAGTCGGCCTCGGAGAGACTCGTAGCGGGAGAGCTGTGGACCTGACGGAAGCTCTGGACAAGGCAGTGTCCGCCCTGAAGGCCCCTCTGGAACCGAAGGACCGCGAGCAGGGCTGGACGGACGACCTGCGGCGGGAGATCCAGGAAGAGATCTCGACCCACCGCTCCGCCCTACGCCGCCACGGCCCCTGGATGGCCCACTACCTGCGCCCCCGCCTCGACGCGTGGATGGCACGGGAGGGCGTACGGCCGGGACGCCTCCACGATGTGGTCATGAACGCGCAGACCCGCATCACCGACGTGCACACCTGAATCCCGCCGCCTCCCCGGCCGACTCTGCGATGCTGAACACCCTGATCGAGAGGGGCCGCAGCGATGCAATGGAAGATCCACGGGGAACGCCCGGTCTACGAGAACCACTGGGTGGACCTGTGGGTCACCGACATCGAGACCCCGGACGGAAACCGCTTCGACCACCACGTCGTCAGGCTCCGGAACCTGGCCGTGGCCGCCGTCGTCAACGAGCGCCACGAGGTCCTCATGATGTGGCGCCACCGCTTCATCACCGATACCTGGGCCTGGGAACTGCCCATGGGCCTGGTGGAACAGGACGAGACCCCGGCGGAGGCAGCAGCCCGCGAAGTCCTGGAGGAAACCGGCTGGCGCCCCGGCCCGATCAAGCCGCTCATCTACGCCGAACCGGCCAACGGCATCACCGACTCGCAGCACCACCTCTTCCGCGCCGACGGAGCCACGTACGAAGGCCCCCCGACCGAGCGGAACGAGTCGGACCGCATCGAGTGGATCCCCCTGGCCGACATCCGGGCCATGGTCGACCGCCGCGAAATCGTCAGCAGCGGATCCCTGGTCGGCCTGCTCTACATCCTCATGGACGAGGCAATCCGCTGACCCGAGGGCGCTCCAGCACGTCCCGGGCCGAGCACGTCCACTCGTCTGACGAACAGGCGGTAGGCCGACTGCCCGGGTCACGGCTGGTTGAACGGCAATCCGCGGCGACCGGTGCGGACTTGGCGTGCACCCCGCTCCCACTGGCCGTGCCCGTCGTGGGGCAGCTGTCGGGGTTCTTCACGGATCTGGCTGCCCGCCTCTCGGGCTTTTGCGGCGCGAGCGGGCGGGGGCCGCTGCGGGCGGGGGCGGAGACATGGAGCCAGCGGGCCGCCTTGATCCAGTAAAGAAACTTCGGACGCGTGGGCGGTACCGGCTGACACGGTTGCCGTACTTCGCTGCCGTACGGGCAACGCGAGAGGCCCCCGGGATCTCTCCTGGGGGCCTCTGGCCTGCTGTGCACTCGGCAGGACTCGAACCTGCAACCTTCTGATCCGCAGGATCGGGCAGCCCCTCGGGAGGGTAGCCCGCCTCCTCCCGGAGTGATCGCCGGTGGCGGTGATCATCGGCCTCTGTGTGCCGTCGTTGCCGTCAGGGTTGCCGTCAATTACGGATCACTGATGGCTGCACCGCCGTGCAAGCGGAAGGTTTCACAGAACCTCTGGCCACGGATATTCTCCGGCAATGTCGAATCAGTCAGTGGCAGCGGGAGTCACTCTCGCCGGTGTAATGGCGCACTGCGGCGGAAGCCCGGTCGGCGCCGTGGAGTTTCTGGTGGGAGCGATAGCCTCCGCGCCGGCGGCCCCGGAGCCCTATGCGGCCCTCGCCGAGTTGTGGCAGGACCGGCGCTCAGAGCTGAAGAAGGGCCTCGAAGGAGACGGCTCCTTGAGCGCTGTGCTGGCACAGGCGTACTTCCTGTTCCTCGACGGGGACATGGACGACGCGGTGATGGCCCTTGGCTCGGTCACGGGGGTGCGGCCCGACGTGGCCTGGGGCAGCGCCCCCTGGTTCGGCGATCCGCGGTTCCTCGGCGTGGTGAGTGCCGAGGCGTTGGCGGAGGCGTGTCTGCGAGCGTTGGACTACGGCCACGACCTGGATACCGAAGAGATGCGGGAGCGGTTCACGCCCTGGTTCCATGCCCTCGACGTGATCTCCGAACGCAGTCCTGTACCGGAGTCGCTGGCTGCTATGGCCCGGCTGCCCCGGGCCTGCGGCCGCTACGAGCTGGCTTTCGCCCTCTGTGACCGCGCCGATGCCGTCGATCGGGTCATGTGGACTGCGGTCGCGCGAGCGAACACTTGGCGGGCGATGGGCGACCTGGACCAGGCTGCGGCGGCCTTCGAACAGGCCCTGGCGCTGGACGCCACCAACTGGTCCCTCTACCTGGACCTTGCCGACGTGCGTGCCTTGCAGGCCGACTTCGCCGCAGCGGTGGCCCTCGTCGAACAGGGCCTGCGACACGAACCCCATGAAGCCTCCCTGCGCGCAGCGGGTGCCGCCTATCGCGCACGCCTGTCCGGCTCGTCCGACGACCTGCGGGCGCTGATCGACCTGGCGCCGGAACTCGCGAACACCTCGTACCGGAACCTGCTGATCGACTACGCGTGCGCGGGGCCGGAGCTGCCCCGGAGACTCGTGGCCAAGGCCCGCCGCATCAGCAAGCGCTGAACACACCACGCTCAATGATTGCCGTGAACCGGAGCGGAACTCCGTGCCCACGGCAGTCATCCACGCTGCAAGGTCCTCCCACGGATACTGGCCCTGGCCAAGCCCGGTTTCCCGTCGGGCGGCCTGGCCCTGTCACGCTCCTCGCCATGCGTTGGTCACGTCAGGCGTACTTGGCCACGGTGTACGCAGTCGGCCCGACGAGGCCGACTCCGGAGCCATCGATCATGTCCAGGATCTCGAAGCCGACACGCTCCGCGTACTGTTCGAGCTCGCGCGGGAAGAGGACGCGTCTCCATCGCTCAGGCCGGGATGAGGGCGAGGCCGTGACGAATGGAAGAAGCGTGGCTGAGACCGGCAGGTGGTTGCTGGAAGCACACGTGACGGGTGCTCGTTCGACGCACCCGCCGCCGTGGCTGACTCTCGGTGTCTCAGGTCAGGACCCCTCTCCAACTCGACAACGTAGAAACGGGGTTGACGTAGCACCCGTGTGCGAGCACGTCAACTACCCCGGTACCTTGGGCACCGGGTTCCTGACTGGAATTCCACGACCGGACCACGCGGAATGCTGTCCAGGCTGAGGGGTGCTCCGGTCTTTGGTTGTTGGGAGTCAGCTCAGGGCTGTGCCCACCTCGTAGATGGTTGGCCGATCCTCCGGGGCATGGCTGAGCATCGCGTCGATCAGCTCGCCCAGCGGACCGGGAGCCTTCACGGGCCGGCGCTTGCCGTTCGCCACCGCCTCTCTCTGGATGGGGCGCGGAGCGTCGTCCGGATACTCCATGGCTCGCCACCCGGTGGTGGAGATGAGGAGAGACGCGCCGAGTCCGTAGACGTCGGCTTCCTGCGTGGGTTCGGCCTCTCCGGTCGCGAGCACGCTGCGCGCGATCTCCGGAGCCTCGTAGTGGACGAGGCAGCCGCGGAACGGGAAGTCGTACCCCTCGGGTACGTGCCCGCCCCGGGCAAGAGCGAGGTCGATGAGGTGCGTCCGCTCCGGCCCGACGATGAAGTGGGCGGGCTGTACGTCACCGTGCGCCCAGCCCTTGGCGTGGAGTTCGGCCAGCGCCTCGACACAGCCCAGGGCGTCGCCGGTGTGCGGTTCGAAAGGCGAGTCCTTTGCGCGGCAGGACTCCCACAGTCGGTAGAGGTCCGGCCCCTCGTGCCACGGCTGGAGGTTCCACGTTCCGCGCTCCCACTCGCCGTACGCCAGGTCATCCAGGCCGAGGCGATGCAGCACGGCCCCCTCGCGTGCGGGTGCGAGCGCGGTCCAGGGCTGGGCGGGCCAGTCGGCTGTGGCCTCGATCGGATGACCGAGCTTCACGGCGTAGCGACCCCGATGGCTCTCCACCTCCCAGACCGTGGAGCCCCGGCGGTCCACCACCAGGCGCTGAGCCGTAGGCATGAGGGCGTCTAGCACCACGATCGGCAGTTCAGGGGGTGACCCGGACAACGTCTCTTCTCCTTCCGGTTCCGGCGAACGCGGCCGGCCACGACTCGTGGTCGGCCGCGTCGCTGCTGTCGTGTGCTACGCCTGACCGTACGGTCGGCCGCAGTCCGAGTCGCACTGCGCGAGGTTGGTGCCGTCCACGGTCCACAGGTCGTCGAAGACCATGAACCCGGCCGCCTTCATGGCGTGCGCGGAGGCGGCGACCTTCTCCGGGTCACGGGCCCCGCCGCCCGGCGCCGGGTTGTGGTGCAGGAAGCGGCCCGCGTACCGCTCGCACAGGGCCGCGTACTCCTTCGTGTGCAGGATGAGCGCGTGCAGCCCGAGGTCCACGTCGTCCGACGGGACCATGGGAACGGTGGCGGTGGCGGCGGTGACCAAGAAGGCCACGGCCTGGTCCGCGATCCGCTGGGCACGCTCGGGCGACTGCCCGTTGTGGACGACCACGAAGTGGGCGAGGCTTTCGAACAACTCCTCACCAGCCACCGCGCGACCGGTCCTCTGACCGTTCGCCGTTGCCGTCATGCGACTACTCCTTGTGTGTGGCGGTGCGTGGCACTTACCTCCCGCATCGGTCGCTGAGCCACGGCTCAAGGACGACCAGAAGGCGGGCTTGGAAGGCCGGCCCCGAACGGGGACGGGGAGCCGGGGAACTGGCACCCGTTCGGGGCGGCCGGTCTACTGGCCGACGGCGAGAGCCATGCCGATCACCAGGCCGCACGACTCGCTGATCATGACGATGAACAGGACTCCCGCATACCGGCCGACGGCGCGCATCACAGCCCGTCCCGAGTGTTGGCGTTCCGGATGGCCAGACGTGCGCTCAGTTCCTCCCGCGCACTCGGCGTCACGACGTTGTCCGGCATGGCATCCCACTCCGAGCCGCCGCGGATCGGCCGTATCTGCACACGGCCGCCGACCTCGCCCATGACGACGCCGATACGTCCCCTGGCGGTGTCATTCGCCAATTCACCGATGCCTGGTCTGGTCTGCTGGTTGCTCGCCATGCGGACGAGGATCCTGCCGCTCATCAGGACGCCGGAACCTCCGACAAACCCCACTTCGGGACGTCCCGCGTCGGGTGCCGTCCCCGGGTGTTAGGAGAGATTGAGATGCCGAACGAGAGATTACGTGCTGCCATGGCGGCCGGCGGCTGGACGTATGCCGCCCTTGCGGACAAGGCCGAAGTCGATCCCAAGTCCGTTGAAAGATAGGTCAATCTGGGGCGTACGCCGCGCCGTGCCACGGCCATGCTGGCAGCGGAAACACTAGGAGAAGACGTGCACGCTCTATGGCCTGCGCTCCGGCAGGCACGCCCTGCCCGCGCTGTCAGTCCGGAACTTGTGGCTCTCTACGACCAGCGGTCGGACATCCCCACGTCCACCTTCGTGGACATGCTGACCCAGGCGCGCGAGCACATCGACGTGCTGGTGTACGCCGCAGTCTTCCTGCACGAGGCGTACCCGCGGCTCAACGACATGTTGCGAGAGCGAGCGGACGACGGGTGTGCGGTCCGTATCGCGATCGGCGACCCGGACAGTACGAATGTCCAACAGCGCGGCGCGGAAGAGAGGTTCGGCCACGGGATCGAGTCCCGTTGCCGACTCGCCCTCATGCACCACCGCCCGCTTGCCGGGGTACCTGGCATCGAGGTTCGAACCCATGCCACCACGCTCTACAACTCGATCTATCGCGCGGATGACCAGGCACTGGTCAATGCCCATGTCTGGGGCGTGAACGCCTACGGTGCTCCCGTGTGGCATCTCCGGCGCAGCGGGAAGGGCGGCATGTTCGACACCTACGCCAGCAGCTTCGACGCGGTGTGGGGAGCCGCGACGCCGGTACGAGAAGGGTGACCATGGCGCGGACCGAGTACTACGACGACCCAGCGGCACCGGAGCCGAACAGCCTGGTGGTCGCAGCGTCCGCCGTGGTCACCGACGACGATGGGCGCATTCTCCTTCAGCGCCGACGGGACAACGATCTCTGGGCGCTGCCAGGCGGCGGTATGGAGATCACCGACTCACTCCCGGGAACGGCCGTCCGCGAGGTGAAGGAAGAAACCGGTCTGGACGTAGAGATCAGCGGGCTCGTGGGCACGTACACCGACCCTCGCCACGTCATCGCCTACTCGGACGGTGAGGTGCGCAGGCAGTTCAACGTCTGCTTCACCGCCCGCGTGGTCGGGGGCCGGCTCGCGATCTCGGACGAGTCCACGGAGCTGCGGTTCGTCCAGCCGGAAGAGACAACTCAACTGCCGATGCACCACACGCAGCGGCTCCGGATCCGTCACTTCCTGGAGCACCGTGAGCGGCCTTATCTCGGATGATCGAACCTGCGACACCCGTTTCAGGAGCTCGATCGGAGCGTGATCCGGCACGGTCCCTGCTCGATCGGGGGGAGCGTGTTGAGCCGCGCATGGGTTCCTACGTCCGGCGCCGTTGGTGAGGTTCCCCCGCTGATCGTGGTGTGGGACAACGCCAGCACCCACCACGCCAAGGCGTTGCGGGAGTTCTGCGAACGCAATAGCGACTGGCTGACCATCGTCAAACTCCCGCCCTACGCACCCGACCTCAACCCGGTCGAAGGCGTGTGGGCCCACCTGAAGAAGTCCCTGGCCAACCTCGCACCCCGGACGATCGACGACCTCACTCCACTCGTGAAGAACCGCTTGCGCGGCATCCAACGCCGCCCCGAGATCCTCGACGGCTTCATCGCCGAGACTGGACTCGGGCTGGAGCCTCCGTAGCCCTGTCACCTCACCCTTTCAACCTCAGCGTCACACACTGCCGTCAACGCAAAAACCAGAGGCCCTGTGGATTTCTCCACAGGGCCTCTGGTCTGCTGTGCACTCGGCAGGATTCGAACCTGCAACCTTCTGATCCGTAGTCAGATGCTCTATCCGTTAAGCTACGAGTGCTTGGCGTTCCGGGCTTTTCTGCCTGGTCGGCGTTGCGGGAACAACATTACATGACCTGCGCCGTGACGCGAAATCCATTGCCCCCACCGCCTCTGACCTGCGGAAACACCTTTCCGGACGGATCTCCGCCAGCCCCTTGACCACGCCGCGCGCCCGCCCCGAGGGTCAGGAACGGCCGAAGCCCCGTGCCTGGGGCACGGGGCTTCGGGGTGGAGCGGAGGCGGAGGGATTTGAACCCTCGATGGGCTTTAAGACCCAAACCGCATTAGCAGTGCGGCGCCATAGACCGGACTAGGCGACGCCTCCTCCACACACCTCGCGCGGACGCGAGTGGTGCGTGCAGATGATGACACAGTCGACCGTCGTGCCACCAATCGCTGCTCACGTTACTAGCGATGCGGGGGCCAGGGCAAAGCACTTCGGCGTGCTGGCGCAACGTCCGGGCGGGAGGCGCGTTAGAGAGGCGTGGGGCTTCGGCCTCCGTCGGTGGGGCGTGTTCCTCGCCCGCCGCCCTCGCTGAGATTGCCGCGCTAGCGAGATCAGAGCTAGCCGAGATACAGGAGCCCGCATGCTGCGTCGTCTCGCCCTCACCGCCGTCGTCACGCTCGCCGCGGCGAGCGCCACCGCGCCCGCCGCGTCCGCCTCCGGGCACGGCCCGTCCGCACTGCCGACCTCCGGGCCGCTCTCGGCCGTCCAGCCCGCCCTCGGACCGCTGCCCGTGCCGCTGCCGCCGCTCCCCTCGTTCCTGGGCGGGGGCGGCAACGGGGGCCAGGGCGAGCCCGCCGCACGGACCCGGCTCACCGTGACCGTGGAGCGCTCCGGGGTGGCCGGTGCCGACGGGACGTTCGAGCTGACCTGCGGCCCCACCGGGGGGAGCCACCCGGAGCGGCAGGGCGCCTGCGACCGGCTCGCGGAGATCGGGGGCGCACGGGCCGGGCAGGACCTGTTCCGGCCCGCGCCCCAGGGGACCATGTGCACCATGATCTACGGCGGCGACGCCTCCGCCCGCATCGTCGGGACCTGGGAGGGCCGGGCCGTGGACACCACCGTGACCCGGGGCGACGGCTGCGAGATCGCGCGCTGGAACAACCTGGTGCCGGTCCTCCCCGACCTTCGGTAGGGCCCGGCGGGCCACCGGCCGCCGCCCCGCGTCCGCCGACGTCAGGGGCCGGCGGCATACATCGCGCACACAGAACCTTGGTGAGAGCTGCCCCTCATCCGCCGCCCCGGGGCCCGCCCCTGGCCTTAGACTCCTCCAGTGACAGTCCGGGACCCGAGAGGCAGGATGGGGCCGGTTGTCGGCAAGGTGCGGTAATCAGGGAGGAAGCGTCGTCGTGAGCAGCAGGCCGTCCCGAGGCACTGCTCGCCTCGCAGCCATACTCGATGCCCTTCCGGACGGGCTCCTGCTCGTCAACTGCAACGGCACGGTCGTCAACGCCAACGCCATCGCCCTCGAAATGTTCGAGACCCCGGGGACCGCGCTCGTCGGTCGCGGACTGCTCGATCTGCTGCCGGAGTTCGACTCCAGGCTGATCCCGGGATCGATGCGGCGGCCCGACGCCGCGGACGAGCAGGGCAGGACCAAGCCGACGCGCATGATCGCGCGCCGGACCGACGGGCACGAGTACCCGGTCGAGGTCACCAGCGCCGGTCTGGACAGCGGTCAGGCGGCGTACAACGACATCCACTCCAGCTACACCGGCGACGAGCTGCTCATGATCGTCGTACGGGACCTCTCCGGCACCGTCGACACCGAGGCCGAGCTGGCCCGCTCGCAGCGCCAGACCGAGATGATCCTGCGCGCCGCCTCCGAGGGGGTCGTCGGCACCGACACGGACGGGCGCGTCGTCCTCGTCAACCCCGCCGCCGCCCAGATCCTCGGCTTCCGGGCCAGCGACCTCGGCGGCCAGGAGCTGCACCCGCTGATCCTGCACTCACGTGCGGAGGGCGAGCCGTTCCCGTACGAGGAGTCGCCGCTCGCCGACACCCTCAAGTCCGGGCGCAAGCACCGCGTACGCGGCCAGGTGCTCTGGTCCAAGAGCGGCGCCCAGGTGCCGGTGGATCTCACGACCGCGCCGGTACGGGACGGGGACCAGCTCGTCGGCGCGGTGATGACGTTCACCGACCGCCGCCCGTACGAGGAGCTGTCCGCCCAGCACAAGAACGTCGTCGTCGAGCTGGCCAAGAGCCACTCCGACGAGGTCACCGCCCTCAAGGAAGCCCACGCGGCCGAGCTGAAGGCGCTCAAGGAAGCCCACACCGCCGAGCTGGCCGACCGGAGCGAGCGGTACGCCGCCGAGCTGGAGGAGCAGGCCGAGCGGCTCGCCTCCCTCGGCGCCCGGCACTCCCAGCTCACGGCCGTCCTCGGCGGTTCGCTGCGCGGGCCCCTGGAGGAGCTGCGCGGGGAGCTGTCCACGCTCGCCGCAGACCCGGCCGGGCAGCTGTGGCCCGAGGCCAACCAGATCCTGCACCACCTCGCCGCCGGATACGCCCGGATGACCACCCTCGTCGACAACGTCCTGGGCTACCAGCGCCTCGACGCGGGCGTGGAGGGGCTGCACAAGGCCCCCGCGCTGGTCGACGGGATCGTGACGGGCGGCATCGACGGGGCGGTCGAGCTGATCGGGCCCGGGCGCGCCCAGTTCGCCGTGCACGCCCCTCCGATCGAGGCCGAGGTCGACGCCCGTCAGCTCGCCACCGCCCTGGCCCACCTCGTCGCGGACGTCTGCGGTGTCGACTCGACCGGCAAGACCCGGGCCGTCCCCGGGGGCGGTTACGTCGACTCGACCGTCGTCGTGGCCGCCGCCCAGCGCGGCGATGCCGTACGGATCGAGGTCCGCGGGCCGTTCGCCGGGGGAGACCCGGTGCACGAGCCGATCGTCCGCGGCATCGTCCAGGCGCACGGCGGTGTGCTCCAGACCCACGAGATGCCGGGGATGAGCGGCAGCGCGTACGTGCTCGACCTCCCGATCGGCGCCGGTGCGGGCACCATGGCGCCCCCGGAGGCGCCGGTGGACGTACCGGCCGACCCGTCCCCGCCACCCCCGGCCCCGCCCGCCGAGGCCGTCGGGGCGCCGGGCGTCACCAGCGGCGGACGGCGCCGGGCGCGCCGGTCGTCCACCGACGCGTTCCTGGACAGCCCCGGGGCGTCCGAGACCGAGACCCCGGCGGAGGGGGGCCCTGCGGACGGCCCCGGCGCCGAGCCGACCGGGCGGCGCCGGGCCCGCCGTGGACCCGGCGCCCCGGAGGAGCAGGCGGCCCCCGAGCTGATCCCGGCCCAGCAGGGCGAGGGGTCGGGGCGTCGGCGCGGTCGGCCCAGCCCGGCGGAGGCCCAAGCGGTCGGATCCGGAACCGCGGGAGCCGGAACGGTGGAGAACGGAGCGGCGGGGGGCGGTCCCGCCGGTGGTGGTCGCGGCGGTAGCGGGCCGCTGGCCATCGGGGCTGCTCAGGGCGGTCAGGCCGGTGTCGGAGCCGCCGAGGGCGAGCGGGAGACCGCCGCTCCTCAGCAGGCCCGGCCCCAGGCGCCTCAGCCCCAGCGGCAGGCCCTCGCACTGGCGTCGGCCGCGCCCTCCGCGCCGTCCGAGGGGTCCGTGGTCACCGCGGCCGAAGGCGCCCAGGGCGCAGGCCGTCCCCAGCGCGGGCAGACCGTGCCGCCGCAGGGCGTACCGGCCGACCCGCAGCAGCCGGTACCGCCCGCCGGGCGACGGGCGCGGCGTGAGGGCGGCGACCACCGCCCGGCACTCCCTGCCCTCGCGGCCGGCAGCGGCGGTACGGGTGCAGGTCAGGAGCAGGTTCCGGGCAGCCCGAACCAGCCCCTGGAAGAAGCCCACGCACTCAGCCAGGCCCCCGCCCGGGCTCCGGCCGCCCAGGCGGAGCCCCAGGCCCAGCAGCCCGGCGGGCGTCGGGCCCGCCGAGCGCTGGCCGCCGCCCAGGAGCGCGCCGCCGCCGAGGCCGGGCCGCGTACCGCCTTCGCCCTGCCGCCCGCAGACGCGGACCGGGCACCGCTGGACCCGGGCCCCGTCGCCGTACCCGCCCCCGTGCAGGCACCGGGCGCCGCCCCCGTACCACCACCCGGCGAGGACAGCCACCACGAGCGCACCGCTGCCGAGGCTGGTCACACGCCCCCGCAGGCCCACCCCGTGGCCCCGCACGCGCCCCACCACGCCGACTGGCCCGGCACCGGCGTGCCTCCGGCCGGCACAGCCGACGCGGCGCAGGCCCCTGCCCCCGCACCGGCACACACTCCCGCCCCGGCTCCCGCTCCCGCCTCCGACGACCAGCAGTCCTGGGGTGCCGCCGTGCCGCAGGCTCCGGTCCCCGAGGCAGCGCCGCACGGCTCCCGGCCCGCCCCCGACGACCGGTCCTGGGGCGGCAGCGGGCAGACCGCCCACACCACCGGAACCGCGGCGACCGGCCCCGCTCCGCACCCGGCCGACGCGGGAGCGGGCGATCCGGTGCCGGACGCGCGGCGGCAACCGCTGCCCGCCGAGGAGCCGGTACCGGGCGTCAACCCGGACTCCACCCAGGGGCGGGCGTTCAGCGTGCGGACGCTGGGCCAGGGTGTGCCCTTCGCCCAGCACCTCCCCCAGCAGCAGAACCAGCCCAACCAGGCCGTCCAGCCGAGTCGGCCTGCCGCGTCGCAGCAGAGCCTCGGGGGGGCCGGTCGGCGGCGCAAGCTCGCCGCCCCGCCGGAGGGCGAGCGCCCCTCGGCCCAGCCGCCCGCCCCGGCCCCGGCTGCCACTGCCGCCGCTCAGGGCGCGCCCGGCCAGCAGCCCACGGCTCCGACCGCGCCCCGGCACCCGTCCCAGGAGGCGCAGGCCACGGTCTCCGGGGCCGGCCAGTTGCTCGCGCCCGGCGTCCCCGAGGGGCGCGCGTACGCCATAGGGGCGCCCGACGAGGGCGCCGAGGGTCCGGAGCCACTGGACGGGCCCGGGGGCGCGGTCGAGGTCGCCAACCGGCCGCAGCCCCAGCCCCTCGACGACGAGCTGCCGCCCGAGCCTCTGGACAACCCGCGTCGGCTGCTCGTCTGGCCCGCCCCCGACGTACCGACCCAGCAGGCGCTCAGCGACCGCGGCTACCGCCCCGTGATCGTCAACTCCCGCGAGGAGGTCGACGCCCAGATCGCCGCGTTCCCCGCCGCGCTCTTCGTCGACCCGCTGACCGGACCCATCACGCGCAAGGCCCTGCAGTCGCTGCGCCAGGCGGCCGTCGCCGCCGAGGTTCCGGTGCTGGTCACAGCCGGTCTGGGGCAGGCGTCCCGGGAGGCCGCGTACGGAGCCGACCCGGCCGTCCTCCTCAAGGCCCTGGCCCCCCGCGACAGCGAGCAGCACCCGCCCCGCGTCCTCCTGATCGAGGAGCACGCGGAGATCGCGGGGGCGCTGGAACAGACCCTGGAACGGCGCGGGATGCAGGTCGCCCGCGCGGCGACCGACAGCGAGGCCGTCGATCTGGCGGGCCGGATGCGGCCGAACCTGGTGGTCATGGACCTCATGCAGGTACGCCGTCGGCGCGCCGGGATCATCGACTGGCTGCGCGCCAACGGGCAGCTCAACCGCACCCCGCTGGTCGTCTACACCTCGGCAGGCCTGGACCCCTCGGAGCTGCCGCGGCTGGCTTCCGGGGAAACCGTCCTGTTCCTGGCGGAGCGGTCCACGAGCGACGAGGTGCAGGCCCGGATCGTCGACCTGCTGGCGAAGATAGGGACCAACTGACCGCACAGAGCAGGGCGGGAGCGGTACGGAGTTCCCGTACCGCCCCCGCCCTGTTTCACGTGAAACAAGCGCCCCGGTGTCTCAGAGCTGGGTGACCTCCAGCTCCCCGTCCGCGTACTGCTTCCGGATCACCTTCTTGTCGAACTTGCCGACGCTCGTCTTCGGCACCGCCGGGATCACCGACCACCGCTCCGGCAGCTGCCACTTGGCGATGCCCGAATCGGCGAGGAACACCCTCAGCGCCTCGTAGTCGGCCCCCGTGGTGCCCTCCTTGAGGACCACCGTCGCGAGCGGCCGCTCGCCCCACTTCTCGTCCGGCACGGCGACGACGGCGGCCTCCGCGACGTCCGGGTGGGCCATCAAGGCATTTTCCAGCTCAACGCTGGAAATCCACTCTCCCCCGGACTTGATGACGTCCTTGGCCCGGTCGGTGAGGGTGAGGTAGCCGTCGGTGCTGATCACTCCGACGTCACCGGTCTTCAGCCAGCCGTCCTCGCTGAACTTGTCCTCGGGGCGCAGGTGCTCGCCGTCGGACCCGCCGTAGTACGCGGCGGCGATCCAAGGGCCGCGTACCTCCAGCTCGCCGGCCGACTCGCCGTCCCACGGCAGGTGCTCGCCCGCCGGGCCGACCAGCCGGGCCTCCACACCGGCCGGGAAGCGGCCCTGGGTGATGCGGTACGGCCACTCCTCCTCGGCGCTCAGCCCGGCGGGCGGGTGGGCCATCGTGCCCAGCGGCGAGGTCTCCGTCATGCCCCAGGCATGGCAGAGCCGGACGCCGAGCTTGTCGTACGCCTCCATCAGCGAGGGCGGACAGGCCGCGCCACCGATGGTCACGTTGGCCATGGAGGAGAGATCGCGCGGGTTGGCGGTGACCTCGGCGAGAAGGCCCTGCCAGATGGTGGGGACGGCAGCGGCGTGTGTGGGACGCTCGCGCTCGATCATCTCGGCGAGCGGGGCGGGCTGGAGGAAGCGGTCCGGCATCAGCATGTTGACGCCGCTCATGAACGTGGCGTGCGGGAGCCCCCACGCGTTCACATGGAATTGAGGGACCACGACCAGCGTGGTGTCCTTGTCGGTCAGCCCCATCGACTCCGACATGTTGACCTGCATGGAGTGCAGGTAGATCGAGCGGTGGGAGTAGACGACGCCCTTGGGGTCCCCGGTGGTGCCGGAGGTGTAGCACATGGCGGCGGCCTGGCGTTCGTCCAGCTCCGGCCAGTCGTACGTGGTCGGGCGGCCCGCGATCAGCTCCTCGTAGTCGTGCACGCGCGGCCCCACCCCGTCGAGCGCCGAGCGGTCGCCGGGGCCGGAGACGACCACGTGCTCGATGCTCGGCAGGTGGGGCAGGAGCGGTACGAGGAGCGGCAGCAGGGTGCCGTCCGCGATGACCACCTTGTCGTCGGCGTGGTTGACGATCCAGGCGAGCTGCTCGGGCGGCAGCCGGAGGTTGAGGGTGTGGAGCACGGCGCCCATGGAGGGGATCGCGAGGTACGCCTCGACGTGGACGGCGTTGTTCCACATGAGGGTCGCAATACGCTGGTCGCCGTCGACGCCCAGCTCGTCGCGGAGCGTGTTGGCCAGCTGGGTTGCGCGGGTGCCGATCTCGGCGAAGGTGCGGCGGTGCGGCTCGGCTTCGCCGGTCCAGGTCGTGACCTGCGACTTCCCATGGATCGTCATCCCGTGGTGCAGGATGCGGGTGACAGTCAGCGGTACGTCCTGCATGGTGCTCAGCACGGCGTCCTCCCGGTGGGCGCTACGCGGCAGTAGGGTTGCGCTGATTCTGCGCACATACCACGCGGTATGTCACTACTCGCGGGAGGAAATTCCTGCCGGGGGCCGCGCCCCCGCGGTACGGAACGCGCTCGGAGCACGAAGCCGTCGGGACGGGGATTCAGCGCACCGGGGCCAGCTCCGGGTCCTCGCGGAGCTTGCCGAGGGCGCGGGAGACGGCGCTCTTCACCGTACCGACCGAGACGCCCAGCACCTCGGCCGTCTGGGCCTCGCTGAGGTCTTCGTAGTACCGCAGGACCACCATCGCGCGCTGGCGGTCCGGGAGCTTGAGCACCGCGCGCCACATCGCGTCGTGCAGCGACTGCTCCTCGGCCGGGTCGGGCGCCGGGGTGCCGCCCTGCTCCGGCAGCTCCTCGCAGGCGAACTCGTCGACCTTGCGCTTGCGCCACTGCGAGGTCCGGGTGTTCAGCAGGGCCCGGCGGACATAGCCGTCGAGCGCCCGGTGGTCCTCGATCCGCTCCCAGGCGACGTACGTCTTGGCGAGCGCGGTCTGCAGCAGGTCCTCCGCGTCGCACGGGTTCGCGGTGAGCGAGCGTGCGGTGCGCAGCAGGACCGGGCCCCGAGCCCGGACGTACGAGGAGAACGACGCGTACGGCGTGTGCGCGTGGTGGCCGGCGGCGGTGGCGGAAGCCGCCCTGCGGGCGCCTGTGCAGACTGGCGTGGTCATGTACTCAACGCTAGGAGCGGGGCCCGCTCGGGGGATCGCCCCCAGGTCGCGAAGCCCCGTCCGCCTCAGGTTGTAGGCGTGGTCCGCCCTCCACCTCCTGAAGGCGGACGGGCCACCGTCCGGCCTTAAGGGTCCCCCCGCCCCACCTCAGGGTCCGTACGCGGGCGGCTCAACCGCCAGCCCCCGGGATCAGCCCGGACGCCGGGGCCCCCTACCGGCCGCGGCCAGGGCTCCAGCCGCTCCCGCCACCTGGTTCACGGGGTGCCGCGGAGCCGCCGGACGGGCTCCGCGATGCCGTTCATCCCGTGGAGGTACGCCTCCCCCGGCCGGCCCCCGTGGGTGTTCAGGGCAGCGTGTCCGCCGCGACGAAAGCCCGCCCTCCCCTGGCCGCAGAATCCGAACGCTTCCAGCTGCATCAGGACGAACAGCGTGAAGTGGTCGCAGAGGATTCCCCCATCGATGCCGGCCGCCGACAGCCCCGCGCCGCACCAGAGCTGCCGGGCGACCACCCTCGTCTCCGGCGGCCCGGTCAGCCCGTCGCGGGCGAAGCTCGTCATCTGCTCCTGCGACCGGCTCGCCCCCTGCGCAGCCGCCACGACGACGGCGGGCGACCGGCGCAGACCGCGGGCGCACTCCACACACCTCCACCGGCGGGGCGAGGTGCACGGAGACCTCCCAGGACACGGATCACCACACCTGACCGTTTCCGATGGCTCATCAGGTTCATGTCCGCTGTCAAGGCCGCGCGCAACGGCGACAGCCCGTACGGGGCACCGAAGTGCCGTCGCACGGGCTGTCGTTCAGACTTCCGGGGCCCACCCCCCGGAAGACCCCGGAAGCCTGATCACCGAGGAGGAGCCCTCCTCGGAGCCGTCCCCTCCGGAGCCACCAGAGGGAGGGGGTGAAGTTCACGGCGACGCTGCGGTCCGACTGGTCGATGGCGGTGAAGGCCGAGCGGCCGACCTGGGCCGAGGTGTTCTGGTTCGAGGCGCCGGGGCCCACGGCCTGCTGCTGGGCGGCCGAGGAGCTGCCGGTGGGGGGGGGGGGGGGGGGGGGGGGGAGGGAGGGGGGGGGGGGGGGGGGGGGGTGGGGGGTGGGGGGGGGGGGGGGGTCGG
>NZ_JBWKCM010000014.1:0-15591 GCF_056436485.1 Streptomyces sp. NPDC043746 | reverse complement strand
CCGCAACGCATAAAATACGCGAAGTAATGACCCTCTTTCTATACCACCCCCCCCCCCTCCCCCCCCCCCCCCCCCCTTCCCCTCCCCCCCCCCCCCCCCCCCCCCGCCCCGCCCCCCCCCCCCCCCCCCCCCCCCCCCCCCCCCCCCCACTGCCGCCGACGGTCGCCACGGCCGCGTTCGATCCGCCGTTCGCGAAGGAGCCGTTGTCCGCGAGGGCCACGCCGCCGCAGAGGGCGACGGCCAGGGGCAGGTCGGCGACCGCGGCGAGAACACGAGCGGTACGGATGCTTGCCCATGTGAGTTCCTCCAGGAACCGGAAGCCCGGCTTCATAGGGTTCGTGCGCTTGAGGCGCCGCACGTGCTCGACGCACGCCGTACGCGGCTCTTTCCAGGGCAGTCGGCCAACCGCTCCGGCGCTGGTCACGACGTCGCGAGAGCAGAGTTGCCCAGCACATCCCCGGCGAACCATGGTGCACCGCCCGATTCCCCCGCACGTATGAGGAAGAGGCGATAAACCTCCCGCGGAACAGAGGAACACCAGGCCCCACGACGCCTCCGCCCCACCCGCGCCCCGCAAGGGCAGAAAGGTTCCCCCACCAGCTCCCGCCGCCCCTCCCTCCGGCCGCCCCCACTTCCCTAACTCGAACGCATGTACGAAACTGAACCCATGGCCACCATCGACCGGCAGACCACCGCCCTGGCCCTCGCCCACGCCCTCGCCGCCGCCGGGCGCGGGCTCCCCGTCTTCCCCCTGTCCGCCACCAAGCTCCCCGCCCTGCGCTCGCCCCACCACGGAGAGCAGCCTCCGGTCCACTGCCGGGGCGAGTGCGGACTGCCCGGACACGGCGTGCACGACGCCACCACAGACCCCGCGGCCGTCCGCGCCCTCTTCGCCGCCGCGCCGCGGGCCACCGGCTACGGCATCGCCTGCGGCCGCGCCCCGCACCGGCTCATCGGCATCGACCTGGACATCGACACGGCGTACGGCAACGACTCGGTGGGCGCTCTTCAGCAACTGGCGCTCCAGCACCTGTTCACGATCCCGCCGACGGTCACGGTGCTCACCCCGAGCGGCGGCCGCCACCTCTGGCTCACCGGCCCCGCCGACACCACGGTCCCCAACTCGGCCGGCCGCCTCGCCCCCGGCATCGACGTCCGGGGCAGCGGCGGCTACCTGGTCGGCCCCGGCTCGGTCACCACCCACGGCCGCTACCGCCTGGCCCCCGGCACCGCCCACCTCACCCCGGCACCCTGCCCCCGCGCCCTCCTCCGCCTCCTCACGCCACCGAGACGCACCCCGGGCACACCCGGCTCTCCCCACAAGGAGACGCCTCCGGGCCGCCGGGGCGAGGGCTTGATCGACTTCGTCCTGGCGGCCCACGAGGGCCAGCGCAACACCCGCCTGTTCTGGGCCGCCTGCCGAGCCTACGAACACGGCTTCGGCGACGCCCTGGCCGACGCCCTCACCACCGCCGCCATCCGCACCGGCCTCACGGAACAGGAGGCCCGTGCGGCGATCGCCTCGGCGGAACGGCTGACCCGGGGACGGGGACGGCCGATCCCGGAATGACGGGCCCCCGGCCGAGACGGAGCGGAGACGACAGGGCCACGGGCACCCCAGGACGTCAGGACCTCGGGGCCCCGCCCAGCCCTCCCACCCCCCACCACCCCGCCACCCCCAGTCCCCGCCCTGGTAGAAACCACCCATGACCCACAGGTTCACGGCACGCTCGGTGTGCGGACTCGACGATCCCGAGCTGGACGACTGCGTGCTGGCCGGACTGGCCGAGTCGGACGACGAGGGCGCCTTCTCCCTGACGTTCATGTGCGACTTCGCCGAACCCGACGCCCAGGAGACCGCTCTCGGCTTCGACACCCACTGCCTGGTCACCCCCGACCAGAACACGGCCTACGGCTGCGTACGCCGGGCGGAGCTGGACGGGGACGTCCTCCGCATCGCCCTGGACCCCGCGTCCCTCCCCGCGCTGCGCCTCTCCGACCCCCTGATCGAGATAACGCTCGCCGCACCGGCAGCCGACATCACCCGCATGCGCACGGCCCTCGCGCACATCCTCACCTACGGCCGCCCGGACGCCCGCCCCGTGGTGGAGAACCTGTGGGACACGGGACACCCCCGCGCCACGGGACACGCGTTCACGGGCGCACCCTTCGCGGTCGGCATGGGCGGTTGAGACTCAAGGCCTCCACCGAACACGGAACGGTTCACCCTCGACGAACCACAGGGCTCTCACTCGTCTGAACATGTGCAGGCCAGCAGCCGGATGGCCCGTGGCCCACGCCCGGCCCGCACGCCATGATCCAGAGCGGTACACGGCCGGGCCGAGGTGAGGCAGAACCGCATGACCAAGGGGTGCCCCGTTCTCGGGGCACCCCTTCCGACCAGCGCTGGAGCTGATCTGCTGCGGTGGGTGTGGGATTTGAACCCACGGTGACATCGCTGCCACGACGGTTTTCAAGACCGTTCCCTTAGGCCGCTCGGGCAACCCACCCCGCGTCGGCGGCCCCACGCCGTGACGGCCGATGGGCCGTCACGGCCCTGTGGGGCCGGGTTCGACGCTTGGGACAGCCTAGCCGGTCAGCTGTCGCCCTCGCGCTGGCCCAGGACCACTTCGGCCGTGGACGTCTTGCCGTCGCGCTCGTACGTCAAGGTCACCTTCTCGCCGGGCTTGCGGGTCCAGATCTCGCCGATCAGGGTGGGGCCGCTGTCGATCACGGTGTCGTCGAACTTGGTGATCACGTCGCCCGGCTTGAGGCCCGCCTTGGCCGCGGGGCCGTTCGGGGTGACGGAGGGGGTGCCTGCCGCGCCCTCGGGGGAGATGGCCGCGCCGCCGGTCTTCTCCTCCATGGAGACCGTCGCGCCGATCACCGGGTAGACCGGCTTGCCCGTCTTGATCAGCTGCTCGGCGACGTTCTTCGCCTGGTTGATCGGGATCGCGAAGCCGAGGCCGATCGAGCCGGCCTGGGACTGGCCGAGGCCGCCGCCCGTCGACTGGATCGCGGAGTTGATACCGATGACCGCCCCCGTGGCGTCGAGCAGCGGGCCGCCGGAGTTGCCCGGATTGATCGAGGCGTCCGTCTGGAGCGCGCTCATGTACGAGTTCTTGCTGCGGGAGCCGTCCCCGGAGGCGACCGGGCGGTTCTTCGCGCTGATGATGCCCGTCGTGACCGTGTTGGAGAGGCCGAAGGGCGCGCCGATCGCGATCGTCGAGTCCCCGACCGCCACGCTCTCGGAGTCACCGAGGGGGAGAGGCGTCAGATCCGACGGGGGGTTCTCGAGCTTCAGCACGGCCACGTCGTAGCCCTGGGCCCGGCCGACGACCTCGGCCGCGTACTTCTTACCGTCGAAGAACGTTGCCGACAGCTCGCCGGACTCCGCGGCGGAGGCCACCACGTGGTTGTTCGTGAGGATGTGGCCCTCCTTGTCGTAGACGAAGCCCGTGCCCGTGCCGCCCTCGCCGTCACCGCCCTGCGCGTCGATCGTGACCACACTGGGGAGCGCCTTCGCCGCGACCCCGGCCACGGTGCCCGCCGGGCGCTTGAGGTCCCTCGGGCTGTCCGAGGCCGAGACGGTGGTCGAACTGCCGGACGAGCCGTTGCCGTTGCGGTCGGCGGCCCAGAAGCCGAGTGCACCGCCGATCCCGCCCGCGACCAGGGCCGCCACCGCGACCGCCGCGACCAGCCCGCCCGCGCCCCGGCGCTTGCCGGTGCCGTGGGAGGGGTCGTGGCCGGGCTGCGGGGACGGGGTGCCCCAGACCGGGCCGCCGCCGTTTCCGTCGCCCACGCCGCCGGGCATGTGGGCCGCGCCGCCGCCCGCGTACGACGGGACCGTCGGCGGGGGCGGGGGCCAGGAGGCGGCGCCCGCGGGGGGCTCGGGCGCCGCCCCGTACGGGGAGTGCGGGGGCTGGTGGGGGTGCGGGGGCGTGTGGGGCTGGGGGGTGGGGGCCGTTGCCGTGTGGTCCTGGGCCGTGCCCTGGTGCGTGGGGGTGTGGCGCGGTGCGTCCGCGTGTGTCGGGGCGGCGGGCGGTGTTGCCTCCGTGGCGGCCGTGCTCTTGGACTCGTCCCGTACGCCGTCCGCCGCCGGGTCGGGAGTGGTGGCGGGCACGGGAGGTGCGGGCGGAACGGACGGCACGGCCGGTACCGCGTTGTCCTCGGTGCCCTCGTTCTCTGCGCTCACAGCTCTCTACTCCTCGGTTCCACTCGGCATCCAGTCGGCATTCGGCGAGAAATCCGCTGTGCACGTGTCTGCGGTCAGCTTTTCCCACGGCGCGTCTGGCCACTGTAAGCAGGACCTGTGCATCCGCACAGCAATCTTTACATCAGGCAAAACGGACCTCCAGAGCGACATGTGCTCACCCGCCCCCGTGGCGGTGGCACCATGGCGCGCGTGACCCAAGCACGGCAGCGCAGCAGCCACACCTCGATCCAGGTCGTCGCCCACCGCGGGGCCTCCGACGACGCCCCCGAACACACCCTGGCCGCCTATCGCAAGGCGATCGAGGACGGGGCCGACGCCCTGGAGTGCGACGTCCGGCTGACCGCCGACGGCCACCTCGTCTGCGTGCACGACCGCCGGGTGAACCGGACGTCGAACGGGCGCGGCGCCGTCTCCGCCCTGGAGCTGGCCGACCTCGCCGCCCTCGACTTCGGTTCCTGGAAGGACCGCGAGGAGTCGCCCGACTGGGATCCGGCGCCGGGTGAGCTGACCTCCGTACTCACCCTGGAACGGCTCCTGGAGCTGTTCACCGAGGTACGAGCCACCGGGCGCCCGCTCCAGCTGGCCATCGAGACGAAGCACCCCACCCGTTGGGCCGGACAGGTCGAGGAGCGGCTCCTGCACCTGCTGAACCGCTTCGGCCTGACCGAGCCGTCGGCCGACGAGCCCTCCCCCATCCGCATCATGAGCTTCTCCGGCCGCTCCCTGCACCGCGTCCAGGCCGCCGCGCCCGCGCTGCCCACGGTCTACCTGATGCAGTTCGTCTCGCCCCGGCTGCGCGACGGCCGGCTGCCCGCCGGATCCCGGATCGCCGGGCCCGGCATGCGGATCGTGCGCAACCACCCCGGATACATCGAACGGCTCCACCGGGCGGGCCACCGGATCCATGTGTGGACCGTGAACGAGCCCGCCGACGTGGAGCTGTGCGCCGAACTCGGTGTCGAGGCGATCATCACCAACCGCCCCAAGCAGGTTCTGTCCCAACTGGGCCGCATTTAGCACACAACAGGCACGCAAAGCACCCCCGTACCACCCCGGCGGGGAGTACACCGGCGCACTCATCGAGCGTTTCTTCGTGACGAGTGCGTCGCCGACAGCCCCTTGGCCGGTTTCCGGTGCAGCTCAGTGGGGCATCCAACCCGTGGCGTGGGGCAAAGGAGGTCTCGGGGGTGGCGTTGGTGGTGGCACAAGAGGTGCCTGCGTCGTCGAGCATGGCCGTTCCCCATGGCCCTGCGGGCGTGGGGCAGGCACGGCACCGGATGCGTGAGGAATTGCGCGGCAACGGGGTGTCGGACGCGGTCGTGGACGACGCCGTTCTCATCCTCTCCGAACTGCTCAGCAACGCCTGTCGGCACGGCAGGCCGCTGGGGCGGCACTCGGACGTCGGTGACGGCGACATCCGGGCCGCGTGGCATGTGGACACGGGCGGCGGCCTCACGGTGGAGGTCACGGACGGCGGCGGGCCCACCCGCCCGGTTCCGGCCACCCCTTCGGTGACGGCACGCGGCGGGCGCGGGCTCAACATCATCAGCGCCCTGGCCCAGGAGTGGGGTGTACGGGACGACTCGTCGGGCGAGGTCACGGTCTGGGCCCACGTCCCCTCTCCGAAGCCGCCCGAAATCGGCGCGGTCGGCGGACTCACCGGGTTCGAGGGGCTCGACTTCTCCGACGTCCTCGACGACGCGAGCTGAGCGTCCTCGACGGTGTGGGCCCAAGCCGCCGACCCCGAGCGAGCAACGAGCGAGCAACGGCAAGCGACGACGAGCGACAAGCGACGAGCGACAAGCGACAAGCGACGCGGAACGACAGGGGTAGCCGCGGGCGCGCGTACGGCCACGGAGACGCACGCGCATGTACGGGGGCGGAGTCACGGCCCGCGTGTACGGCGACCGGGTCGCGGGCGGCTAGGCTCGCGCCGAGACCGCACTGTCGCAACCGGGAGAACGCCCACCATGGCCAAGAAGCGCCCTCAGACCAAGGCCGGGAAGCAGCAGCTCAAGGACGGTGAGATCCCGGTCGTCGGAGCCCGCGAGCCCTGCCCGTGCGGTTCGGGCCGTCGTTACAAGGCGTGTCACGGGCGCGCCGCCGCCCAGGCCGTGACCGAGCTGGTCCACCGCCCCTTCGAGGGACTGGCCGGCGAGTGCGACTGGGTCGCGCTGCGCGAGCTGGTGCCCGCCGCCACCGTCGGGCTGGCGCTGAAGGGCGGGCTGCCCGAGGGCGTTCCGTCGGTGACCCTCGCGACCGTGCTGCCGATGGCGTGGCCGGCCCTGCGCCGCGACGACGGCTCCGTCCTGCTGGCCCTCCAGAACGACACCTCCTCCGGCGACCTGAGCCGCGACCTCGCGGACACCCTCCAGCGCGCGCTGGAGGTCGAGCCGGGCACCCCCGTCACCGCCCGCCGCGTACCGGCCGAGGGGCCGCGCCTGCAGGATGTCCTCGACCCGCAGGCCGCGTTCGAGCCGGTCGTCCACACCGGGTTCGAGTTCTGGGTCCCCGACGCGGAGAACGCGACCCCCGAGGTGTCCGCCTCCCTGGAGCGCGCGAACGCCGCCGCGATCCCGACGGTGCTCCTCTCCGGCGTCGACGCCGCGTACTGGTGCGAGACCCCGGAGAAGAACCACCTGCGCTGGGTCATGCCGCACCCCGAGGAGCAGCTCCTCGACGCGCTCGCCCGGCTGCACGCCGCCGGCACCTCCTCGCTCGGCGAGGGCACCCGGCTCGTCGGCTCGTTCCGGGCGCACGGGCTGGTCGTCCCTGTCTGGGACCTGCCGACCTCGATGGGCGCCGAGGCGTGCGAGAAGCCGGCCGCCGCGTTCGCCGAGCGGCTGGCGACGGCGCTCGCCTCCGACGCCCCGCTCACCGCCGAGGAGCGGCGTGCCCGCGGCGGCCTCACCAACCGCCAGGTGACGCTCAGCTGACCCTGCGGGGCCCCTGCCCGGCATGGTGACTCGCATCACAACTCGCCGTACTCACAAGTAAATCGCCGTCCCCACAGGCGAGATCGAATTTGCGAACGGCAGATCTCTTGTTACGGTTCTAGAAGCCCGGTCGCTGGTGCATCCCCCGTCGCCAGCGACCGGGCGTCTTCGTCTCCGGGTGTCCGCGCCCCGCCCCCGCTCGCCCGAGGCGCGCACCCGATGCGCCCGCTCAGCCCGACGCGCCCGCTCAGCCCGATGCCGCCGGGGTCGGCGCCCGGTCGGATCCGGCGCGCAGCAGCAGCGGTGCCTCCTCCACCGGGCCCGCGCCCGCGTACTCCGCCACCGCCGCGTAGGCACCCGGCCCGCCCGCCGAGGGGCTCCGCGGGGTCTCGCAGCTGCCCGGCTCGTCGTGGGCCGGGAGGGCGCAGTGCAGTTCCACGGTCCGCCCGCCCGGCCCCATCAGCGTGAGTACGGAACGGAGTTCGGCTCCGGAGGTGTTGCGGTAGTAGGCACGCCCCCAGGTCTCGCCGCCCCCGGTCATGACACAGGTCTGCGCCTCGACCCCCTCCGGCGCGACCAGCTCGGGCCCGCACCGGGCCGCGTCACCATCCGGCGGTTCCGATGGCGAAGCGGAGAAAGAGGGTTCCGTCACCGCACCGGAATTCGCGTACACACCATCAGAAAGCTTTTCCGGGCGGATTTCTGATGAGCTGTCCGGAGAGTGGCCGTCTACGGATACGGCCTCCGTGGGTCCTCCCGGATCTGCGGAGGCAACGATCGGAATCAGGCACGCGAACGCCACGGCAGCCGTAAAACCGATCATGCGGAGATTCATGGTGGCCCCCTTGCCGGCTGCGGGCGAGTTTCCGAGAAACGCCGGCAACTCGGCTGACACGCGCACGCGCCCACGCGCGTATTCGAGGTCGACGATATCCACGCGGGGCGCGCGGCCGGGCCGTCCTGCGCCCGTTCACCACCGATACGGCCCGGCTCACACCCGTACGAGTGAGCCGGGCCGTACATCTGCCGCCGCGCGAGCCCACCGCCGACGCGCGAGCCACCCGGCGTACGCCGTCACACTCCGTCGTAGACCTGCCGCCGTGCACCGACAACGCGCGAGCCGTCCGCGCGCGCCGTCAGCAGGCAAGCCGTCAGTACGCGAACCGGCAACGCGAGCCGTCAGTACGCGAGCCGGCTGCCGCCGTCCGGGGCGCTGGTGCTCGCCTCGACCAGGGCGTCCAGGACCGCCTCGACATCCGGGAGCCAGGGGACCGCCGCCTCCGCCCGTCCTCCGCCGCCCTTCGTGATCCGGCGGAGTACCGGCACCGAGGGGGCGGGGGCCGCCAGGGGCGCGGGGGGCCGCTCCCAGCGCACCTGGCCCGTGCCGATCTCGGAGGGGGGCAGGACGAGATAGCCGCCCTCCCCGTGGAACCGGAGCGAGCTGGGCACCCAGTCCTTGCTGTACAGCAGTTCGCCGAGCCGTTCCAGCGTGTACGGCGCCACCAGCAGCGACCACCGGGTGGGCGTCGCGACGACGGGGCCCAGCCGCATGCCCATCCGGTCCAGCACGACCAGCGCCCTCGCCCCGGCCAGTGCGGGCAGGCTCACGGCGCACGGCGCACGGCCGCCGGTCGCCAGGATCACCGGGGCGGTGGGGCGGCTGGTCCACCACCAGCGCACCATGCGCTCGTCCGTGGTGGCCGCCAGCAGTCCGGGGTCGAAGGGGTGCGCGCCGGGAACGGCGCAGTCGGGGTCGGGGCAGGCGCAGCCGAGACCGCGCAGGGCGGTCGGCGCGGTCCCGGCTCCGGGGAGCACGGGCCACCGCCATGCGGTGGCGAAGGTCAGGGCCGCTTCCAGCCGGGCGGCACCCTCCTTGCGCCGGAGCCGGAGCCTGCGTCGCCTTCCGAGGATCTCGCGCATGAGCGCTCGTTCCTTTCCGTTGAACGCCGAGTCCACATGACGCAGACGCGTGTGGGACATCGCGTGCACGTCTCTTCGCTGTGCGTACGTGCTCATGAGGTTCTGCGGTACGGGCGTGCCTTCGGTACCGAGCGTGAGCCGAGCCGAGCCGAGTGGAACCGATCCGAGTGGAACCGATCTGGGGTGGTGCCGAGCTGTGCGGAGCCGGGAGCGCCCGCCACGGGTGCCTCGTGCCTACCGGCCGGGCCCGGCCCCCGCCGCGTCGGGCGGAGGGCGTGACCGCCACTGTCGCGACCGTCACGGGTAAGGACGTTCCGGACCCGCTGTCAGGTTCCTGAGCGATCGCATCCGCCCCTGAGCGTCTGCCCCGGGCGTCGTCGATTACGTACCCAGCCTGCCCGGAATGACGCCCCGGGCATTTCACCCCGGCGGAACCCCTTGGTGAGCAGCCCCAGTCGACCGCAAATTGCCTCCGGAGGGTACATTTTTCGGCCAACTTGCCCAACACTGGAAGAGCACGGGAGAGCCCGAAAGAGGAGCCGATGCGGCGAGCCTCCAAGGGACAATGCTGGACATCGGGTTACTTGTGCGTGTACATGTGGATGCATTGATAGTGGCGCAGAATCACATGGGGGTTTGCGATGCTATTGGACGAATCGCACCGGCCCGAAAGCTGGCTGCCATGAGCGCCCCACACCTGCCGAAAGTGGCTGGAATCGATCCAGAAGTTCCGGTTTCAACGCAGACTGCCGCTCCTCTGAGGGAGATCCCGGCAGCGCCCGGAGCCTTCATCCAGGACCGCCTCGCGGGCTGGGTCTCGGACCTCACGACCCTGCACGAACTCACCGAGCGGCTGGCCTCCACCGCCACCCTCGACGCCGCCCTGAACGAGGTGCTGCACGCCGGAGCCGCCCTTCTCGGCGCCCGCCGCGGACTCCTCGTACTGGAACGCGCGGGCACCACAACCCCTTCCACCACCCTCGGTCTCGGGCTCGGCCCCGCCGACCTCGGACACCTGGAGACCGTGGAGCGCTCGGCCACCGCCCTGGGCCGCGTCCTCGACGGCCCCCCGGACACCGCCGACGCGAGGAACGGAATCGCCACCCCCGATCTGCTCGCTGACAAGGACCTCGACCCCCGCCACCGCGAGGTCGCCACCCGACTCGGGTACGCCGCCAGCTACGCCCTGCCCCTGGCCTCCGAAGCCGCGGGCCGACTCGGCGGCGCCGTCTGGCTCTACGACGAACCCGGCGAGCCCTCGGAGAAGCAGCGCCACCTCGTCGGTCTCTACGCGCGGTACGCCACCGAGCACCTGGCCCGCCTGACCGAGCTGGAGCGGGCCCGCGCCGACATCGCGACCGTCGCCGAGGAGCTGCTGCCCAGCCGACTGCCCCGCGTCCCCGGCGTCCAGCTGGCCGCCCGGCACCGGACCGGGCCCCGGCGCGGCGGCGACTGGTACGACGCGCTGCCGCTGCCCGACCACGCGCTCGGCCTCGCGGTCGGCTCCGTCGGCGGTTCGGGACCGAGCGCCATGGCCGCCATGGGCCGACTCCGCGCCGGGCTGCGGGCGTACGCCGTGATGGAGGGCGAGGACCCCGTCGCCGTACTCTCCGATCTGGAACTGCTGCTGCGGCTCACCGAGCCGGCGCGGACCGCCACCGCCCTCTTCGCCTACTGCGAGCCCGCCACCCGCAAGGTCGTGCTCGCCGGGGCCGGGCACACCCCGCCGCTGATCCTCGGGGACCGGCGCTGCGAGTACGTCGAGACCACGCTCTCCGCCCCGCTGGGGATGCTCGCCTGCTGGGAGGCGCCGAGCGTGGAGTTCTCCCCCGCACCGGGAGAAACGGTGCTGCTCTACACGGACGGGCTGCTCCGCCGCACCGGCGACGCCATGGACCGCGCCTTCGCCCGGCTGCACTCGGCGGCCGCGTCCGTGCCGAAGGCGGTCCGGCACGATCCCGCGGCCGTCGCGGACCACGTCCTGCACACGATGCTGCCCGACGGGCTCGACCGGAGCGACTCCACCGAGGACGTGGTCGTCCTCGCCGCGCACTTCGACTGAGACCCGCCGATCACCGGGCCGGGTAACAGGTCCTTCGGTCCTGGGCCCCCTTCCGTACGCCCGTACGATGGGGGGTGGTCCAGTGTCGTATCAAGGAGAGTCACATCGTGTCTGAGGAGCTCATCCCGGAGACCCCGGAGCAGGAGACCGAAGAGAACGAGGCCGCGGAGCCGATCAAGCAGCGGAAGAACGGCCTGTACCCGGGCGTCTCCGACGAGCTTGCCGAGAACATGAAATCGGGCTGGGCCGACACCGAGCTGCACGACCTCACCCCGATCCCCCAGGCCGAGCACACCGCCGCCCGCCGCGCCGCGCTCTCCGCGCGCTTCCCCGGCGAGCGCCTGGTCATCCCCGCGGGCAACCTGAAGACCCGCTCCAACGACACCGAGTACGCGTTCCGCGCCTCGACCGAGTACGCGTACCTCACCGGCGACCAGACCCAGGACGGCGTCCTCGTCCTGGAGCCGACCGGTGAGCAGGGCCACGAGGCCACCATCTACCTGCTGCCCCGCTCCAACCGGGAGAACGGCGAGTTCTGGCTGGACGGCCAGGGCGAGCTGTGGGTCGGCCGCCGCCACTCGCTCGCCGAGGCCGAGCAGCTGCTGGGCATCCCCGCGAAGGACGTCCGCGAGGTCGCCGCCGCCCTGGCCGAGGCCACCGGCCCGGTGCGCAACGTGCGCGGCCACGACGCCTCCATCGAGGCCGCCCTCGCCGACAAGGTGACCGCCGAGCGCGACGAGGAGCTGCGCGTCCACCTCTCCGAGGCCCGCCTCGTGAAGGACGCCTTCGAGATCTCCGAGCTGGAGAAGGCCTGCGACGCCACCGCGCGCGGCTTCGAGGACGTCGTCAAGAGCCTGGACAAGGCCGAGGCGACCAGCGAGCGCTTCATCGAGGGCACGTTCTTCCTGCGCGCCCGCATCGAGGGCAACGACATCGGTTACGGCTCGATCTGCGCCGCCGGACCGCACGCCACCACCCTGCACTGGGTCCGCAACGACGGCGCCGTACGCCCCGGCGAGCTGCTGCTCCTGGACGCCGGCGTCGAGACCAACGACCTCTACACCGCCGACGTGACGCGCACGCTGCCGATCAACGGCACGTTCTCCCCGCTCCAGCGCAAGATCTACGACGCGGTGTACGAGGCCCAGGAGGCGGGCATCGCCGCCGTGAAGCCCGGTGCCGCCTTCCGCGACTTCCACGACGCCTCGCAGCGCGTGCTCGCCGAGAAGCTCGTCGAGTGGGGGCTGCTCGGGGACCTGACCGTGGAGAAGGTCCTGGAGCTGGGCCTCCAGCGCCGCTGGACCCTGCACGGCACCGGCCACATGCTCGGCATGGACGTCCACGACTGCGCCGTCGCGCGGACCGAGGCGTACGTCGACGGCATCCTGGAGCCGGGCGTCTGCCTGACCGTGGAGCCGGGGCTGTACTTCCAGGCTGACGACCTGACCGTGCCGGAGGAGTACCGGGGCATCGGCGTCCGGATCGAGGACGACATCCTCGTCACCGAGGACGGCAACCGGAACCTGTCCGACAAGCTGCCCCGCCAGGCCGACGAGGTCGAGGCCTGGATGGCCCGGCTGAAGGGCTGACCCACCGCCGTAACGCGTACGGCCGACGCACACAGCGTCCCAGGGCGCGCCGCTCACACCATGAGCAGCGCGCCCTCCCGCCATTTCAGGACCTTGTCGAAGCTGACCACCGCGCCCCGGCCCGGCCGGTTGCCGAACTGGACATGGTCCGCGAGCTGCTCGATGAGGTCCAGCCCGCGGCCGCTCTCCGCGCCGCTGGGGACGGGCGCGGCGGGGGCGAGCGCGCGCCGGGCGGGGAAGCCCGGTCCTGAGTCGGCCACCTCGATACGGCACATCTCGCCGTCCAGATAGGCCGTGACCCGGTACTGCCCGGAGTCCACCGAGGTCCTTCCGGGGCGGGAGTGCGCCTGCTCGCCGTGCTCGTCGTGTTCTCCGTGCTCCACGGGGCCCGGCCGGTCGCCGCCGTGTTCGACGGCGTTGGCACAGGCTTCGCTGAGCGCGACCGACAGGTCGAAGCAGATGTCGGGATCGACCCCCGCGGTCTCCATGGTGCCGAGGAGAAAGCGGCGGGCGAGCGGAACGCTCGCAGCCTCGCGCCGCAAATGGAGTGACCACCAGATGCTCATGCTCCAGCCTCCCGGCCGCGGCTCGACGTATCGATACGTATTGCCGCGCATCGCCCCTCATAAGCACGGATCGGCTGTGAGAGCCCTCATTCGGCGGATGCGTGTATTCCACGCGCGGGTGTATGGCCGCTCCAGGGGAGAGGGAATCGGAGGCCGGGGCGGGCTCCGCGAGGGGGGCGTGGGCGGGTCGCACTCCCTTGTCTCCCCCGCCGCCCGCCGCGACAAGCGCTCTTGGGGGGACGGAAGCTGATGTTCCGGACCTGCCGTACCGCGCGGGGGCGCGCAGTGCGATGATGTTCCGGCCATGTCCACGCCTGTCGCACACGCCGGAGCCGGTCTGCGGCTCATGAGGGCCGCGGTGTTCACCGCGGTCTGCGTCGTGCTGGCCGCGGCGGGACACACCTTCGCCGCCGGGGCGCCGGTCCCCGCGTGGACCCTGCTCGCCGGCTTCCTCGGCGTCCTCGCCGTGGCCTCGGCCCTCGCCGGACGGGAACGTTCCCTTCGGTCGATCGCGGGTGCGTTGGCGGGCGGTCAGATCGTCCTGCACGTCCTGTTCACGTACGGCAGCCACGGCGGCGCGCAGGGCGTCGCCGCCGCAGCGCCCCCGGGCAGCGGCGAGAACCCCCTGATCCGCTTCGCCGCCGGGCTGGTGTGCGGGGCGGGCCCGGCCCAGCTCGACGCCACCGAGGCCCACCGCATCGTCACCACGGCGGGCATAGACCCCTCCACGGTCACGGCCGCGACGGTGCGGGGCCACGACCACCTCTCCTCGGCCGCCACCACGGCCGCCGCGGCCCCCGACGGCGGATCGGGCGTCGCGTCGGCGTACGCGACCGTCCTGACCCTGCTGCCGGCCCTGCCGATGTTCCTGGCCCACCTGCTCGCCGCGCTCGCCGCCGGCTGGCTGCTGCGCCGCGGCGAGGCCGCCCTCTTCCGGCTGGCCCGGCTCTCGGCGTACGGCGCACAGGAGCTGGCGGCGGCCACCCGGCTTCGCTCCCTGCGCGCCGCGCTCGCGCTCGTACGCGCCCTGCGCACCGGAGCACACGAGCAGCTCACGAACGGCCCGCGCACCCTGCGTACGGCCGACGACGACCCCGCGCCGGACACCGGGGACCCTCTGCACCACCTGGTGATCAGGCGCGGGCCTCCGGCCCCGTACGCCCTCGCAGCCTGACGCGACACCTTCGTCCGCCCGCAACGGATCAGCACCACCGGGACGGGCGCCTCCCCCTGTTTCCGGGCGGCTGCCCTGTTTCCGGACGGCTCTCCGTGGGCCGAACCGGATTCCTCCTGGACGGCCCCGCCCCGGGTCCTCCCCGGAGTGTCCCCCGGACCGGACGAGGTGTCGTGCCGCCGTCGCGCACCCGCGCGCCGGACCACGTGATTCCTCGTCCTCTGTGGAGTGATCCCTGCCATGAACGTCTCCCGTATCGCCCTCGCCGCCGGCGTCGCCGCGTCCACCGTCCTGCTGCTCGCCGGTCCCGCCGCCGCGCACGTCACCGTCCAGCCGCAGGGCGAGGCCGCCAAGGGCGGTTACGCCACCCTCAACTTCAAGGTCCCCAACGAGCGGGACCAGGCCTCCACCGTCAAGCTCGAAGTGAACTTCCCGGCCGAGCACCCGCTCTCCTCCGTCACCCCCGAGGCCGTTCCGGGCTGGAAGATCGAGATCACCAAGGGCAAGCTCGACAAGCCCCTGGAGGTGCACGGCCGGAAGATCACCGAGGCCGTCACCAAGGTGACCTGGACCGCCGACGGCTCCGAGATCGCACCCGGCTTCTTCCAGCAGTTCCCGGTCTCCGTCGGGCGGCTGCCCGAGAACGCCGACCAGCTGGTCTTCAAGGCCATCCAGACGTACGACAACAAGGAAGTCGTCCGCTGGATCGAGGAGCCCAAGGCCGGCGGCGAGGAGCCCGACAGCCCCGCCCCGGTCCTGGCGCTGTCCGCCGCCTCCGACGACCACCACGGCGGCGGCACGGCCGACGACACCAAGGCCGGTGACGACCACGCGGCCGATGACAAGGCCTCCGACAAGGCGGGGTCGGCCGAGGGCGACAAGAAGGAGACGCACGCCGCGTCCTCCTCGTCCAGCGACACCACGGCGCGCACCCTGGGCATCATCGGCATCGTCGTCGGCATCGCGGGCGTCGCGTTCGGCGTGCTCGCCGGCCGCCGCCGTTCGGCCTGATCCGGCCGGGGGGGGGGGGGGGGGGGGGGGGGGGGGGGGGGGGGGGGGGGGGGGGGGGGGGGGGGGGGGGGGGGGGGGCGGGAGCGGGGGGGAGGGGGGTCTGGGGGGGGACAGGAT
>NZ_JBWKCM010000013.1:0-178799 GCF_056436485.1 Streptomyces sp. NPDC043746 | reverse complement strand
CCCCCCCCTCCCCCCCCCCCCCCCCCCCCCCCCCCCCCCCCCCCCCCCCCCCCCCCCCCCCCCCCCCCCCCCCCCCCCCCCCCCCCCCCCCCCCCGGCCGGTGGTAGGTCGGTCGGGCTGGTGGTGTCAGCTGGTGAGTTCGCCGGACTTGACCGCCACCCAGTCGCCGTCCTTGTACTCGTAGACGGTGAGCTGCTTGTTGGTGGTGTCGCCGAACTCGTCGAAGGAGACCTTGCCGGTCACGCCTTCGAAGTCGACCTTGCCGAGGGCTTCGGCGACCTGGGCGCGGGCGTCGCTGGGGAGCTTGCCGTCGTTGGCGTCGGCGACGGCCTTGACGGCTTCGATGATGGACCAGGCGGCGTCGTAGGAGTAGCCGCCGTAGGCCTCGAAGGGCTCCTTGTAGCCGGCCTTGTCGTAGTTCGCGACGAAGTCCTTGGCGGACGGGAGGGTGTCGATGGGGGCACCGACGGAGGTGGCGAGGTCGCCGACGCCTTCGGCGCCGGAGAGCTTGATGTACTCGCCGCTGTAGATGCCGTCGCCGCCGACGACGGGGATCTTGGCTCCGGCCTTCTTGATCTGCTTGCTGAGGGGGCCGGCCGCGGGGTATTCGCCGCCGTAGTAGACGACGTCGGCGCCGGAGCTCTTGACCTTGGTGGCGACCGAGGAGAAGTCCTTGGTCTCGGGGTCGATGTGCTCGGTGCCGGCGATGGTGCCGCCGAGCTTCTCGAATTCGGCCTTGAAGGTGCCGGCGAGGCCAGCGCCGTAGGTCTTCTTGTCGTCGATGACGAAGACCTTCTTCTTCTTGGCGTCGTTGAAGAGGTACTGGGCGGCGAAGGGGCCCTGGACGGCGTCGGTGGTGGAGGTGCGGAAGTAGGAGGCGAAGGGGCGCTCCTTGGTGCCCTCGTTCCACTTCTGGCCCTGGGTGAGGGAGGGGGAGGTGTTGGCGGGGGAGACCTGGACGAGCTTGGCGTCGGCGAGGACCTTCTGCATGGATTCGCCGACGGAGGAGTTCAGGGGGCCGACGACGCCGAGGACGTCCTTGTTGGCGACGAGCTTGCTGGCGTTCTGCTGGCCGGAGGAGGGCTGGGCCTGGTCGTCGAGGGCCTGGAGTTTGAAGGTGACGCCTTCGACGAACTTCTTCTCGTTGGCCTGCTTGACGGCGAGGTCGGCGGAGTTCTTGATGCCGAGGCCGAGGGCGGAGAGGTCGCCGGTGAGGGGGGCGTCGAGGCCGATGACGACGGTGGTGGTGCCGCTGTCGCCGCTGCCGTTGTTGCTGTCGTCGCGCGAACCGCAGGCGGTGAGGGTGAGTGCTCCGGTGGTGAGCACGGCGGTGAGTATGAGCAAAGAACGGTGTCGCACGAAAAGTCCTTTCCCTGGCGCGGCCTCCTCTGCTTGAGGTGCCGTGTCGGTCGCCGGGCCGTACTGGGGTGGTACAGGGCCGTGCAGCAGACGCGCCCGGCGGCGCGGTGACTGGCGGTGACTCTAAGCGCAGCTGAGGGGGTGCGGCATGGGTCGGCGACGGATGTGACGCTCTTGTTATGCCCTTGAGCAAGGCTTGAGGTTCCTGGGTGTGGATGTGTGGCTTTGGCATGGAGTGCGCAGTGACCACATGGTGAGAACGCGCAGCTCTGCTAAGGGGCTTGGGGTGATCATGGTGCTGACGTGGGGTGGGGGTGGCGTTGGGCGTGCGGGAGCGCCCCGGGGGTTTGGGGCCGGGGTGGGCGGCTGGTTTTCGCATTTCGTGGTTGTTACGCAGTGTTACAACGGTGAGGGTGGGTTCGGGTTTGCCGAGGCCAATGTGGCTGCTGAGTGGCTCATGGAACGGCCTTCGTCGTCAAGGGTGTTGACCGAGGGTGTTGGTCAACACCGTTGTGTCGGATGGGGATATGGCGCTGCCCGGCCGGAATGTGGGGGGCGATTCCGGCCGGGCAGTGGGGGCTTGCGGTGGTGGTGGGCGGGGTGTCGGGGGCTGCGGTGGTGGTGTGGGGTGTGGTGCCGTGGGGTGCGGTGTCAGCCGGCGTCGGGGCGGGGGGCGTCGCGGAGGAGGCAGGTGAGGCGGGCGGTGCAGACCCGCTTGTCCTGTTCGTCGGTGATGACGATTTCGTACGTGGCGGTCGAGCGGCCCCGGTGGACGGGGATGGCGACGCCGGTGACGAGGCCGCTGCGGACGCCCCGGTGGTGGGTGCAGTTGAGGTCGACGCCGACGGCGATCTTGTTCGCGCCGCCGTGGAGCATGGAGCCGACGGAGCCGAGGGTCTCGGCGAGGACGGCGGAGGCGCCGCCGTGCAGGAGGCCGTAGGGCTGGGTGTTGCCTTCGACGGGCATGGTGCCGACGACGCGGTCGGCGGCGGCCTCGACGATGGTCACGCCCATGCGCTCGCCGAGGTGGCCGGCGGAGAAGAGGGCGGGGAGGTCGATGCCGAGGGCCGCGTACTCCTCGATGACTTCCTTGGGGAAGGTGGGTGCGGTGTGCTCGCCCATGGGTCCGGCTCCGATCGTCTGTGCTGGTTCCTTGGTGTGTGCACTGTTCTTACCAGACGGCTGAGCGGACGCTTAGGGAGTGGTGGTGCTCAGTCGGTGCCGGGGGTGCTCTCGGGGCCCCGGGGCTCCTCGAAGCGGATGACGACGGACTTGCTGGCCGGGGTGTTGCTGGTGTCGGCGGTGGAGCCGAGCGGGACCAGGACGTTGGTCTCCGGGTAGTAGGCGGCGGCGCAGCCGCGGGCGGTGGGGTAGTGGACGACGCGGAAGCCTTCCGCGCGGCGCTCGACGCCGTCCTTCCATTCGCTGACGAGGTCGGTGTAGGAGCCGTCGGTGAGGCCGAGGGCGGCGGCGTCCTCGGGGTTGACCAGGACGACGCGGCGGCCGCCTCGGATGCCGCGGTAGCGGTCGTCGAGGCCGTAGATGGTGGTGTTGTACTGGTCGTGGGAGCGCAGGGTCTGCAACAGGAGTCGGCCTTCGGGGAGTTCGGGGAACTCGACGGGGGCGGCGGTGAAGTTGGCGCGCCCGGTGGCGGTGGGGAAGCGGCGTTCGTCGCGGGGGGCGTGGGGGAGGGTGAAGCCGCCGGGGCGGGCGATGCGGGTGTTGAAGTCCTCGAAGCCGGGGACGACGCGGGAGATGCGGTCGCGGATGGTGGCGTAGTCCCGCTCGAACTCCTCCCATTCCGTACGGGAGGCGGTGCCGAGGACCGCGCGGGCGAGGCGGGCGACGATGGCCGGTTCGGAGAGGAGGTGGGGGCTCGCGGGGGTGAGGTTGCCCCGGGAGGAGTGGACCATGCCCATGGAGTCCTCGACGGTGACGAACTGCTTGCCGCTCGCCTGGACGTCCTTGTCGGTGCGGCCGAGCGTGGGCAGGATCAGGGCGCGGGTTCCGGTGACGGCGTGGGAGCGGTTGAGCTTGGTCGACACGTGGACGGTGAGGCGGGCGCGGCGCATGGCGGCCTCGGTGACGGCGGTGTCGGGGGTGGCGGCGACGAAGTTGCCGCCCATGGCGAAGAAGACCTTCGCCCTGCCGTCGCGCAGCGCCTGGATGGAGCGGACCACGTCCAGCCCGTGGTGGCGGGGGGAGGTGATGCCGAACTCCTTGTCGAGGGCGTCCAGGAAGGCCGGTGCGGGCCGTTCGAAGATGCCCATGGTGCGGTCGCCCTGGACGTTGGAGTGGCCGCGCACGGGGCAGACTCCGGCGCCGGGGCGGCCGATGTTGCCGCGCAGCAGGAGGAAGTTGACGATTTCGCGGATGGTGGGCACGGAGTGCTTGTGCTGGGTGAGGCCCATGGCCCAGCAGACGATGGTGCGCTCGGAGGCGAGGACCATCGCGAGGGCCTGCTGGATCTCGGCCCGGGTGAGGCCGGTGGCCCGTAGGGTCTGGTCCCAGTCGGCGGCCTCGGCGGCCTTGGCGAACTCCTGGTAGCCGTGGGTGTGTTCGGCTACGAAGGCGGTGTCGACGGCGCCCTCGGTGGCCAGGATCAGCTTGTTGAGGAGGCGGAAGAGGGCCTGGTCGCCGCCGATGCGGATCTGGAGGAACAGGTCGTTGAGCGGGGTGCCCTTGAGCATGCCGTGCGGGGTCTGGGGGTTCTTGAACCGCTCCATGCCGGCTTCGGGGAGCGGGTTGACCGAGATGATCCGCGCCCCGGCGCCCTTGGCCTTCTCCAGGGCGGAGAGCATCCGGGGGTGGTTGGTGCCCGGGTTCTGCCCGGCGACGATGATCAGGTCGGCCCGGTGGATGTCCTCCAGCGAGACGCTGCCCTTCCCGATGCCGATGGTCTCGCCCAGCGCCGAACCGGACGACTCGTGGCACATGTTGGAGCAGTCGGGCAGGTTGTTGGTGCCGAACTCGCGGGCGAAGAGCTGGAGGAGGAACGCGGCCTCGTTGCTGGTGCGGCCCGAGGTGTAGAAGAGGGCCTCGTCGGGGGAGTCGAGTGCGGTGAGCTCCTCCGCGATGATCTCGAACGCGCGCTCCCAGCTGATCGCCTCGTACCGGTCGGCGCCCTCGGGGAGGTACACCGGCTGGGTGATCCTGCCCTGCTGGCCCAGCCAGTACCCGCTGCGTCCGGCGAGGTCGGTGACGGGGTGGGCGGCGAAGAAGTCGGGGGTGACGCGGCGCAGCGTCGCCTCCTCGGCGACGGCCTTCGCCCCGTTCTCGCAGAACTCCGCGGTGTGCCGCTTGTCGCCCTCGGGCCAGGCGCAGCCGGGGCAGTCGAAGCCGTCCTTCTGGTTGACCTTGAGGAGCGTCTGCGCGGTGCGGCGCAGCCCCATCTGCTGCTGCGCGATGCGCAGGGAGTGGGCGACGGCGGGCAGCCCGGCGGCGGCGTGCGGGGCCGCCCCGACCTGCGGGGCGTCCTGGACCGGGTCACCGGTGGGCGGCTTGCTGGCCATGATGCTGCTCCTCTTCGAGCGCTGCTTCCGCGGGTTCTGCCTCGGTATCGATCCTGTCACGCACCACCGACATCGCACCCGCCCGGGCGTGGGACACGGGTGTGAGCGGGGGCCGTCACCCGGCTGAGTGAAGGCCGTGCACGGGGTGCGAGGGCTGTACGGGGGTCGCCGGGTGGCGGATATGTCAGTGGGCCGTGGCAGGATCGGGGGCGTGGCTGAGACGGCATCGAAGAAGACGGCAGACAACCGACCGCGCCTGCTCCTCATGGACGGGCACTCCCTGGCGTACCGGGCGTTCTTCGCCCTGCCCGCGGAGAATTTCACGACGGCGGTGGGCCAGCCGACGAACGCCGTGTACGGCTTCATGTCGATGCTGGCGAACACCCTGCGTGACGAGGCGCCCACGCACTTCGCGGTGGCGTTCGACGTGTCCCGCAAGACCTGGCGCGCCCAGGAGTTCCCGGAGTACAAGGCGAACCGCTCCAAGACCCCCGACGAGTTCAAGGGGCAGGTCGAGCTGATCGGCGAGCTGCTGGACGCGATGCGCGCGGACCGGTTCGCGGTGGACGGCTTCGAGGCGGACGACGTCATCGCGACGCTGGCGACCCAGGCCGAGGCGGCCGGGTTCGAGGTGCTGATCGTCACCGGCGACCGGGACTCCTTCCAGCTGATCACGGAGAACGTGACGGTGCTGTACCCCACCAAGGGGGTCTCCGAGCTGACCCGGTTCACCCCGGAGAAGGTCGTCGAGAAGTACGGGCTCACCCCCCGGCAGTATCCGGACTTCGCCGCCCTGCGCGGCGACCCGTCGGACAACCTGCCGGGCATCCCGGGCGTGGGTGAGAAGACGGCCGCGAAGTGGATCAACCAGTTCGGTTCGTTCGCGGAGCTGGTGGAGCGGGCCGAGGAGGTCAAGGGCAAGGCCGGGCAGAATTTCCGGGACCATCTGGACGCGGTGAAGCGGAACCGGGTGCTGACCGAGATGGTCCGGGACGTGGAGCTGCCGAAGTCCCCGGCCGACCTGGAGCGCGCCCCGTACGACCGCACGGCGGTCACGGGTGTCCTGGACATACTGGAGATCCGCAACCCGAGCCTGCGCGAGCGCCTCCTCGCCGTGGACCCGGGTGCGGCGGAGGCCGAGCCGCCCGCGCCCGCTGCCGGGATCGCGCTGGACGGGGCGGTGCTCGGCTCCGGCGAGGTCACCCGCTGGCTGGCGGAGCACGGTGCGCAGCCGCTCGGGATGATGACCGTCGACACCTGGTCGCTGGGCGCGGGCACGGTCACCGAGATCGCCCTCGCCGCCGCCGACGGGGCCGCCGCCTGGCTGGACCCGACCCAGCTCGACGAGGCCGACGAGAAGGCGTTCGCCGCCTGGGTCGCGGACCCGGCCCGCCCCAAGGTCCTGCACAACGCCAAGAACGTGATGCGGGTCTTCCCCGAGCACGGCTGGCAGCTCGAAGGCGTCACCATGGACACCGCGCTCGCCGCGTATCTGGTGAAGCCGGGCCGCCGCTCCTTCGCCCTGGACGCGCTGGCCGTGGAGTATCTGGGCCGCGAGCTGGCCCCGGCCGCCGCCTCCGACGGGCAGCTGGCCTTCGGAGCGGACGACCGGGCCGAGCAGGACGCCCTGATGGCGCAGGCCCGTGCCGTGCTCGACCTGGGCGACGCCTTCACCACCCGGCTGAAGGAGGTCGGCGCCGCCGAGCTGCTCCACGACATGGAGCTGCCGACCTCGATCCTCCTGGCCCGCCTGGAGCGCCACGGCATCGCCGCCGACCGGGCCCATCTGGAGTCCATGGAGCAGCAGTTCGCCGGTACCGTGCAGCAGGCGGTGAAGGAGGCGCACGCGGCGGTGGGCCGGGAGTTCAACCTCGGTTCGCCCAAGCAGCTCCAGGAGATCCTCTTCGGTGAGCTGGGCCTGCCGAAGACCAAGAAGACCAAGACGGGCTATACGACGGACGCGGACGCGCTGGCCTGGCTGGCCGCGCAGACCGAGCACGAGCTGCCGGTGTTGATGCTGCGCCACCGGGAGCAGGCCAAGCTGCGGGTCACCGTCGAGGGCCTGATCAAGACCATCGCCGCCGACGGCCGCATCCACACCACGTTCAACCAGACGGTCGCGGCGACCGGGCGGCTCTCCTCCACCGACCCCAACCTGCAGAACATCCCCGTCCGCACCGACGAGGGACGCGCCATCCGCCGGGGCTTCGTCGTCGGCGAGGGCTTCGAGACGCTGATGACGGCGGACTACAGCCAGATCGAGCTGCGTGTCATGGCCCACCTCTCCGAGGACGCCGGGCTCATCGAGGCGTTCACCTCCGGCGAGGACCTGCACACCACGGTCGCCTCCCAGGTCTTCGGCGTCGACAAGAGCGCGGTCGACCCGGAGATGCGCCGCAAGATCAAGGCCATGTCGTACGGCCTGGCCTACGGCCTCTCCGCGTTCGGCCTCTCCCAGCAGCTGAGCATCGACCCGGCCGAGGCCCGGGTGCTGATGGACACCTACTTCGAGCGGTTCGGCGGTGTACGGGACTATCTCCACCGGGTCGTCGAGGAGGCCCGCGCCACCGGCTACACGGAGACGATCCTCGGCCGCCGCCGCTACCTCCCCGACCTGAACAGTGACAACCGCCAGCGTCGCGAGGCCGCCGAGCGGATGGCGCTCAACGCCCCGATCCAGGGCACCGCCGCCGACATCGTCAAGGTGGCTATGCTCCGGGTGGACCGGGCGCTGCGGGAGGCGGAGCTGGCCTCGCGGATGCTGCTCCAGGTCCACGACGAAATCGTGCTGGAGATCGCCGGGGGCGAGCGGAAGCAGGTGGAGGAGATCGTCCGCCGCGAGATGAAGGACGCGGTCGAGCTGCGCGCCCCGCTCGACGTCTCGATCGGTGTCGGCAGGGACTGGGAGTCGGCGGCCCACTGACGCGCGGGCACGGCCGAGGGGCCCCGGCAGGGCCGAAGGGCCGGGGACCGCACCGCGGTTCCGGGCCCCTACCGTCCGGTGGCGCCTGTTGGGCGAAGCCGGTCCGGGGCTACGCCCGGTCGGCGGCGGACACGTCCGTGCGGGATCCGTCCCGTACGGGTGCCTGGCCCGGGCCCTCCCCCGGCCGCCGTCGGCGCGGCAGCCGCATCCACGCCCCGTACAGCAGCAGTCCGACCGCCAGCCCGGCGCCCGCGCCGAAGCAGGCGGTCGGGATGAGGTCGAGCGGGTTCTCCACCCGCCCGAAGTGGGCGTACCACCGCAGGCACCGGTGGGCGATCCCCAGCACCGTGCAGCCCGCCAGCAGACCCAGCGCTCCCCACCGCTCCCCCCGCCCGAGCACCGGGAGCGCTCCTGGCACCGGGGTCGCCACCGTGCGCCGCAGCCCGGTGGCCACGAACCAGCCGAGCACCACCAGTGCCAGGGCCGAACTGCCGTACTGCGCGAACTGGTAGAGGGGGAAGCCGCCCGCGCTCCGGTTCAGGAACGGCAGCAACTCCGTCCCCCACCGGCTGTGATGGGTGAACGCGTCCCACACCACATGCGTGCCCGCCCCGAGCGCGGCCGATCCCGCGAACCACAGCCAGGCCGAGGGCCCGAACGTCTCCCGCGTCCACCGCCGCCCCCGTACGAAGGAGTGGACACGCCCCCGTACGCGTACCGGAACCAGCGCCACCAGCGGCTCGCGCAGCGCGGCCCACACCGCCACCAGCACGGCGGCGATCAGCACGTTCACCGTGACCACACCGAGGAGGGTGTGGGTGAAGTCACCGAACTCCATGGCCCCGGGGAGCACCGTGTCCGCGAAGTAGGTGACGTCGGGCGCGAACGAACCGGCGACCAGGGCCGAGGGGAACAGGCCCAGGCGGCCGGTCCCGTTCCGGCGGATCCCCGGGAGCACGGCGGCGGCATGGCTGAGAGTGAACGGCATGGCGGCAAGTATGCGTGAGCGGCCGGACCGTACGCCGGGGCACCCTGCGTTGCCCTCCTGGACAACGTGTATGAAGGAACGTGAAAAAACAGTAAGAAGCGGTCAGGGCGCGGTGCCTCGGCGCCACAGGGTGCCGTAGGGTCGCTTGGGTCTCGCGCTGGGGAGCGCGAGAGCGGCCGTCGAGGGGGAGGAACCGGAAGGTATGGCAGCGCACATTCGCCGACGACTGCGCAAGGGGGCCACGACCACCGCGGTGGCGGCGGCCGCCGTGGCGGCGCTCGCGGCTTCCCAGGCACCCGCAGCCCCGATGGCCGAGGGGGCCGCGGGCGGCGACCAGCAGACCGCCGGCGGAGAGTCGGGCGGCTCCGAGGACGGCGCCGCCACCGGCAACTCCCCGTACTACACCGACCTTCCCCCGCTCGTCACGCCCGATCGCCCCGGTTCGTCCAGCAACCTCCCGATCGCCACCGGGAGCGCCGAGGCGGGCATTCCGGCGACCGTCCTGGCCGCCTACAAGCAGGCCGAGCGGACCGTGGCGTCGACCGACGCGGCCTGTCGGCTGCCCTGGCAACTCCTCGCCGCGATCGGCAAGGTCGAGTCCGGCCACGCCCGCGGCGGCCGGGTGGACGCCGACGGCACGACACCCTCCCCGATCCTCGGCCCGGCCCTCAACGGCCAGGGCTTCGCGCTCATCAAGGACACCGACGGCGGGGCGTACGACGGCGACGCCGTCCACGACCGCGCGGTCGGCCCGATGCAGTTCATCCCGTCCACCTGGGCCACCTGGGGACAGGACGCCAACGGTGACGGCCGCAAGGACCCCAACAACATCTACGACGCGACGCTCGCCGCAGGCCGCTACCTCTGCGCGGGCGGCCGGAACCTGGCCGTCGCCGCCGACCTCGACCGGGCGGTGCTCAGCTACAACCGGTCGACGGAGTACCTGCGTACGGTCCGCTCCTGGTTCGCCTACTACCAGCGCGGCACGCACGAGGTGCCCGACGGCAGCGGCATCCTCCCCACCGCGCCCAGCACCCCGACGCCGAGCCCCAGCGCGGCCCCGGCCGGTATGCCGATCCCGACGCCGCCCCCCTCGAAGCCCGGTGCCACCAAGCCGAGCCCGAGCCCCTCCACGCCCGGTGACGGCTCCACCAGCCCCGCTCCGAAGCCGACGCCCACCCCCACGCCGACCCCCACGCCGACGCCGACGCCGACCCACTCCCCTTCGGAGACCTTCGGCTCCCTGGAGAACGCGGGCACGGGCCCCCTCACCGCCACCGCGGGCGGCACGTTCGAGGAGCGGGTCTCCGTCCGCGCCCGCAACGCTCTGGGCGCACCGATGGCCGAGGTGCCCGTCACCTTCGCCGTCACCGGCACCACCGGCACCCTCTTCGAGGGCGGGAAGAAGACGGTCACCGTCGTCAGCCGGGCCGACGGCACCGCCACCGCGCCCGCGCTCAAGGCGGGCGAGAAGACCGGCGAGTTCACCGTCACCGCCACCGCGGGCACCACCCGGCCGCGCACCCTGACCTACGCGGCGAGCGTCACCGCCCGCCAGGCCGACAGGATCGTCCGCGTCGGTGACGAGGCGCTGGTCGCCGCGCCCGGCGAGAAGTTCGCGAACGCCGTCACGGTCAAGGCCACCCACAAGGGCGCAGCCGCCGGCGGGGTGGCCGTCACCGCCACCCTGGTCAAGGACAGCCTGGCGCTCATCGACGACGACAAGGGCCCGTACTTCAAGGACGCGGACGGCAACCCGCTGCGCACCCTGGACCTCACCACGGACGCCGACGGCCTGCTCCGGCTCCCGGCCCTCTTCGCCGACGAGAACCCGGGCACGTACCAGCTGCGCCTCACCACGGAGGGCGGCGCCACGCTCGTCATCGAGCTGACCGTCCAGGCTCCCCAGGAGACGGAGACCCCCGAGGCCTGACCCGCCGGCTCCACCCGCTCGATCCGCGCCACCCGGTGAGCCCGCGCCCGGAAGGCGCTACGAGCGCTTGAGCCGCGCCGTCGTGTACCGCGTCGCCGGTACGGTCGCGGGGTCCTCCGGCCACGGATGCTTCGGGTAGCGGCCGCGCAGCTCCGCCCGTACGGCCCGGTAGCCGTCCTGCCAGAACGACGCCAGGTCCGCCGTCACGGCCGCGGGCCGCCCGGCGGGGGAGAGCAGGTGCACCAGGACCGGCACCCCGGCCACCCGGGGCGTCTCGGCCAGCCCGAACACCTCCTGGAGCTTCACGGCGAGTACGGGCTGCTCGCCGCCGTATTCGACGCGGACACGGGAGCCGCTCGGCACCTCGATCCGCTCCGGCGCCAGCTCGTCCAGCCGCACCGCCTCGCCCGTCGCCCACGGCAGCAGCCGGCGCAGCGCCTGGCCCGCGTCGATCCGGCCCAGGTCCGCCCGGCGGCGGGCCCGGGACAGCTCCGGCTCCAGCCAGGCGCCCGGGTCCGCGAGGAGCGCCCCGTCCGACACATCCGGCCACGGCGCGCCCACCACCCGGTGCAGGAACGCCAGGCGCAGCCGCAACTGCTCACCGTCCCGGCTCCACCGCAGCAGTCCGAGCCCCTCCCGCTCCAGCCCCTCCACCAGCGCCCCGCGCACCAGCTCCGGGTCGGGCTGCCCCAGCGGCCGGACCGACAGCTCCACCGCCCCCACCCGGTCCACCGACCGGGCCACCACATCACCGTCGGCCCAGCGGACCTCCTCGCCGCGCACCCGCAGATGACCGGCGGCCAGCAGGGCGGTCGCCTCGTCGACGACCGCCGCCAGCCGGACGCGCGCCGAGGCCACGTGGGCGGGCCGGTCCGCCACGGCGACGGCCAGCCAGGGCGCGCTGCGCAGCCGCGAGGAGTCCCGCAGCTCCGCGCCCGTCCCCGACACCATCAGGAACGCCCCCTCGCCCCGGGCCCGCCCCACCCGCTCGGGGTAGGCCAGGGCGGCGACGAGGCCCACGACGGCGTCGTCGGAGCGGCCCCCGCCGGACCCGGGACCCGGTGCGGCCCCGGGGCGGGACCCGGCGCCGTCCACCTGTGCCGACAGCCGCCGAACCTCCTGCTTCCAGCGTCCGGCGTACCCGTCCTGGCCCCGGCGGGCGGTCCGCAGCGCCGCCGCCAGATCGTCCCCGTACTCCCTCGGCGGCTCCTCGCTCAGCAGCGCCACCACCTCCGCCGCCCGCCGCGCCCCGACCTCCGCCGCCCCGTCCAGCAGCGCCCGCGCCAGCCGGGGGTGCAGCCCGAGCCGGGACATCCGTACGCCCCGGTCGGTGACCCGGCCCGCCGAGTCCACCGCCCCGATCGCCCCCAGCACATCGCGGGCGGCGGCCATCGCCCCGGCGGGCGGCGGGTCCAGCAGAGCCAGCGTGGAGGCGTCCGGGTCGCCCCAGCACGCCGCCTGGAGCGCGAACGCGGCGAGGTCGGCCACCTTGATCTCCGGGGCCGGGAAGCGCGCGAGCCGCCCGTCCTCGGCCTGCTCCCAGCACCGGTACACCGAGCCTGGCGCCTCCCGCCCTGCCCGGCCCGCACGCTGCCGCCCGGCCGCCCGCGAGGCCCGTACGGTGGTCAGGGCGCTCAGCCCCCGGGCATGGTCGGTACGGGGCTCCCGGGCCAGGCCCGAGTCGACGACGACCCGCACCCCCGGCACCGTCAGCGACGACTCCGCCACCGAGGTCGCCAGCACCACCCGCCGTACGCCGAGCGACCCGGCCAGCACCGCGTCCTGCACGGCGGCGGGGGCGCGCCCGTGCACCTGGAGCACCTCCGCGTCCACCCCGGCCAGCTGCCCGGCCACCCGCGCGATCTCCCCGACACCCGGCAGGAAGCAGAGCACGTCCCCCTCCCGCTCAGCGAGCGCCCGCCGCACGGTCGCCGCCACATGCGTCAGCAGCGCCGGATCGACGCTTCCCCAAGCTCTCGACTGCGCTCGACCAGGGGAGGCCCCACCCCCGTGCGGAGGCTTCACCGGCCGCGCGGGCGGCGCCCAGACCACCTCCACCGGATACGAGACACCCTCGGCCTCGACCACCGGCGCATCGCCCAGCAGCCGCGCCCACCCTGCCGTGTCCGTCGTCGCGGAGGCCGCCACCAGCCGCAGATCGGGCCGGATCGCCTCCCGTACGTCGAGGAGGAACGCGACCACCGTGTCCGCGTCGAGATGGCGCTCGTGGCACTCGTCGATGACCACCACGTCGACCCCGGCCAGCTCCTGGTCGCGCTGGAGCCGCTGGAGCAGCACCCCGGTGGTCACGACCTCCACGACGGTGTCCGGCCCCACCGCACGCTCGCCGCGCACCGTGAAGCCGACCCGCCCGCCCGGCCGCTCCCCGAGCAGCCACGCCATCCGCCGCGCCGCCGCCCGCGCGGCGATCCGGCGCGGCTCGGCCACCACGACCCGCCGCACCGGCCCGTCGCCGGTCAGCCCGGCCAGGGCCAGCGGCACGAGGGTCGTCTTGCCGGTGCCGGGCGGGGCGCACAGCACGGCGACACCCCGGGCGCCGAGCGCGCGCTCCAGGGCGGGGACGGCAGAGCGGACGGGGAGGCGGTCCAGGACTTCGGTGCGGATCACCGTCCCAGTGTCGTACGGGCGCGTCCCCGGGCGGGACGTCGGCCCGGCCCGCACCCGAGGGGCAGCGGTCCCGGCCGCGAAGGACGTCAGTCCCGCTCGCAGACGAAGATCGCCGTCCCCGGGATCAGGTTGCCCCGCAGCGGTGACCAGCCGCCCCACTCCTGGTCGTTCCACTCCGGCCATTCCGGTTCGACCAGGTCGAGCAGCCGGAATCCGCCCGCCACCACGTCCCGCACCCGGTCGCCGAGCGTGCGGTGGTGCTCCACGTAGACCGCGTTGCCGTCCTCGTCCTGCTCGACGTAGGGCACGCGGTCGAAGTAGGAGGCGGCGACGGAGAGGCCCTCGGGCCCCGGCTCGTCCGGGAAGGCCCAGCGGATGGGGTGCGTCACGGAGAAGACCCACCGCCCGCCGGGCCGCAGCACCCGGTGGACCTCGCGGAAGACCCGTACGGGATCGGCGACGAAGGGCACCGCCCCGTACGCGGAGCAAGCCAGGTCGAAGGAGGCGTCCCGGAACGGCAGCCGCCCCGCGTCCGCCTCCACCAGCGGGATCCCCTCGCCGATGCGCAGGGCGTGCTGGAGCTGGCGGTGGGAGAGGTCGAGCGCCACCGGGCGGGCGCCTTGGCCGGCCAGCCAGCGCGAGCACTGGGCGGCCCCGGCGCCGATCTCCAGGATGTCGAGCCCTTCGAGGGCGGCGGCGGGCCCCAGCAGGCCGGCCTCGGCCTCGTCGAGCCCCTCGGGGCCCCAGACGAAGCGGTCGTCCCCCAGGAAGCCGCCGTGGTCGCTCTGGTACTCGTCGGCGTTCCGGTCCCACCAGCCGCGGCTGGCGCGGCTGCTCTCGGCCTCGTCGGCCGCGCGCCGGGTCGCTTCCGGCTCCGCGGGTTCGCCGGAGTGGGTGCCGTGGATCTCTTGGCTCATCGTGCCCGTCGTTGTAGTTTGCCTTCACTCGCCGCACGCGGTACGGACCAGAGGCGGTACCGCGCGAGGGGCGCGTGTGCGCGACGCCTTGCCGCACTGCCGTATTGTGTACGGGTCGATCGGCCCGACACGCGCCTCGGAGAACAGGAGTTGCTCCGGTACAGGGCCGATTCGGGGCCGTGGTGCCCCTCGGTTCGTGCCTGCGCGCATTGACCCTGCCCGGCTGCCCCCGTATGCTACAAGTTGCGCTGCGAGCCTGCGCGCCTCAGACCTAGCAGGCCGCGCTCGCGTCTGTTGCATGTCCCCTCGGTTGTCGAGGCACCTCCCCCGGAAACGGGTAGGGCGCTTTCCAGGCTGTCCGGCTTCTGCAGAGGCGATACGGGCTTTCGGCGTAGCAGTACCTACGACTCTCTGTCCGTACCGGAGCCCTTTCCCACATGACGAGCAGCACCGAGACCACCGCCACCACTCCGCAGGTTGCGGTCAACGACATCGGCGACGCGGACGCGTTCCTCGCGGCGATCGACGAGACGATCAAGTACTTCAACGACGGCGACATCGTTGACGGTGTCATCGTCAAGGTTGACCGGGACGAGGTTCTCCTCGACATCGGTTACAAGACCGAAGGTGTCATCCCGAGCCGCGAGCTCTCGATCAAGCACGACGTCGACCCGAACGAGGTCGTCAAGGTCGGCGACGAGATCGAGGCCCTGGTTCTCCAGAAGGAGGACAAGGAAGGCCGCCTGATCCTCTCGAAGAAGCGCGCTCAGTACGAGCGTGCCTGGGGCACCATCGAGAAGATCAAGGAAGAGGACGGCATCGTCACCGGTACCGTCATCGAGGTCGTCAAGGGTGGTCTCATCCTCGACATCGGCCTCCGCGGCTTCCTCCCGGCGTCGCTCGTCGAGATGCGTCGTGTCCGCGACCTCCAGCCCTACGTGGGCAAGGAGCTCGAGGCGAAGATCATCGAACTGGACAAGAACCGCAACAACGTGGTCCTGTCCCGCCGTGCCTGGCTCGAGCAGACCCAGTCCGAGGTTCGCCAGACGTTCCTCACCACCCTGCAGAAGGGTCAGGTCCGCTCCGGCGTCGTCTCCTCGATCGTCAACTTCGGTGCCTTCGTGGACCTGGGTGGCGTCGACGGTCTCGTGCACGTCTCCGAGCTCTCCTGGAAGCACATCGACCACCCCTCCGAGGTCGTCGAGGTCGGTCAGGAAGTCACCGTCGAGGTCCTCGACGTCGACATGGACCGCGAGCGCGTCTCCCTGTCGCTCAAGGCGACGCAGGAAGACCCGTGGCAGCAGTTCGCCCGTACGCACCAGATCGGTCAGGTCGTCCCGGGTAAGGTCACCAAGCTCGTTCCGTTCGGTGCGTTCGTCCGCGTCGACGAGGGCATCGAGGGTCTGGTCCACATCTCCGAGCTGGCCGAGCGCCACGTGGAGATCCCGGAGCAGGTCGTCCAGGTCAACGACGAGATCTTCGTCAAGGTCATCGACATCGACCTCGAGCGCCGCCGCATCAGCCTCTCGCTGAAGCAGGCCAACGAGTCCTTCGGTGGCGACCCGGCCTCGGTCGAGTTCGACCCGACCCTGTACGGCATGGCCGCGTCCTACGACGACCAGGGCAACTACATCTACCCCGAGGGCTTCGACCCCGAGACCAACGACTGGCTCGAGGGCTTCGAGGCGCAGCGCGAGGTCTGGGAGACCCAGTACGCCGAGGCGCAGCAGCGCTTCGAGCAGCACCAGGCCCAGGTCATCAAGAGCCGCGAGGCCGACGAGGCCGCCGCTGCCGAGGGCGCTGCCGCCCCGGCCGGCGCCGCTCCGGCCGCCTCGGGCGGCTCCGGTGGCGGTTCGTACTCCTCGGAGTCGGCGGACAACTCCGGCGCCCTGGCGTCGGACGAGGCCCTGGCCGCGCTGCGCGAGAAGCTGGCGGGCGGCCAGAGCTGACGCTCTGACCCCCGACGGCTCATCGGCTGCGGTAGAGCTGTAGAGCACTGAGTGAGGCCCGTCCCCTTCGGGGGGCGGGCCTCATGCGTGTGTTCAGGCCGTCATCGTCACGGTCACGGGGTGACGGCGATGTTGGTGAGCCCGTTGCCGCCGGTGACGGTGTTGCTCGCGTGGACCGTGGTGCGGCAGGTGGCGCTGTTGTTGGTGACGTTGATGGCGAGTCGGCGGTCCCCGGTGGCGCCGGTCAGGTCCGAGGTGTTGTCACGGAAGACGGTGCCGCAGCCCCAGCCGGGCCGCTGGGTGTGGGTCTCGTAGCCGTTGTTGGTGGTACGCGTGCCCCGATTGCCCTCGACCAGGACGTCGTTGCCCTTCACGTCGACCCAGGAGTCGTCGTAGTGGGCCCCGGTGAGCCCGCTGCCGTCGAAGGTGTTGCCGATGATCCGGGCACCGGTGGTGCCTTCCTTGATGTCGATGTTCTCGCCGCCGACCCCCGGCCCGATGGTGTTGTCGAGGATCAGCGCGTTGTCGCTCCGGTCGGTGAGGTCGTTCGCCGTCCCGACGTACACGCCCTCGCCCATGCCGCGGCCGTTGCGTCCGGTGTCGTGGATGCGGGAGTTCTTCAGGACGCCGTCGCGGCTGGACCTGCGGAAGTGGACGCCCTCCATATCGAGGTCGTGGACGGTGACCGAGTCGATGACGACGCCGTTCGCCGCGTCGGCCATGATCCCCTTCTGGCCGCCCCGGATCGTGACCCCGTGGACCGTCCAGTACGACGCGCCGTTCAGGTGGAGCCCGTAGCCGCCGCCCGCGGTCAGGACGGCGCGGCTGGAGCCGGTGAGGGTGATGCGGGCGCCGGAGGTGCCGGGGCGGGTGGCCTTGAAGTTCCCGGTGTACGTGCCGTCGGCGAGCCGGATCGTGTCGCCGGGGGAGACGGTGGTGAGCGCCGACTTCAGCTGGGCCGCGGTGGACACGTCGATCACGGCCGCGTGCGCGGGCCCGGCGCCGGTCAGGACCAGCCCGCCGGTGGTGAGGACGGCGGTCAGCAGGACGGTGAGGGGGGTGCGGGGGCGCATGGGGGAGCCTTCCCGTCGGAGTCGGAGCGGCCTGGAATGTTCCCGTACATGCATGGGGGGGCGCGTTCCTGAATGTGTCGCCCCGTGACGGTAGGGGCTGGGGCAGGGTGCGTCAAGGTCTGGACCAATAGGCGAGGGGTCATGGCTGATGGCCCAACCGGCCTTACCTGACGACCCGTTGCCGGAATGCGCGGTCGCGGGGAATGCTCATGGAACCGGCCGCGTTCTTCCCAGGGAACACGAGGAGGAGCGGTAACCGTGCCTGATCCGCAGAGTTTGTACGAATGGGAGCCGAAGGGCCTGGCCGTCGTCGACATGGCGCTGGCCCAGGAGTCGGCCGGCCTGGTCATGCTCTACCACTTCGACGGGTACATCGACGCGGGCGAGGCCGGCGAGCAGATCGTCGAAGGCCTGCTCGAAACGCTGCCCCACCAGGTCGTGGCCCGCTTCGACCACGACCGGCTCGTCGACTACCGCGCCCGGCGCCCGCTGCTGACCTTCCGGCGCGACCGCTGGACCGCCTTCGAGGCCCCGACGCTGGAGGTCCGGGTCGTCCAGGACGCCACCGGAGCACCCTTCCTGCTGCTGTCGGGCCCGGAGCCGGACGTGGAGTGGGAGCGGTTCGCCGCCGCCGTCGAGCAGATCGTCGAGCGCCTGGGCGTCCGCCTCACGGTCAACTTCCACGGCATCCCCATGGGCGTCCCGCACACCCGCCCCGTCGGCATCACCCCGCACGGCAACCGCACCGACCTGATGCCGGGCCACCGCAGCCCCTTCGACGAGGCCCAGGTCCCCGGCTCGGCGGAGTCCCTCATCGAGTACCGGCTGATGGAGTCCGGCCACGACGTCCTCGGGGTCGCCGCCCACGTCCCGCACTACGTGGCCCGCTCCGCGTACCCGGACGCGGCCCTGACCGCGCTGGAGGCGATCACCGCCGCGACCGGCCTGGTCCTGCCCGCCCTCGCGCACTCCCTGCGCACCGAGGCGCACCGCACCCAGACGGAGATCGACCGGCAGATCCGCCAGGGCGACGAGGAACTGGTCTCCCTCGTCGAGGGCCTCGAGCACCAGTACGACGCGGTCGCCGGCTCCGAGACGCGGGGCAACCTGGTCGCCGAACCGGTGGATCTGCCTTCCGCCGACGAGATCGGCCGCGAGTTCGAGCGCTTCCTCGCGGAGCGGGAGGGTGACGGCTGAGCGCCCCGCCCGGCCCGCCGGGCGAGGCCGGGCGCTCACCCCTGATCGCCGAGCACCCGGCCGGTCCGGGCGTGGAACAGGCCGCTGCGCGCACCGGGCCGCGGAGTGGGCGGGGTCCACCACCCGGTGGTGCCGCACCGAGCCGGAGGGCGGTCGCCCGGTGCCCCGGCCGGGCCCGTAGGCTGCGGGCCATGCTGAAAGTGGGCCTGACCGGCGGGATCGGCGCCGGCAAGAGCGAAGTGTCGCGGCTGCTCGTCTCGTACGGGGCCGTGCTGGTCGACTCCGACCGGATCGCGCGTGAGGCCGTCGAGCCCGGAACCCCCGGGCTCGCGGCCGTGGTCGAGGAGTTCGGGGCGGACATCCTGGCCCCCGACGGGACCCTGGACCGGGCGGCGCTCGGCGCGATCGTCTTCGCCGACCCGGACCGCCTCGCCGCGCTCAACGCCATCGTCCACCCCCTGGTCGGCGCCCGCGCCGCCGAGCTGGAGCGGGAGGCCGGCGCGGAGGCTGTCGTCGTCCATGACGTACCGCTGCTGGCCGAGAACGGCCTCGCGCCCCTGTACGACCTGGTCGTGGTCGTGGACGCGTCGGCAGAGACCCAGCTCGACCGACTGGTGCACCTGCGTGGCATGACCGAGTCCGACGCCCGTGCCAGGATGGCCGCTCAGGCGACCCGCGAGGAACGCCTCGCCATCGCCGATCTGACCGTGGACAACGACGGGCCGCTGGAGGCCCTGGAGCCGCAGGTCCGCGAGGTCTGGGAGGAACTGCTGCGCAGGGCGGCAGCCGCCACCGGGTGAACCCGGGCGCCACCGGCTGGACCCGGCCGCTACGGGCCGAACCCGGGCCGGAATACCGGACACCGACCGAGCGTTGGAATCGCGGGAGTGAGGGAAGGATGCGACCGTGCCCGAGAGCAACCCGGAAACCCACGTCATCGACTTCCGCGCGGCCGAGCAGCTGCTCGACGCCCGGGACCCCCGGGGCGCGGTCAAACTCCTCGACTCGGTGATCGCCGCCCACCCGGAGAACACCGCCGCCCGGCTGCTCCGGGCCCGCGCCTTCTTCGCCGCCGCCCAACTGCGCCCGGCCGAGCTGGAATTCGAGCTGGTGCTGGAGCGCGAGCCGGACAACGCGTTCGCCCACTACGCACTGGCCCGCACTTTCGAGCGGGCAGGGCGCCCGGACGCGGCGACGCGCCACTTCCGGCTTGCGGCGGCGCTCGATCCGAGGCCGGAGTACCTGAAGGCGGCCCGCTTCGAGGCCGAGGGCTGAGCGCCGTCCGCACGGGCCGACGGGCCGGGGCGGAACCCAGGGCGTGCTTTCGATGCCCGGCGCCGGGTCCGACGGCCGTCACCAGGTCCGCAGGCCTCCTCCAGGCGCCTCACGGAGGTTTCGTACGGTCCCCGGGGTCCGGCCTGCGCCACTGGGGGCGGCCGCTCCGGTCGGGTTCGTACGGCGGCACGTCCCGGCCCGGCTGGTAGCGCGCGCCCTGGCGCATGCGGTACGTGACCACGCAGAGGTCCAGGATCGTGAGGGCCAGGAGCGCCGCGCACGCCACCGCCCAGCCCGGCCGCCCGGTCAGTGAGAAGGCCAGCAGGCCGAAGAGGGCCCAGAACGTCCCCCAGAGACTCAGCCAGAGCCGCATCCGCAGCGGACTGCGGGCGGTCGCGGGCTCGCTGCCGGTACGCATGGCGATCACCTCACCCTCCAGCATGGACCCTCCGCGTCCCCGGCGGGAACCCGGGCCGCCCGGCGATCCGTTGGTCCCTCCTGAGCGGAGCACCCGCACGGGGGGATACGCGGGGTCGGGCCCGGGGTCCTCACTCCGGACGGGTGCGCCGTCGAGCTGTACCGACGGCTCGCCGCCGGCGCGGAGCCGGACGTGATCGCCTCGCTGGCCGCGCCCGGCGCGAGCCTCCGCGGGACGGGCATGCTGCGCGTCCGCCGCCGTCGGGCGAGGGGCGAGGGGATCGCCCCCATCCAGCGAGAAGGCGTGGCACACCGCTCGAAGCCGCCGTGGGAGCGGGGCGGCGCCTCCGGCTGCCGTATACGGATCGTCCCCGCCGAGGCGGTGGGGGACGGCGTGCGTTCGGCGTGCGGAGCACCACTTCGGTGTCGCCCGGTGGACAGGGACGTTCCGGTCGCGCGCTGTCCGAGGGGCCGCTCGCCGGACGACCGGCGGCGGGGCTGACGGTGGACCGCGCCCCCACCGACGCCGGCACCTGGCTGCCGGCCCGCCCTCCCGGCTGCCGGCCCGCCCACTCCGCTGACCTGCGGTTTCCGTATGCGGTTCGCTCAGTGCACGAAGGTGTAGCTGCGCCACGGCGGGCCGCTCTCGGCCGCCACATCGCTGAACCGGGTGGCCACATAGGCCGTCCCCTCACCGGTGCAGTCGCGGGTGGGGTAGAGGACGATGTCGACCAGCGTGCCGTTCTCGATCTCCCTGGCCCCGCTGGGGGCGAGCCGGTGGCAGCCGCGTACAGAGGGGCTGTTGACCTGCACCACCGCGTGGCGGTCGGTGTGATAGGTCACCGGGCCGACGGCGGTACGGCCGAGGCCGGAGCAGCCCGAGACGGTGAGGGCGAGGAGCGAGGCTGCGGCGACGGCGCCGAGACGGCGTCGGCGGCGGGGATCGGGCGCGGTCACGGACATGGGCGGGTCCTCGTCTGCTCGTCCGGTGCTCGTCCGGCTCTCACCGGTGCTCGTCCGGTTCGTTCGGTACGCCTTCGGCTCTCATCGGTGCGCCGCGGAGACGTGCTGGCGCTGGCCACCCTGCCCGCTCCGCACCCCCCGGGCATCCGGTGCGCGGCCGACCGGGCGAGGGGGCGGGGTGGAGCAGGGACATCCCGCGTCGGCGGCCGGACCGCGGAGAGCCGCCCCGCGCTGGTACGGGGACACCGCTCGCCCGTCTCTCGACGTGTCCGCTCCCCGGTGGTTCCGCCTGTGCCGTACCCCGCTTCGACCTGCGGTGATACGGCTGCGGACGGCATTGTCAGACCCCCCGCCTAGACTCGCAGGGTCAGCGAGGAACGGTGCTGGATCCGGTCGGCGTCGAGCCGGTGGGTCGGGCATATCGGTGGATCAGGTCGGGAGGGAGGTGACCGGTATGGCTGCTGAGGGTGCGCGCGCTCCGGGCGGTGGCGAGCCGCGGGAGGCGGACGTCGGCCGTCTGCTGCGCTGTGCGGCGGTCTTCCTGCCCGGCTCCGTCCCGAGGGACGGCCTGTTCGCCTTCTGGGACCCGCATGCCGAGGGCCCCGCGGCCCCGTCGCCCTTCGTGTACGCGGACGGGTCCGCTGCCGACGACCGGGCTCCGGCCGACACCGTGCCGTACCGCCCGGCCGAGGTCACCGTGGTCCGGCGGGAGACGGGCCCCGGTGGGTCCCCGGCCGACGGGCACCCCGGTGTCCGCAGCGTCGAGGTGCCCGCCGCGCTGCTCTCCGTGGCGGACGCGCTGCCCGTGCTCGTCCGGGCCCGGCACCAGGCGTCCGCCCACCCCGCCACCCGCTGCTGGGGCGCGGCCGCCCTGCACGCCCTCCACCTGGTCGCACGCGGCAGGCTCCTGCCCGGCCTCACGGCGGACGGCCACGACGCGTGGCGGGCGGGCCCCCGGGACGCCGAGGACGTCGCGCATCTGCGGGCGGCCGCCGCCGCGCTGCCGCCCGAGGGGCACGCGGTGCCGCTCCCGGGGCTGGACCCGCCCCTGCTCCCCGACCCGGAGGCGCTGCTCGGCTCCTTCCTGGACGCGGTGGCCGACACCCTCCCGCGCACCCCCGCCGCCGCCTTCGCGATGGGCGCGCCCTTCGCCGCCCGTGAGCCCCAGCACCTGCCGCACGCCGCCGCCTGGGCCGTCGAGGTGGCCTCCGGCACGGACGCGGGGGTGCGGGTCTCGCTCCGGCTCGACCTCTCCGCCCACGAACTGTTCGACACCGCCGACACCTACGCCGTCACGGCAGCCGGGGAGGACGCTCCGGCGCACACAGAGTCCGCAGGGCAGCCCCAGGACCCGGTGCACCCGCACGACCCCGCGCACCGCCCCGGTCCGGCGCACCCCGAAGACCCGGCGCACCGCCATGCCGCCGCGGCCGTCGTGCAGGTGCACAGCCTCGCGGACCCGACGTACGTGATCGACGCCGCCGCCCTGTGGAACGGGCTCGCCGGCGAGCCGTTCGGGCCGCGCTCCCAGGTCGACGCGGTTCTGGCGCTGCGCCGTGCCGCCCGGGTCTGGGCCCCGCTGGAACGGCTCCTCGACCAGCCCGTCCCCGATGTGCTCGCGATCACCGAGGACGAGCTGTACGAACTGCTGAGCGACGCGGGGGCCCGGCTCGCGGCCGCCGGGGTCCAGGTGCACTGGCCGCGCGAGCTGGCCCGTTCGCTCACCGCGGCCGCCGTCGTCCGGCCCGCGCCCGGATCGGCCACCGACGGCACCTCGTTCTTCGACGCCGAGCAGCTCTTCTCCTTCGACTGGCAGCTGTCCCTGGGCGACGAGCGGCTGACCGAGGCCGAGATGGACACCCTCGCGGAGGCCCACCGCCCGGTGGTGCGCCTGCGCGACCAGTGGGTGGTCGTCGACCCCGGCCTCGTACGCAAGGCGCGCAAGCGGGAGCTGGGGCTGCTGGACCCGGTGGACGCCCTGGCCGTCGCCCTCACCGGGACCGCCGAGGTGGACGGGGAGCAGGTCGAGGCCGTGCCCGCCGGAGCCCTCGCCGCCCTCCGCACGCGGATCCTCGACGAGGACACCACGATCGCACCACCGCCCGGGCTCGACGCGACCCTGCGCGACTACCAGCTGCGCGGCCTGGCCTGGCTGGACCGGATGACCTCGCTCGGGCTGGGCGGCTGTCTGGCCGACGACATGGGCCTCGGCAAGACGATCACCCTCATCGCCCTTCATCTGCACCGGGCCCGGCAGGCCCCCACGCTCGTCGTCTGCCCCGCCTCCCTCCTAGGCAACTGGCACCGGGAGATCCAGCGCTTCGCCCCGGGCGTGCCGGTCCGGCGCTTCCACGGCACCGCCCGGGAGCTGGGCGGGCAGGACGGCGGCTTCGTCCTCACCACGTACGGCACGATGCGCTCCAGCGCCGGGCAACTCGCCGCGCACACCTGGGGGCTGGTCGTCGCCGACGAGGCCCAGCACATCAAGAACCCGCACTCCTCCACCGCCAAGGCCCTGCGCACCATTCCCGCCCCGGCCAGGGTCGCCCTGACCGGCACCCCCGTGGAGAACAACCTCTCCGAGCTGTGGGCCCTGCTCGACTGGACGACCCCCGGACTGCTCGGCCCGCTCAAGGCGTTCCGGGCCCGGCACGCCCGGATCGTGGAGAGCACCGACACCGCCGCCGGTCTCGGCAACGAGGAGGCGGTCGAGCGGCTCGCCCGACTGGTCCGTCCCTTCCTGCTCCGCCGCAAGAAGTCCGACCCCGGCATCGCCCCCGAACTGCCGCCCAAGACGGAGACCGACCACCCCGTCTCCCTCACCCGGGAGCAGGCCACGCTCTACGAGGCGGTGGTGCGCGAGACGATGGCGCGGATCGAGGGGGCCGAGGGCATCGCCCGCCGCGGCCTCGTCATGAAGCTGCTGACCGCGCTCAAGCAGATCTGCAACCACCCCGCGCAGTATCTGAAGGAGGAGCCCACCCGGCTCACCGGCCGCTCCGGCAAGCTCGCCCTGCTCGACGAACTCCTCGACACGATCCTGGCCGAGGACGGCTCGGTCCTGGTCTTCACCCAGTACGTGACCATGGCGCGGCTCCTCTCCGCGCACCTCGCCTCCCGGGCGGTCCCCTCCCAGCTGCTGCACGGCGGTACGCCGGTGGCCGAGCGGGAGCGGATGGTGGACCGCTTCCAGTCCGGTGAGGTCCCCGTCTTCCTGCTCTCCCTCAAGGCCGCCGGGACCGGGCTCAACCTCACCCGAGCCGCCCATGTCGTCCACTACGACCGCTGGTGGAACCCGGCCGTGGAGGAGCAGGCCACCGACCGGGCGTACCGCATCGGCCAGACCCAGCCCGTGCAGGTCCACCGCCTCGTCGCGGAGGGCACGGTGGAGGACCGCATCGGCGAGCTGCTGGAGTCCAAGCGGGCCTTGGCGGACGCGGTTCTCGGCACGGGGGAGACCGCCCTGACCGAGCTGAGCGACCGCGATCTGGCCGACCTCGTCTCGCTGCGGAGGCCCGCATGAGCCCGCGCCCGGCCCCCGGTTCCCGGCCGCGTCCGGCAGCGGCGTCCGGGGCGGCACCCCGCCCGGCCCCGGTGCCCCGCTCGGCGCCGCGTGCGCGGCCGGGCCCCGACGATCTGCGGCGTAGCTTCGACGCCGTGCCCGCCCGGACCGCGCGGGAGGGCGATCCCTTCGCGGACAGCTGGTGGGGCCGCGCCTGGGTGGCCGCGCTGGAGTCGTTGTCGATGGACGGGGCCCGGCTCGCCCGCGGCCGGGCCTACGCCGACGAGGGCAAGGTCGCCGCGATCACCGTCACCCCCGGCCGGGCCGTCGCCTATGTGCACGGCAGCCGCCCCCGCCCCTACCGTTCGGAGCTGCGGCTGCGCACCTTCACCGACACCGGCTGGGACACCCTGCTCGACGCGGTCGCCGCCCACCCCGGCCACCTTTCCGCGCTGCTGGCCAAGGAGATGCCGCACTCCCTGGCCGACACCGCCCGGGACGCCGGCGTCCGGCTTCTGCCCGGCGGGGACGACCTGGACCCGAGCTGTACGTGCCCCGACCACGGCCGGCCCTGCAAGCACGTCGCCGCCCTCTGCTACCAGACCGCACGGCTGCTCGACAGCGACCCGTTCGTCCTGCTGCTGATGCGGGGCCGGGGCGAGCGCGATCTGCTGGACGAGCTGGGCCGCCGCAACGCCGAGCACTCCGCCCGCGAACGCCCCGCCGCCCCTCCCGTCGCCCCGTCCCTCCCCGCGGCAAAGGCCTTGGCGGACCGCTTCCTGCCGCCGCTCCCGCCGCCCCTCCCCGTACCGGCCCATCCCGACCGGCCGCCGTCCTACCCGGATCTGCCGGGCGCGCGCGACCCGCTGGGCTTGGAGCACCTCGCCACCGACGCGGCGGCCCGCGCCCACGCGCTCCTGACGACGGGCCGCGACCCGCTGGCCGGGCTCACCCCCTGGCAGGACGCCGTCCGGATCGCCGCCTCCCGCCCGACCGCCGGGCTCACCGCCACCACCCGCGCGCTCTACCGGGAGCTGGCCCACGCCACCGGCCGCAACACCACCGGCCTGGCCCGCGCGGTGGCCGCCTGGCGGCAGGGCGGAGCCGAGGGGCTGGCGGTCCTGGAGGAGCCCTGGGACCCGCCGGCCGGGCCGTTCGACCGGGCCAGACCGCTGCTGGCCGCCGCCGGGTTCCCGCGCTTCACGCCCCGGCGCAACCACCTCACCCACCCCGACGGCTCGTTCCAGCTCCGCTTCGGCCACGACATGCGCTGGTACGGCTACGAGTCCGACCCCGGCGCCGACGACTGGTGGCCCCGGGCCGCCCCGCACCCCGACCCGGTCGCCGTCCTCGAAGCGCTGCTGGCCGGCGACGCGGTCCCGGACCCGGAGGACACCCCGTCGTACGTCCGCTGAACCGCGCCTCCGGGCGAGCGTCACGCCCGGGGGCCGGAGACGGGCGGCAAAACCTTTGGCCACCGGCCAGTCGGCCCTGTTAGCGTCCCCGACGTGGCGAAACTCAATCAGATCATCGCAGTGGAGAAGGGCGTCAAGTCCAAGGCGCACCAGGACCTCACGGCAGCACACCACGGCCTGCAGAAGGCCGCGCTGCTGGCCGGTATCTCCCGGACCTACCAGCCCAAGGACGAGGAGGGCGAGCAGCTTCCGCCCGAGTCGACCCTGGTCCAGGTCAGGACCGAGGACGTGCTGCGGGAGACCGCCACCACGCTCACCCGGCTCTTCGACGTGACCGCCACCAAGGACTGGGCCAACTGCTCGGCCCGGGCCGATGTGAAGGTCGACGGCCGGGTGCTGGTGGCCGAGGTGCCGGTGTCGTATCTGCTCTTCCTGGAGAAGCAGCTGACCGACCTCAACACCTTCATCCGCAAGCTCCCGGTGCTGGACGCGGCCGAGGCCTGGGTGCAGGACCCGTCGACCGACGCCTGGAAGACCGAGCCGGTCCGCACGGTCCGTACGAAGAAGGTGCCCCGCAACCACGTCAAGGCGGAGGCCACCGAGAAGCACCCGGCCCAGGTCGAGGTGTACTACGAGGACATCCCGATCGGGTACTGGACCACCGTCAAGTTCTCCGGTGCGCTGCCCGCGCGACGCGTCAACGAGCTGCTGGACCGGATCGAGAAGCTCCAGCAGGCCGTGAAGTTCGCCCGCGAGGAGGCCAACGGCGCAGAAGTCACCGACCAGCGGGTGGGTGAAGCGGTATTCGGTTACCTCTTCGGGTGACCGACCATGGATTCCCCGGCCGCCGATGACGGCGACCGGGGTGCGCGAGGAGCGCAAGCTGAAACGGAAGCTTGTCGTGAAGGCGCGGTTCCAGTGGAGGTTCGACTCCTCCCTCCGGCACGGGCCGGAGTAGCCCAAGCAGGCAGAGGCAGACCGCCGTCAATCTCAGACTCTTGCTCCAGACTCAGCATTCGCCGCCGATCGCCGGATCGAACGGGCCCGGGCCCGCGCGCGTCGAGATGCCGGTTCAAGTCCGGCCCGCAGAGCTCCGATCTGCGGTGGTCCAAAGGCAGGACGCGACGACATCATGACTGACCCGGACCCTTAAACGCGCCGGCGTGCCCGATGGGCGGCACCCTCGGGGCCCGGAGGCCGGCTACGCCTCCGGGCCCGCTCCTGCGCCCAGGGCCCCCGGATCCCCGAGGCCGGGTCACTGCCGGTAGCCGCTGAGGAAGCGGCCGATGCGGCTGATGGCCGCGTCCAGGTCGTCGGCGTACGGAAGCGTCAGGATGCGGAAGTGGTCCGGACGCGGCCAGCTGAAGCCCGTGCCCTGCACCACCTGGATCTTCTCGCGCAGCAGCAGGTCCAGCACGAACTTCTCGTCGTCGACGATGGTGTGGACCTTCGGATCGATGCGCGGAAAGGCGTACAGCGCGCCCTTCGGCTTCACGCACGAGACGCCGGGGATCTCGTTCAGGCGCTCCCATGCCCGGTCGCGCTGCTCGTGCAGCCTGCCGCCCGGCGCCACCAGCTCCCGGATGGACTGCCGCCCGCCGAGCGCGGCCTGGATGGCGTACTGCGCGGGCGCGTTGGGGCAGAGCCGCATGGAGGCCAGCGTGGTCAGGCCCTCCAGATAGTTGCGGGCGTGCTGCTGCGGACCGGAGACCACCATCCAGCCGGAGCGGAATCCTGCCACCCGGTACGTCTTCGAGAGTCCGCTGAAGGTGAGGCACACCAGGTCCGGGGCGAGGACGGCCGCGCTGTGGTGCTCGGCCCCGTCGTACAGGATCTGGTCGTAGATCTCGTCCGCGAAGACCATCAGGTGGTGCCGGCGGGCCAGATCCAGGATGCCTTCGAGGATCTCGCGCGGATAGACCGCCCCGGTGGGGTTGTTCGGGTTGATGATCACGACGGCCCTGGTCCGGTCGGTGATCTTCGACGCCATGTCGGCGAGGTCCGGATTCCAGTCGGAGCCCTCGTCGCAGACGTAGTGCACGGCCTTGCCGCCCGCGAGCGTGGTCACCGCCGTCCAGAGCGGGAAGTCCGGGGCCGGGATCAGCACTTCGTCGCCGTCCTCCAGCAGCGCCTGCACGGCCATCGAGATCAGCTCGGAGACCCCGTTGCCCAGGAAGACGTCGTCCACGCCGACCTCGGTCAGCCCCATGGCCTGGTAGCGCTGGGCCACCGCCCGCCGTGCGGAGAGGATCCCGCGCGAGTCGGTGTACCCGTGGGCCTGGGGCAGCATCCGAATCATGTCCTGGACGATCTCCTCCGGCGCCTCGAAGCCGAAGAGCGCCGGATTGCCCGTGTTGAGCCGGAGCACGCTGTGGCCCGCCTCCTCCAGGGCGTTGGCCTGCTCGATGACCGGGCCCCGGATCTCGTAACAGACCTCGTTGAGCTTGCTGGACTGCCGGAACTCCATGCGGTGCCTCCCCGAGCCGAACTGCGACACTTGGTTTTACCAAGCTGGAGCTTGGAAAGTCCAACAACATGTCTAGACTGCGTCGTATGCCACGTCAGCAGCCCGCCGCCCAACGCCCCGTCAGACGCCGGAGCTACGACCAGTTCTGCGCCACCGCCCGCGCCCTCGACTCCGTGGGCGACCGGTGGACGCTGCTGATCGTCCGCGAACTGCTCGCCGGACCCCGCCGCTACACCGACCTCCACGCCGATCTGCCCGGCGTCTCCACCGACGTCCTGGCCTCCCGTCTCAAGGACATGGAGCAGGGCGGCCTCGCCGTACGCCGCAAGCTCCCGCCGCCCGCCGCCGCGTCGGTCTACGAACTGACCGAGCGCGGCCACGGTCTGCTCCCCGTCCTCACCGCCCTCGCCGAGTGGGGAGCCCCCGCCCTCACCGAGCGCCGCCCCACCGACGCCGTGCGCGCCCACTGGTTCGCCCTGCCCCTGCTGCGCGCCCTGGCCGGTCTCACCCAGGAGGGCGTCCTCGAAGTCCTGCTGGAAGAGGGCGAGTTCCATGTCCGTACGGGAGGAGGCGCGGCGGTCGAGCCCGGCGGCGAGCTGTACGGGTTCGGCCCGGCGCCCCGGCCCGACGCCCGCATCACCCTCGACGCCGAACTCTGCCTGGAGCTGGGACGCGGCGGTGTCACCCTCGCGGAGGCGGTCAAGGACGGCCGGATCGAGGTGGCGGGGGAGGGGCCGCTCGCCACCGAACTGCGGGGCGGGTGAGGCGTGCGGGCCCGTGCCCCCGGTCCGTGTCCTCCCGCGTGGATGATGGAGGTGTGCGACTCGAAGCGATCACCTGGGAACGGCTGGCCGGCGAGCTGGCCCGGCACGCGGACGGCCTGACCGCCGCCGACGGATCGCCCCGGCTCGCCCTCGGCATCGACGGCGCCCCGGCCGCCCGCACCGCTGACCTGGCCGAACGCGTCGCCGGGGAGCTGAGGCTGCGGGGCCGGTCGGTGCTCGTGGTCTCCACGGAGGGCTTCCTGCGCCCGGCGAGCCTGCGGTTCGAGTACGGGAAGGAGGACCCGGACGCGTACGCGGACAGCTGGTTCGACACGGGCGCGCTCTGGCGCGAGGTGTTCGGGCCGCTGGAGGCGGGCGGCTCCGGACGGGTGCTGCCCGACCTGTGGGACCCGGCGACGGACCGGGCCACGCGCACTCCGTACCACCGGCTGCCGGAGGGCGGGGTGGCGATCGTGCACGGGCCGCTGCTGCTCGGCCAGTGGTTCCCGTTCGCGCTGAGCGTGCATGTGCGGCTCTCGCCGGGCGCGTTGCGACGGCGCACCCCGGAGGCGGAACGGTGGACACTGCCGGCTTTCGCCCGGTACGAGGAGGAGGCCGCGCCCGCCGAACGGGCGGACGTGGTCGTGCGCGCCGACGACCCGGGGCATCCGGCGTGGTCGGGCGTGGGCGCTGCCTAGGGGGGCTGTGCACGTGCGGGCTCACCGGTTCACGCGAGGGCATACCGGTTACGTGGGCGGCCGGCCCCCCACCGTGGCGACCGCCTCGGCCCCCGCCCGGCAGCCCGCCGCCGCGGCGGCCCGGTCGTCCGCCCCCGCCAGCACGGCCGCGAGGAACCCGCCGGTGAACGCGTCGCCCGCGCCGGTGGAGTCGACGGGAGCGGGTACCGGCCGGGCATCGACCCGCCCCGTCACCCGGCCCCCGGCCGCCACCACCGCGCCCCCGCCGCCCAGGGTGACGACGACGCGGGGGAACGTAACGCTCAACTCCGCCGCCGCCTCGGCCGGTTCGGGCAGCCCGGTCAGCAGCCGGGCCTCGTCCGCGTTCGGCAGCAGCAGCTCGGCCCCCTCGGCGTACTCCAGGAACCGCTTCGGGCCCAGCTCCCCCAGAAACCCCGCCGACGCCGGGTCCACGCTCACCGGAACCCCGCGCTCCAGGGCGGTCCGCAGGGCGAGCAGCGCGGCGGCACGGCTGGTGGCGGCGAACAGGAGGTAGCCGGAGAGGTGCAGCCACCCCGTGCCGTCGAGCATCGAGGGCGCGAAGTCCTCGGCGGCGAGCCGAAGTACGGCCCCGCTGTCGGTCAGGAAGGTCCGCTCGGCGGCGGAGTCCACCAGCGCGATGACGGTCGCGGTCGCCACCTCGTCGTCCACCGCCAGCAGCGCCCGCACCCCGGCCCCCTCCAGCGCGTCCCGGTGCCAGTCGACGGACTCCGCCCCGGCCCGTGCCAGCAGCGCCACGTCCCGGCACCCCGAACGCACCGCCCAGCACGCGACGTTGGCCCCCGCGCCGCCGGGCACGCTCCGGATCCGGGCGGCGGTGTCCGTGCCGTGGACGAGGGGGGAGCCGTGCAGCGCCACGACGTCCGTGACCACCTCCCCGACCACGAGGAGCCCGCGCCCCGGGGCGGGGGCGGCGGCGCTGCCTGCCCGGGGGAGGCTCACCGTACGGCTGCCGCCGCGGCGATCGCCGCCGCGAGCCGTACGTTCCCGCGCACCGCCGCCAGGTTCGCCTCCAGCGACGCGCCCTCGGTCCGCCGCATCAGGTGGTCCAGCAGGAAGGGGGTCACGCCCTGTCCGGTGATCCCGCGCTCCCGGCACGCGTCGAGCGCCTCCGCCAGCACCCGGTCGTGCAGGGCGGGGGCCAACTGGTCCGCTTCCGGTACGGGGTTGGCGACGATCAGCGCCGCCTCCGGGCCGCCCAGCGCCTCCTTCGCCCGCATCACCTCCACCACCTCTCCCGGACTGCGCACGGTCCAGTCGACCGGGTGGCCCGAACTGCTCAGGTAGAAGCCCGGGAAGTGCGCGGTGCCGTAACCGAGGATGCCCACCCCCAGGGTCTCCAGCCGCTGGAGCGTGGCGGGGACGTCGAGGATCGACTTCACTCCCGCGCAGATCACCGTGATCCCGGTCCGGGCGAGCAGCCGCAGATCGGCGGACTCGTCCTGGCTCTCGGCCCACTCCCGGTGTACGCCCCCGAGCCCGCCGGTGGCGAAGAAGCGCAGCCCCGCCCGGGCCGCGAGGAACGCGGTCGCGGAGACCGTCGTCGCTCCGCTCGCCCCGAGCGCGAGCGCGGGGGCCAGGTCGCGATGGCCCAGCTTCCGGACCGCCGGATCGGTGGCGATCCGCTCCAACTGGTCCTTCTCCAACCCCACATGGGCCCGCCCGTCCAGAACGGCGATGGTCGCCGGGACGGCCCCGGCGGACCGGACGATCCCTTCCAGCTCGCGTGCCACCCGGAGGTTGCGGGGGCGTGGCAGCCCATGCGCGATGATCGTCGACTCCAGGGCCACGACGGGGAGCCCGTCGGCCAGGGCGGCGCGTACCTCGGTGGAGAGGGCCGGCTCGTAGGAGGTGTCGATGTTCTGTGGCATGTCCCCATCCCTGTCGCGGGCGGGAGGGCGGCAAACCACGAGGGGACGGTTTCCGGCCCGTCCCGGTGGCGGGTCGGCCGGAAGCGGTCGCTAGGGTGACCGGCCATGACGACACATGACCAGGCCCCCGCCTCCTTCGCCGTACACATCCCGGACGCCGACCTTGAACCGGAGCCCCTCGACCCGGCCCAGATCGTCTCGGGTGAGCCCGTGGTGACGGGCAAGGTGCTGTGGGAGTCCGCCGACGGCAAGCAGGTGCGCGGGATCTGGCAGATCACCCCGGGCGTGGTCACCGACACCGAGGCGAACGAGCTGTTCGTGGTCGTCAGCGGCCGGGCGACCGTGGCGGTCGAGGGCGGCGCGACCCTGGAGATCGGGCCGGGGGACGCCTGCGTACTGCGCGAGGGCGACCGGACGACCTGGACGGTCCACGAGACGCTCCGCAAGGCGTACCACATCAGCCTCTGAGGCCCCGAGATCTGCGAGGTCGTCGGCGTGAAGGCCCCGTGAGGCGCGGGAGCCTTCGCGCCCCACACCTTCAGGCCCTCGCACCTTCAGGCCCTCCCACCTACGCGCCCGCACACCCTTGGGGCTCACGCCTTCGTGGACTCTGAGGGCTCAGAGGGGTCCGACCGCTCGGAGTGCTCGGACCGCTCAGAGGGCTCCGGCCGCTCTGCCCCCTTCAGGCTTCGGCGCAGGGCGAGCGCGGCCACCGGCAGGAGCAGGGCGGCACCGATCGCGTTCAGCGGGCCGTACCCCCACTGGGCGACGATCACCCCGGCCGTCGCTCCGCCGATGCCCGCCGCCGCGTTCATGGTCAGGTCCGACAGGCCCTGCACGGCCGCCCGGGCATCCTGCGCCACGGAGTCGGTGAGCAGCGCCGAACCGGCGATCATCCCCGCCGACCAGCCGAGGCCGAGCAGGAACAACCCCAGGGCGGTCTGGCCGTGCCGGGGCCCCGCGGTCCCCGCGAGCAGCGCGGCGCCGCTCAGCAGACCGACCGCCAGGCCGATCACCGAGAGCCGGCCGAACCGGTCGGCCAGCCACCCCATCACCGGCGAGAACGCGTACATGCCCGCGATGTGGCCGCTGATGACCAGCCCGATCAGCTGGAGACCGGCGCCGTGCCCGCCCAGATGGACCGGGGTCATGACCATGATCGACACCATCGCGGTGTGCGACACGGTGACGGTCCCCAGGGCCAGCTTAGCCATCGGCGACGCGCGGACCGCCGCGACCCCGGCGCGCAGGGACCGCTTCGGCCGTCCCCGCGGGCTCTGCGGGGCCAGGGCGCGTGCCGTGAGCAGCGGGTCGGGGCGCAGGAGCACGGCCACGACCACTCCGGCGAGCAGGAAGGCGACCGCGGACCAGAGATAGGGGCCCGCGGTCTCGGGTACCGGGCTGCCGCGGAACACCCGGCCCGCCGGGGCCGCGATGTTGGGGCCGACCACCGAGCCGATGGTGGTGGCCCAGACGACGGTGGAGATCGCCCGGCCCCGCCGCTCCGGCCCGACCAGGTCGGCGGCCGCGAACCGGGCCTGGAGGTTGGCGGAGGACCCGGCGCCGAACGCGGCCATCCCGAGCAGCAGCAACGGGAAGCTGCGGACCACCGTGCCGACGACCACCAGAGCACCGCCGAGCGCGCCGATCAGATAGGCGAGCACCAGGCCGGGGCGCCGGCCGCGCGAGGTCATCAGGGCGGCCAGCGGCAGCGACAGCAGTGCCGTGCCGACGACGGAGGCGGTCGGGGCCAGACCGGACAGGGCCTCGGAGCCGGTCACCTCGGTCGCCAGCATCGGAGCCAGGGCGATACCGATGGCCACACCGAGGCCGCCGAGTATCTGGCTGACGACGAGCACGGCCGAGGTGCGGCGCTGGAGGGCGGGCAGCGCGGCGGCCGTGACCGGCGGGACGGCGGAGCGGGGGAGTGGTGGTGTCACCGGCGCAGTGTGCCATCACATGAACGGCGTGCTGCACCCGCACGGGTGAACCGGCCGACGAACCGTCCGGATCGCCACCCCCTGGAGCAGGCCCAGGACCGGCGCTCCCCCGACAGCTGCTGCTAGAACAGCGGCTGCGGAAGCAGCCCCTCCAGCGCCAGCAGCCGCCGCTTCGTCTCCAGCCCGCCGCCGAACCCCCCGAGGCCGCCGTCGTTCTCCACCACCCGGTGGCAGGGCACCACCACAGGCAGCGGGTTGGACCCCATGGCGGCCCCCACCGCCTGCGCCGCCTCCGGCCGCCCGACCCGGGCGGCCAGCTCCCCGTACCCGATGACCGTCCCGTAGGGCACCTGGGACTCCAGCTCGCGGAGCACCTCGCGCGGGAAACCGGCCGTCAGCGACCAGTCCAGCTCCAGGCCGAACTCCCGCAGCCCACCCGCGAAGTACGCCGCGAGCCTGCGTATCGGCTCGGCGAGCCGCGCCGAGCCGGGCGCCTCCACCGGCTCCGTGCCCAGCCGCGTCCGCAGCCTGGCGAGCGCCGCGTCCCGCACGTCGGGCCGGGCGTGGAAGGCCACGGTGACCAGGCCGACGGGCGTCGCGGCGAGCAGCAGCGGTCCGACGGCGCTCGTCACGACGGACCACTCGACGGCCGGCTCTCCACCGAGCCCGTAGCTGTTCATGCCGTCCACGGTACGACCGCCCGCTGACAGAGCCTGCCGGCCGTCGGCGCCCCCGGCCCGCCCGCCACCACGGGGCGCGTCAGCGGGGTCCGTCGGAGGACGGCATCAGCGGGTGGCGTCGCGCACCACGTCGGGGTAGTTGGTGATGATGCCGTCCACGCCGTAGGCGTGGACCCTTGCCGCGTCCGCCGCGCTGTCGACCGTCCAGGTGTTCACCCGCAGCCGCTTGCCGTGGGGGCCCTTGAGCCGCTGCACGGCCGCCACGTAGTCTGCGCCGATCGTCTTGTACGAGGGGTTGATCTGGTCCGTGAACGCCGCGTAGGAAGGCAGTTCGGCCACATCGGGGGTGCCCAGGAAGCCGGTGGTCACGTCGGGGCGCAGGGCGTGCACCTCCTTGATGCTGTCGGCGCCGAAGCTCTGGATGACCAGCCGGTCGCGTACGTGCGAGGGATCCAGCCACCCTTCCTTGCGCAGCACCCGCAGGATGTCCCGCTCGATGCCCGGATAGGTGGCCGGGCTCTTGATCTCCAGGAGCAGCTTCTGCCGGTTGCGGTCCAGGCGGTGCAGGAACTGGGTGAGTGTCGGCACCCGGGCCTCCGCGAACCGCTCCCCGAACCAGCTGCCCGCGTCCAGTTTCGCGATCTCCGCGGCGGTGAAGTCCTTGACGGCCCACGGCGCACGGTCGGGGAAGACCTCCTCGACGTCCGTCGTGCGCTTCAGGTCGGTGTCGTGCAGCACCACCAGCTCACCGTCCTTGGTGCGCTGGACGTCGTTCTCCACCCAGTCGATGCCGAGCGCCTTCGCGGCGTCCACGGCGGCGAGCGTGTTCTCCGGCGCGTAGCCCGAGGCGCCCCGGTGGGCCAGGACGACGGGGCTCGCCGACCGGTCCGGGGTCCGGGCGTCCGCCGTCCGCGGCTGGGCGCCGGGCAGCAGGGCGCCGACGCCGAACACGGTCGCGGCGGCCGTGCCGAGCACGACCGCGGCTGCGGCCAGGGCGGTTGTGGTGCGGACCGACACGTCGACTCCTCGTAACCGGGGTTGGGGGCCACGACAAGTGTGGCGGTGGCCTGCCAACGCGGGGTACGGGGGCGGTGACCGCAGCGTGAACGTCAGAGGCATCGCAACTATAGAATGCTTGTCCTGATATCTGTCTGCCGAGTCCGTCCCCTGGGGACCCTCTCGAAACCAACCTTCGGGAAGGGTGTGCCAGCGTGCGGGGAACGGTCGACGGATTCACCCATGCCCCGGCGATCCTGGCGCTCGCGTTCCTCGTGGCCTGCCTGGGGGCCGCGGTGGGCCTCCGCTGCGCCATCAGGCCACCCCGCACGACGCGCACGGCACACCTCTCCGGCACCGTCCGGCTGCTGCTCGGCGCGCTCTCCGTCGGCTTCGGCATCTGGATCATGCACCACGTGGCCATCACGGGCTTCACCGTCGTGGAGGCACCCCTCTCCCGCGACCGGCCCCACGTGCTCATCGGCCTGGTCGTGCTCGTCGTGATGGCCGGGGTCGGCCTCTTCGTCGTCGGGTACCGGGGTGCCACCCGCATGGCGCTGATCACCGGCGGCGCCCTCACCGGCCTCGGCATCGCCTCCACGCACTACCTGGGCATGGCGGGGATCCGCTTCCCGGGGCACTTCACGTACGAGACGCCTCTCGTCGTCCTCTCGGTCCTGATCGCCGCCACCGGCGCCACCGCCGCCCTCTGGTCCGCGCTCTCCCCCCGCACCCTCCTCTCCCGCCTCGGCGCGGGCGTCATGATGGCCCTCGCGGTGACCGGGATGCACTACACGGGCATGGCCGCGCTCGGCGTACAGCTGCAGCCCGGTGCGCCCACCGTCGTCTCCGCCGACCCCCGGGCCGACTGACCGCCTTCGCCGCCCGCGCGCGAGGGCACGACCGCCGGTGCGGCGCGGACCGCAGGGCCCGCTCGGCGCGGATCCGAGGCCGTTGTCAGTGGGGGGCCGTACGGTGGTTGCATGCGGCCCGTTTCCAAGATCGAACGTTCGGTGGCGCCCTTCGAGGTCGTCAGTCCCTACCAGCCCAGCGGCGACCAGCCGGCGGCCATCGCCGAGCTGGACCGGCGTATCCGCGCCGGTGAGAAAGACGTCGTCCTGCTCGGCGCGACCGGCACCGGCAAGTCCGCGACCACCGCCTGGATGATCGAGAAGCTGCAGCGCCCCACCCTGGTCATGGCGCCGAACAAGACGCTCGCAGCCCAGCTGGCCAACGAGTTCCGCGAGCTCCTGCCGAACAACGCGGTGGAGTACTTCGTCTCGTACTACGACTACTACCAGCCCGAGGCGTACGTCCCGCAGTCGGACACCTACATCGAGAAGGACTCCTCCATCAACGAGGAGGTCGAGCGGCTGCGCCACTCCGCCACGAACTCGCTGCTCACCCGGCGCGACGTCGTCGTGGTCGCCTCCGTCTCCTGCATCTACGGCCTCGGCACCCCCCAGGAGTACGTGGACCGCATGGTCCAGCTCAAGGTCGGCGAGGAGATCGACCGCGACCAGCTGCTGCGCCGGTTCGTGGAGATGCAGTACACGCGCAACGACCTCGCCTTCACCCGCGGCACCTTCCGGGTCCGGGGCGACACCGTCGAGATCTTCCCGGTCTACGAGGAGCTGGCCGTCCGCATCGAGATGTTCGGGGACGAGATCGAGGCGCTCTCCACCCTTCACCCGCTCACCGGCGAGGTCATCAGCGAGGACCCCGTGGTCCACGTCTTCCCCGCCAGCCACTACGTCGCGGGTCCCGAGCGGCTGGAGCGGGCGGTCCGGGGCATCGAGCAGGAACTGGAGGAGCGTCTGGCCGAGCTGGAGAAGCAGGGCAAGATGCTGGAGGCCCAGCGGCTGCGCATGCGCACCACGTACGACATCGAGATGCTCCGCCAGATCGGCAGCTGCTCCGGCGTCGAGAACTACTCGATGCACTTCGACGAGCGGGCCCCCGGCACCGCCCCCAACACCCTCCTCGACTACTTCCCCGAGGACTTCCTGCTCGTCCTCGACGAGTCGCACGTCACCGTGCCGCAGATCGGCGCGATGTACGAGGGCGACGCCTCCCGCAAGCGGACCCTCGTCGACCACGGCTTCCGGCTGCCGTCCGCCATGGACAACCGCCCCCTGAAATGGGAGGAGTTCCTGAAGCGGATCGACCAGACCGTCTACCTCTCCGCCACCCCGGGGAAGTACGAGCTCTCTCGGGGCGACGGCTTCGTCGAGCAGATCATCCGCCCCACCGGCCTGGTCGACCCCGAGATCGTCGTCAAGCCCACCGAGGGCCAGATCGACGACCTGGTGCACGAGATCCGCACCCGCACCGAGCGCGACGAACGCGTCCTGGTCACCACCCTCACCAAGAAGATGTCCGAGGACCTCACCGACTACTTCCTGGAGCTGGGCATCCAGGTCCGCTACCTCCACAGCGACGTCGACACCCTGCGCCGCATCGAGCTGCTGCGCGAGCTGCGCTCCGGCGAGTACGACGTCCTGGTCGGCATCAACCTCCTCCGCGAGGGGCTCGACCTCCCCGAGGTCTCCCTCGTGGCCATCCTCGACGCCGACAAACAGGGCTTCCTGCGCTCCGGCACCTCGCTCATCCAGACCATCGGCCGCGCGGCGCGCAACGTCTCCGGTCAGGTCCATATGTACGCGGACAAGGTCACCCCGGCGATGGCGCAGGCGATCGACGAGACCAACCGACGCCGCGAGAAGCAGATCGCCTACAACACCGAGCGCGGCATCGACCCGCAGCCGCTGCGCAAGAAGATCAACGACATCGTCGCGACCATCGCCCGCGAGGAGATCGACACCGAGAAGCTCCTCGGCACCGGCTACCGCCAGGGCGGGGAGCCCAAGACGCCGGTCCCGACGCTCGGCACCCAGACGGCCAGGGGCGGCGCCAGGGCGGGCACCAGGGGCAAGGCCAAGGGCGCGGCGGTCGTCGGCGACCGCCCCGCGACCGAACTGGCAGGGATCATCGAGGAGATGACGGACCGGATGCGGGCCGCCGCAGCCGACCTCCAGTTCGAGGTGGCCGCCCGGCTCCGCGACGAGGTGGGCGAACTGAAGAAGGAGCTGCGCCAGATGAAGGAGGCGGGCCTCGCCTGAGGCCCCGCCCACCGGGCACGGGGCTACCGCCGTGCCCGCGCGGTGTGTTGCAAGACCGACACAAAAACGGACCGAACCTGCTGCCGCGCCGGGGGGAATGCGTAGGGTGCGGGGAAACCGCACACGGACGGTTGCGGGGCAATGCGGAGAGGGGACAGCGCGTGACGGTCAATATGACCAAGGGGCAGGCCATCAGCCTGCAGAAGGGCGACGGGGGGACCCTGACCGCGGTACGGATGGGGCTCGGCTGGCAGGCGGCTCCGCGCCGCGGCCTGTTCGGCTCGCGCACCCGGGAGATCGACCTGGACGCCTCGGCGGTGCTCTTCGCCGACAAGCAGCCCGTCGACGTCGTCTTCTTCCGCCACCTGGTCAGTGACGACGGCTCGGTCAAGCACACCGGCGACAACCTGGTCGGCGGCGCCGGTTCCGGCGGCGACGACGAGGCGATCCTCGTCGACCTCCAGCGCGTCCCGGTCCACATCGACCAGATCGTCTTCACGGTGAACTCCTTCACCGGCCAGACGTTCCAGGAGGTCCGACACGCCTTCTGCCGCATCGTCGACGAGACCAACGGCCAGGAGCTGGCCCGGTACACCCTGGACGGCGGCGGCCAGTACACCGCCCAGATCATGGCCAAGGTCCACCGCGTCGGCGGCGGATGGCAGATGACCGCCCTCGGAAACCCGGCCAACGGCCGCACGTTCCAGGACCTGATGCCGTCCATCCTTCCGCACCTGTAGGCGGACGGGACCGGAACAGGCCGGCACCGGCACGTGCAGCTCCCGGAGGCACCGCCTCCGGGAGCTGCACCGCGCGGGGCCCGGCGCACCGCACATCGTCGAGGGGGACAGCGCAATGACGGCCGAACTGGTCCGGGGGCAGAACCACACCCTGCCCCAGACCCGTCTGGAGATCCGGATCTCGGCGGGCTCACCCGTCGTGGCCGGCGCCACCCTCGCCGACGAGAGCGGTACGGTACGCGGCGTCGAGTGGGTCGCCCACCCCGGCGCGCACCGCCTCCCCGGCCTGGAGGTCTCCCGGCAGGCCGCGGCCGGCCACCGCCTCGCCGTCGACCTGGAGGCCCTGCCCGAGGCGGTGCACCGGGTCACCGTGCTGCTCGCCCTCCCGGTGGGTACCGGAGGACCGGCCAGGTTCGGCGCCACCGCCGCGCCCTTTGCCGCCGTCACCGGACTCGACGGCACCGAGATCGCCACGTTCACGCTCACCGGCCTGGACGCCGAGACCGCGGTCAACGCCCTGGAGCTGTACCGCCGCCACGGCGCCTGGAAGGTCCGGGCCGTCGGACAGGGGTACGCGGCCGGGCTGGCCGAGATGCTCGCGGACCAGGGCCTGCCCGGTGCCGCCGGGCTGGCCGCCGCCATCCAGGAGGCGGTCGCCCGCTCCCTGGCCCGCTCGGTCCCCCCGCCACCGCCCCGCACCCCCGAAGCCGACCGCGTACGGCAGACGTCGGAACCGCACACGCCGCCCACCGCGCCCTCCGGCGCCGGCACGGGCCCCCGCCCCGTCACAGACCCGGTCGCCCCCGCTTCCGGCACGCCCACGCCGACCACCTCCCCCACCGCAGGCACACCCACGGCACCCGCCCCAGGCGTCCCTCACCCCGGTGGCCCCATCAACTACGCTCACCCCCGGCGCCGCCCCACCGCGCCGCCGGCCCCGCCCGCTCCGCCGCCCGCCCCGGCGCCCGCGCAGCCCGGGCAGGCGCCCCAGCCGGTGGCCGGGGACGCCACCGGCTGGTCGATGGACGAGCGGCTCTACAACCAGATCTGGGGCATGTTCGAGGACCTGGCCCGGGCCGTCGCCGCCTACCGCAGCGCCGTGGACTTCGCCGAGTCCCGGATGGGCCAGGAGCTGGACCGCGCCCTCTCCGACCCGCGCAACCGGATCGGCGGCGCGGGCGACCGGGCCCGCGAGGAGGCCCGTGCCAAGCGCGACGAGCTGACCGCCCGGGCCCGGGAGGCGCTGGACCGGGACCTCGGCCAGCTGGCCGCCGAGGCCGCGGTCGTCGAGCCCGCGCTCCCGGCCGCGTACGCCGGGTGGGGCAACCCCGTCTGGCATGCCCACCGCATCCCGATGGAGCTGCCGATGGCCCTGCGCCTGGGCGACCTCCATCTGCCCGAGCGCACCGACCTGCGCGTCCCGCTGCTGGTCCGGCTGCCGCTGGAGCGGGGGATATGGGTGGACAGCGGGCGTACGGCCTCCGAGGCCGCCGCGCTCATGGACGGCGGCCGGCTCCGCCGTCAGGCGATGGAGACCGCCGTCCTGCACGCGGCCCGGCTGCTCTCGGTCTATCCGCCCGGGGAGTTCTCGGTGCACGTCATCGACCCGGCGGGCGCGGCGGCGGGCCCGTTGGCGCCACTGGTCGACGCGGGCGTCCTCGCCGGGCCTCCGGCCGCCGGGGCCCAGGGCGTGGCCTCGGTCCTGGCCCATCTGACCCGCCGGGTGGACCTGGTGCAGATGGCGGTCCGGGCCGGTGCGGCCGACTCGCTCCCGCCCGACCTGGACACCGGTGAGCAGCTCCTGGTCGTCAACGACTTCCCGCACGGCTTCGACGACCGGGCCGTCACCCAGCTCCGGTACCTCGCCGACGAGGGCCCGGCCGTCGGTGTCCATCTGCTGATGGTGGCGGACCGCGAAGACGCGAGTGCGTACGGTCCGGTGCTGGACCCGCTGTGGCGTTCGCTGCTGCGGATCACCCCGGTCGCGGACAACCACCTCGCGGACCCCTGGGTCGGTCACGCGTGGACCTATGAGCCGCCGGTCGTGCCGCCGGGCAGCCGCGTCCTGGAGCAGGTCCTCGCGGCGGTCGCGACGGCCCGCGGAGCCGCTGGCCGCTGATCTCCGAACACCATTCCGACCTGCGCATTTGGTAATCTCTTTACTATTTTCTTTACCTGCGCTTGGCCGTGCCTGTACTGTTCGGTCCACGGAGGGGAGTACTCCTTACGCGACGTCCCGTCAGTACGGACCGTGACCGGTCCCGGGGCGTCGGCCCGGCGCGCATCCCGTGTCGCCAGGGTGGAAGAGACCTCCGGCAGCGACGACGCTGATCAGTAGCCGTAGCGAACTGCCGGAGGCGCAGTGGACGTTTCATGGACTCTTTGGGCTGTGACCATCATCGGTCTCTCCGCCCTGATCGCCGTCGACTTCTTCATCGGGCGCAAGCCGCATGACGTGTCGACCAAGGAAGCCGGGATCTGGACGGTCGTCTGGATCGCGCTGGCCGTTCTCTTCGGCCTCGGCCTGCTGGTGTTCGGCAACAGCCAGGCCTCCGGCGAGTTCTTCGCCGGATTCATCACCGAGAAGTCGCTGAGCGTCGACAACCTCTTCGTCTTCGTCCTGATCATGGCGAAGTTCTCGGTGCCCTCGCACCTCCAGCAGCGGGTGCTGCTCATCGGTGTGCTGATCGCCCTGGTGCTCCGGGCGATCTTCATCGCGGCCGGTGCCGCCGTCATCGCGAACTTCTCGTGGGTGTTCTACATCTTCGGCGCGTTCCTGATCTACACCGCCTGGAAGCTCATCCAGGAGGCGCGGGCCGACGAGGAGGAAGAGGAGTTCGAGGAGAACCGTCTCCTCAAGTCGATCGAGAAGCGCTTCGGGGTCGCGGACCAGTACCACGGCACGAAGCTCTTCATCCAGCGGAACGGCAAGCGCGTCCTGACACCGCTGATGGTGGTCATGCTCGCCATCGGCACCACCGACGTCCTGTTCGCGCTGGACTCGATCCCGGCGATCTTCGGCCTGACCCAGGACCCGTACATCGTCTTCACGGCCAACGCGTTCGCGCTGATGGGTCTGCGCCAGCTGTACTTCCTCATCGGCGGTCTGCTGAAGAAGCTGGTCCACCTCAGCTACGGCCTGTCGGTGATCCTCGGCTTCATCGGCGTCAAGCTGGTGCTGCACGCCCTGCACGAGTCCGGGGTGCACGTGCCCGAGATCTCCATCCCGTTCTCCCTCACCGTCATCTGCGGCGTCCTGGTCGTCACCACGATCACCAGCCTGATCGCCAACAGGAAGCAGGAGGCGGCGGAAGCCGAGGCGGCGGCCAAGGCGAAGAGCGTCGGCGCGACCGACGAGCAGCCGGAGAGCGTCAGCAGCTGACCCGGGGCAGCCGGGAGCTGCGCAGGGAGTCACCGGCAGCGGCCGGGGCGGAACGGCGGAAGCCGTCCGTCCCGGCCGCTGTGCGTGTACGGGAGAGCGGTGCGGAGCCGCACCGGCTCCGGGGAGAACGGGCCGGGGTCACCAGCCCCGCGCGCGCCACTCCGGCAGATGCGGCCGCTCGGCGCCGAGGGTCGTGTCGTTGCCGTGGCCCGGGTAGACCCAGGTCTCGTCGGGGAGCCGGTCGAAGAGCTTCGTCTCGACGTCGTTCAGGAGGCTCACGAAGGCCTCGGGGTCCTGATGGGTGTTGCCGATCCCGCCGGGGAAGAGGCAGTCCCCGGTGAACAGGTGCGGGGCCCCGTGCGGGTCGTCGTAGACCAGGGCGATCGAGCCGGGGGTGTGGCCCGTCAGGTGGCGGGCGGTCAGCTCCACCCGGCCGACGGTGATCGTGTCGCCGTCCTCCACAGGCACGTCCGTGGGGACCGGGATGCCCTCGGCGTCGTACCGGCCCGCGTACGTACGGGCGCCGGTGGCCGTCACCACCTCGGCTAGGGCCTGCCAGTGGTCACCGTGGCGGTGGGTGGTGACGACGGACGCGATGGAGTCGTCACCGATCAGGGAGAGCAGGGTGGCGGGCTCGGCCGCCGCGTCGATCAGGAGCTGCTCGCCGGTGGCCCGGCAGCGCAGCAGATAGGCGTTGTTGTCCATGGCACCCACGGCGACCTTGGAGATCATCAGATCCGCCAGTTCGTGCACGCTCGCCGGTCCGCCGACCTTCACCGCTCCGCTGTACGTCATACCGTTCACCCTAATCCGTCGCCGCCGGGGCCGGACGGTGTCCGAGGGGAACCGGCCGGACCCCGCGGGCACGGCGACCTACAGCGGGGGCAGCGCGGGCAGTGCGCCCCCGGTGACGGTCAGCGCGGAGCCGTCGCGGCGGCCGGCCAGCCAGCCGAGGAGGTCGGCCGCCGTGCCCCGTACCGACACGGCCGGGCCGTCCGTCCCGCCGCCGGTGGTCCAGGTCCGGCCGTCCTCGGCGGTCACCGTGGTGGCGGGGACGTCCGGGTGGCCGGTGAAGCGGTCGGTGAGGAAGACGATCTCCCGCTCGGTGAAGCCGCCCGGCAGGTCCTCCAGCTCGTAGCCGACGTCCAGGTCGACGTGGTGGATCTCCAGTTCGATCAGCCGGCGGAAGGGGACGCGGGAAGCGGAGTCCGTCACGCCGTTGCGCAGGGTGACCGTACGGGACCAGTCCGCCGGTTCCGCCGCCACCGCCTGGAAGCCGTCGGCGCTCTCCCGGAAGTCGGCCACCTGCTCGGCCAGGGAGCGGGTGGCGCCGGACGCGATGTCGGCGTCCCGGGTTTCGCTGCTCGCGTACATCGGCAGCCCGCGGAGAACATTTCCGAGCGCGTCGGCGTTACGTGACAGGTGGGCCAGAACGTGGCCCCGGCTCCACCCGGGCAGCCGTGACGGCTCGGCGAGTGCGGCCTCGTCCCACTTCCCCGCTTCGCCGAGCAGCCGATCGGTCGCTTCGCGTACAGCTGCCAGGTCATGCGCATGATCCATCATGCGGCCGAGCCTAGCTCCGCCACTCGTTCGGGTGAAGGTGTTCCAGGGCGACCGTAAATCGAATGTGCGTGCTATACGCTCGGAGGAGACAAAGCTTCCCCATCGCTGTGGCGCCCCCCATAACCTGGATCGGGGGCTCAGTTCCCCCGTCTCTCTCCAGAAAGGTGCGGACCGGCGTGGCCGACCGTCTCATCGTCCGTGGCGCGCGCGAGCACAACCTGAAGAACGTCTCGCTCGATCTCCCCCGTGACTCCCTCATCGTCTTCACCGGGCTCTCCGGGTCGGGCAAGTCGTCCCTCGCGTTCGACACGATCTTCGCCGAGGGCCAGCGGCGCTATGTGGAGTCCCTCTCCTCGTACGCCCGGCAGTTCCTCGGCCAGATGGACAAGCCGGACGTCGATTTCATCGAGGGTCTCTCCCCGGCCGTCTCCATCGACCAGAAGTCGACCTCGCGCAACCCGCGCTCGACGGTCGGCACCATCACGGAGGTCTACGACTACCTCCGCCTGCTCTTCGCCCGGATCGGCAAGCCGCACTGCCCCGAGTGCGGCCGTCCCATCGCCCGCCAGTCGCCCCAGGCCATCGTGGACAAGGTCCTCGGCCTGCCCGAGGGCAGCCGCTTCCAGGTCCTCTCGCCGCTCGTCCGCGAGCGCAAGGGAGAGTTCGTCGACCTCTTCGCCGACCTCCAGACCAAGGGGTACAGCCGCGCCCGGGTCGACGGTGCCACCATCCAGCTCTCCGAGCCGCCCACGCTCAAGAAGCAGGAGAAGCACACCATCGAGGTGGTCGTCGACCGCCTCACCGTCAAGGACAGCGCCAAGCGCCGCCTCACCGACTCGGTGGAGACCGCCCTCGGCCTCTCCGGCGGCATGGTCGTCCTCGACTTCGTCGACCTCCCCGAGGACGACCCCGAGCGTGAGCGGATGTACTCCGAGCACCTCTACTGCGCCTACGACGACCTCTCCTTCGAGGAGCTGGAGCCGCGCTCCTTCTCCTTCAACTCGCCCTTCGGCGCCTGCCCGGACTGCACCGGCATCGGCACCCGCATGGAGGTCGACCCGGAGCTGATCGTCCCGGACGAGGAGAAGTCGCTCGACGAAGGGGCGATCCACCCCTGGTCCCACGGCCACACCAAGGAGTACTTCGGCCGGCTGATCGGGGCCCTGGCCAAGGCCCTCGGCTTCCGTACGGACATCCCCTGGGCCGGACTCCCGCAGCGCGCCAAGAAGGCCCTGCTCTTCGGACACAAGATCCAGACCGAGGTCCGCTACCGCAACCGGTACGGGCGCGAGCGCGCCTACACCACCCCCGCCTTCGAGGGCGCGGTCCAGTTCGTCAAGCGGCGCCACACCGAGGCCGAGAGCGACTCCAGCCGCGAGCGCTTCGAGGGCTACATGCGCGAGGTGCCCTGCCCCACCTGCGAGGGCTCCCGGCTCAAGCCGATCGTCCTCGCGGTGACGGTGATGGAGAGGTCCATCGCCGAGGTCTCCGCGATGTCGATCAGCGAGTGCGCCGAGTTCCTCGGCCGCCTCAAGCTGAACGCACGCGACAAGAAGATCGCCGAGCGCGTCCTCAAGGAGGTCAACGAGCGGCTGAAGTTCCTGGTCGACGTCGGCCTGGACTACCTCTCGCTCAACCGCGCGGCCGGCACCCTCTCCGGCGGCGAGGCCCAGCGCATCCGGCTGGCCACCCAGATCGGCTCCGGCCTGGTCGGCGTGCTGTACGTCCTGGACGAGCCGTCCATCGGCCTCCACCAGCGCGACAACCACCGGCTGATCGAGACCCTGGTCCGCCTCCGCGACATGGGCAACACGCTCATCGTGGTCGAGCACGACGAGGACACCATCAAGGTGGCCGACTGGGTCGTCGACATCGGCCCGGGCGCCGGTGAGCACGGCGGCAAGGTCGTCCACTCCGGCTCGCTCAAGGAGCTGCTCTCCAACAAGGAGTCGGTCACCGGGCAGTACCTCTCCGGCAAGCGGTCCATCCCGACGCCGGACGTCCGCCGCCCGGTCGACCCGGCCCGCAGCCTCACCGTGCACGGCGCCCGCGAGAACAACCTGCACGACATCGACGTCTCCTTCCCGCTCGGTGTGCTCACCGCCGTCACCGGAGTCTCCGGCTCCGGGAAGTCGACCCTGGTCAACGACATCCTCTACACCCACTTGGCCCGCGAGCTGAACGGCGCCAAGTCGGTCCCCGGCCGCCACACCCGGGTCGACGGCGACGACCTCGTCGACAAGGTGGTCCATGTCGACCAGTCCCCGATCGGCCGGACCCCCCGGTCCAACCCGGCGACGTACACCGGGGTCTTCGACCACGTCCGCAGGCTGTTCGCGGAGACGATGGAGGCGAAGGTGCGCGGCTATCTGCCGGGCCGCTTCTCCTTCAACGTCAAGGGCGGTCGCTGCGAGAACTGCTCCGGCGACGGCACGATCAAGATCGAGATGAACTTCCTGCCCGATGTGTACGTCCCGTGCGAGGTCTGCCACGGTGCGCGCTACAACCGGGAGACCCTGGAGGTCCACTACAAGGGCAAGTCCATCGCCGAGGTGCTGGACATGCCGATCGAGGAGGGCCTGGAGTTCTTCGAGGCCGTCCCGGCCATCGCCCGCCACCTCCGTACGCTCAACGACGTCGGCCTCGGCTACGTCCGGCTCGGGCAGTCCGCGCCGACCCTCTCCGGCGGCGAGGCGCAGCGCGTCAAGCTGGCGAGCGAGCTGCAGAAGCGCTCCACCGGGCGGACGGTCTACGTCCTCGACGAGCCGACCACCGGTCTCCACTTCGAGGACATCAGCAAGCTGATCACCGTCCTCTCCGGCCTGGTCGACAAGGGCAACTCGGTGATCGTCATCGAGCACAACCTGGACGTCATCAAGACCGCCGACTGGGTCATCGACATGGGCCCCGAAGGCGGCAACGGCGGCGGTCTGGTCGTGGCCGAGGGCACGCCGGAGCAGGTCGCATCGGTCCCCGCCAGCCACACCGGGAAGTTCCTCCAGGGGATCCTGGACGCGGACCGGATCAGCGAGGCCGCGGTCCCGTCGGGGCGGAGCGCGGCTCGTCGGACGGCCACGGCGAAGAAGGCGGCGGCACCGAGGAAGACCGCCGCCACCAAGAAGGCCACGGCGACCAAGGCCACGGCGACCAAGGCCACGGCGACCAAGGCCACGGCGACCAAGGCCACGGCGACCAAGAAGGCGACCGCCACCAAGGCCGCCGCGAAGAAGGCGACGCGCGCCCGCAAGGCGTGATCCCAGGACGCCCGAGCGCCCGCACGGTGCGAGCCGAGCGCCTGCCTCCCGCACGGGGTATGCGTGGGGTGCCCGGGCGTCCGCACGGCGTCAGGGCGTGTCCGGCGGATCCTGACCGGGCCCGCGACGCCCGGCACGGCCCCTCTCCGGTGGGCCGCCGCAGTGGGTGGGCGGCCCACCGGAGGCAGGCCCGGCCGCAGGCCGTCCGTTCCCCGCCGGTATCGTCGGTTCCGTCACCGGCGGGGAACGGGCGGCCGCGGCTCTCGTCGCCTCCCTGCCTCTCCGGCGACGCCCGCACCACCCCGAACCGCACCACCGCGACCAACGATCCGTGGAGTTCGCATGCCCGGCCTGCCCGCCGCCCGCCGTACCGTGCTGAAGGGCGCCGCGCTCGCCGGTGCCGCCGGGCTGGGGGCCGCCGCCTGCTCGACCGAGTCCAAGCTCGGCCACGCCAAGCAGCCCACCCCCACCGCCCCCGTCGCCCTCGGTGAGGCCTCCGAGGTGCCCGTCGGCGGCGCCAAGCTCTACCGGGAGCAGCGCCTCGTCGTCAGCTGCCCGGCCAAGGGGGAGTACAAGGCGTTCAGCGCCCAGTGCACCCACGGCGGCTGCGTCCTGACCAAGATCGAGGGCACCGAGGGCCACTGCGCCTGCCACGGCAGCCGGTTCGACACGACCACCGGTGAGGTCCTCCAGGGCCCGGCCACCGTGCCGCTGCCCGCCGTCCCGGTCACGGCCGAGGGCGGAAAGCTCGTCGCGGGCCCGGACGCCTGACACCGGGGTTCGATCCGGACGCCTGAAGTCCGCCGCGGTACGGCCGGGGACGCCTGAAGCCCACCGCGGTGCGGCCCGGTCGCCTGAAGCCGCCTCCGCACGGCTCACGGCCCCGCCGACCGGGCACCACCCCAACTCCGCCCTCGGGGCGGTCAGTCCCAGTCCCAGTCGATGCCGACGAGCCCCCGCCGTACGCCCTCCTCCACCACGTGCACGGTCCGGTGGAGTCCCGTGAGCGTGAGGTCACGGCGGGCCGCGCGGGCCGCCCCGGCCGAGGACTGCTCGAACCGGCGGCACCGCACCGGCAGCGCGGCCTCGTCGAAGCCGATCTGGAGCACGTACTGCCCACCCCCGAAGGTGAAGCCCCGTACGTACTCGTCGCTGGGCCCTCCGGTACCGTCCTCGAAGCCGTAGCTAAAGAGGTACGTCTCGCCCGACCGGAGCCGGGTGTCGAAGAGCAGTTCCGCCACCAGCACCCCCGCCTCGGCGTCCCAGCGCACCCGCCCGGGCCGGCAGTTCTCCCCGGCCCGCACGGCGACCCGCGAGGGGTCGCACCCCGGGTCCCCGCGGTGGATGGCCAGATAGCGGTCGATCCCGTCCCGGTGGGCGCGTACGAGATGGAGCGAGGTGCGGCCCGCCAGCTCCCGCCGTGCCCCGATCCGTACCCGCTCCTGGTGGTCCACGGTGTGCAGCCCGCCGTCCACCGGTGACTCCATCGCCGCCAGCAGCCGTTCCACCGCGCCCGAGGACTCCAGCAGCGAGCGGTACGGGCGGGCCGCCGGACGCTCCCCGTCCGCACCCGGACCACCGTCCCGCAGCAGCCGCAGCAACGAGTCGTCCGGCAGCGCCAGCACGTCCTCCAGCGCGCGGACGGCCCGCAGCGACTCCGGGCGCCGGGGTCGGCGTACGCCCTGCTGCCAGTAACTCAGGCTGGTCACCCCGAGCTTGACGCCCCGGTGGGCCAGATGGTGCTGCACCCGGTGGAGGGGGAGCCCGCGCACGGAGAGGGCGGTGCGCAGGGCCAGATGGAAGGGGCCGGTGTGCAGGATGCGGGCGAGTTCTCTCTCGGTGTGCCGCATAGGGCGCCTCCGGTGAACGTTCACGTGGGGGAGAGGGGACACCGCCCCCGGGGGATGCGGGGGAGCAGGTGACGGGGCTGCGCCGTTCACACGGCCGTCGCGCCGTTCACACCGTGATGTCACTCCGTATTGAAGCGTGTTGACCTGTTCCGGACAACGATCGATCCTTCTCATCAGCGTCCGGACGCGCTCCTCCGATCCCCACCCCCCTGTTGTGCCCCCGCCTTGGGAGGAACGCCATGCGCAACCGAAGAATCCGGCCACGAAGGCTTTCGTCCACCGCCCTCCTGGCCGCCGCCCTTCTCGCCGTCCCCGCGGCCACCGCCACCGCCGCGGCAGCAGAGCCCGCCGCCCAGGACGGCGGGGTCGCCATCGCCGCCGCCCAGCGCCTCAACATCACCATGCAGGCCCAGCAGAAGAGCAACTGGTGCTGGGCGGCCGGCGGCAACACCATCGCCGCCTGGTTCGGCCGCAGCTACTCCCAGAACCAGTTCTGCAACGCCTCCTTCAACCGGAACCAGAACACCGAGTGCCCCAACTCGCAGGCCACCCTCGGCAACGTCCAGACCGGGCTGTCCTGGACCGGCGTCCGGCCCGGCAGTTACGTCACGGGCTGGCTGCGCTACCCGACCGTGCAGAGCGAGATATCCGCCCGGCGGCCCATCGAGACCCGCATCCAGTGGTCGTCCGGCGGCGGGCACATGCACGTCATCTACGGGTACGACGACGCCAACAGCTGGGTCTACTGGGGCGACCCGTGGCCCTCCAGCGACCGCTACAACTGGGCCTCCCACTCCTGGTACGTGAACAACAACCAGTTCTCCTGGACCCACTCGCTCTACCGGATCGGGGTGTGAGGACATGACCGCGACCACCCGGCGCCTCGCCGCCGCCACCGCACTCGCCGCGACCGTCCTGCTCGCCGCCGCACCTGTGGCCTCCGCCGACGGGCCGCCCGCCGACGGGACGCCCGCCCCGCCCGTGCTGACCGCCGCCACGCTGGCAGCCGCCCACGAGGCGGCCTCAGCACCGGCGACCCTGGACACCCTGTCCCGGTTCTTCGCCCGGGAGGGCGCGGTGGCCCGTACGGCGGCGGCACCGCGTATCGAGGCGGGGACCGTGCCGGTGCGGACCCTCTCGGCCGCGTTCGTCGCCGGGAAGCCGGGGGCCGCGCCGAGCACCCTGGACTACCTCGCCGCCACCGCCGTCTCCTCCGACGGCCAGAAGGCCTCCCTGTGGACCGTCCCCGGGTCCGGCGGCAGCGGGAAGTGGCAGGTGGTGAACATCGCCACCGGCGACGACGAGGCCCGCTACACCGCCCAGGGGGCCCGCGCGCTCCCCGGCGGCACGGTCTTCCGCGAACCGCAGATCGACGCCTGGTACGTCCACGACGCCTCCCGGGTCCTGCCGCTGGACCAGGACGCGAAGGCCGCCGTGGGGACCGGGGGGATCACACTCGACGCCTACCGGGCCCGGGTGAAGGAGGCGTACGGCGACAAGCTGCCCGGCTCCGGGTACGCGAAGTCCGGCAAGGCGGGAGGCTACGGCCCCGAGGCCGCGGGTGCGGATACCGGGCAGGCCCCCGCCCCCGGCGCCCGGGCCCCGGAAGCCGCACTCGGCGCCCAGGCACCGGCCCCCGGCCCCGCGCCCGCCGACGAGCCGGACACGACCACGGCCGCGGGCACGCCCGACACCGCCCTGGGAGCGGTCTCCACGGTCGCCGGGGCCGGGGCCCTGCTCGCCCTCGCCCTCTGCGGCGCCGCCGCCGTGGGCCGCCGGAACCGCACCCGGCAGGGCGGCGCCCCGGACGCCTGAGCGGAGGGAACGCTCCGGGGCCGTACGCCCAGTACGCCCTGCCCGTCCAGCACGTCCCCGGAGCGCGGCCCACGGCCGTTGAGCCGTGCTCCGGGGCGCCGACACCCCCCGGCGCCCCGGAGCCCCCGTACCGGGGAGCACACCGCCCCGTGCCCTGGAGGACGACGCGCTGTCACACCCCGCAAGTAGGGTGTGAGGCATGGCAGACCCCTCCAGCTACCGCCCCAGCCCGGGGCAGATCCCCGACTCCCCGGGGGTCTACAAGTTCCGCGACGAGCACCGCCGGGTGATCTACGTCGGGAAGGCCAAGAACCTCCGCCAGCGCGTCGCCAACTACTTCCAGGACCTGGCCCATCTCCACCCGCGCACGCGCACCATGGTCACGACCGCCGCCTCCGTCGAGTGGACGGTCGTCTCCACCGAGGTCGAGGCGCTCCAGCTGGAGTACACCTGGATCAAGGAGTTCGACCCCCGGTTCAACGTCAAGTACCGGGATGACAAGAGCTATCCCTATCTCGCCGTCACGCTGAACGAGGAGTTCCCCCGCGTCCAGGTGATGCGCGGGGCCAAGCGGAAGGGCGTGCGCTACTTCGGTCCGTACGGGCACGCCTGGGCCATCCGCGAGACGGTCGACCTGATGCTCCGGGTCTTCCCCGTCCGCACCTGCTCCGCCGGGGTCTTCAAGAACGCCGCGCGCACCGGCCGCCCCTGCCTCCTCGGGTACATCGACAAGTGCTCGGCCCCCTGCGTCGGCCGGGTCACCCCCGAGGAACACCGGGCGCTGGCCGAGGACTTCTGCGACTTCATGGCCGGGCGCACCGGCACCTACATCCGCCGCCTGGAGAAGGACATGATGCAGGCGGCCGAGGAGATGGAGTACGAGCGCGCCGCCCGACTCCGGGACGACGCCGGGGCCCTCAAGCGGGCCATGGAGAAGAGCGCCGTCGTCCTCGCGGACGCCACCGACGCCGATCTGATCGCCGTCGCGGAGGACGAGCTGGAGGCCGCCCTCCAGATCTTCCACGTGCGCGGCGGGCGGGTCCGCGGCCAGCGCGGCTGGGTCACCGACAAGGTCGAGGCGGTCGACACCGCAGGCCTCGTCGAGCACGCCCTCCAGCAGCTGTACGGGGAGGAGCGCGGGGACGCCGTCCCCAAGGAGGTCCTGGTGCCCGCCCTGCCCGAGGACACCGCGGCGGTCGCCCAGTGGCTCGCCGAGCGCCGGGGCGCCCAGGTCAGCCTGCGCATCCCGCAGCGCGGCGACAAGAAGGACCTGATGGCGACGGTCCAGCGCAACGCCCAGCAGGCGCTCGGCCTGCACAAGACCAAGCGCGCCTCCGACCTGACCACCCGCTCCCGGGCGCTGGAGGAGATCGCGGAGGCGCTCGGTCTGGACACCGCCCCGCTGCGCATCGAGTGCTACGACGTCTCCCATCTCCAGGGCGACGACGTGGTGGCCTCCATGGTGGTCTTCGAGGACGGCCTCGCCCGCAAGAGCGAGTACCGCCGCTTCCAGATCAAGGGCTTCGAGGGACAGGACGACGTCCGCTCGATGCACGAGGTGATCGGCCGCCGCTTCAGGCGCTACCTCCAGGAGAAGGCGCGCACGGGGGAGTGGGAGCAGACCCCGCCGGCCTCGGGGGAGGCCCCGCACCCCGTCCAGGTCCCCGCGGCCCCGGACCCGGCCCGGGAGGGCGTCCCGCTGCCGGCCGGCGACAGCGAGCCCCGCGAGGACGACGGCCGCCCCAAGCGGTTCGCCTATCCGCCGCAGCTCGTCGTGGTCGACGGCGGACAGCCCCAGGTCGCCGCCGCCCGGCGCGCCCTGGACGAGCTGGGCATCGACGACATCGCCGTCTGCGGCCTGGCCAAGCGACTGGAGGAGGTCTGGCTCCCCGATGACGACGACCCCGTCGTCCTGCCCCGCTCCAGCGAGGGGCTCTACCTCCTCCAGCGGGTGCGCGACGAGGCCCACCGCTTCGCCATCACCTACCAGCGCTCCAAGCGGGCCAAGCGCATCCGCTCCAGCCCCCTGGACGACGTGGCCGGGCTCGGTGAGACCCGCAAACAGGCGCTGATCAAGCACTTCGGCTCCGTGAAGAAGCTCCGGCAGGCGACAATCGAGGAGATCTGCCAGGTCCCCGGGATAGGGCGCCGGACGGCCGAATCGGTGGCGGCCGCCCTCGCCGCGGCAGCTCCCGCGGCCCCTGCCGTGAACACGGCCACAGGAGAGATCATGGAAGAGGACGACGGGGCCACGTCATGAGCGAACCCATCGACAGGGCCGCCCACCGGGGCGCCACCACCCGCCCCGGAGACCCCGGCCACCAGCAGCAGCACGAACGAACAGACCGAGCAGACGGAGCAGACGTGAGTACGAACACCACGAACGAGACGGGCGAGGCAGCGCTGCCGGCCATCCCCGAGCTGGTGATCATCTCCGGCATGTCCGGCGCCGGCCGCAGCACCGCCGCCAAGTGTCTGGAGGACCTCGGCTGGTTCGTCGTCGACAACCTGCCGCCCGCGCTGATCCCCACCATGGTGGAGCTGGGCGCCCGCTCCCAGGGCAACGTGGCGCGGATCGCCGTCGTCGTCGACGTGCGCGGCCGCCGCTTCTTCGACAACCTCCGCGAATCCCTCGCGGACCTGGAGGCCAAGCACGTCACCCGGAGGATCGTCTTCCTGGAGTCCTCCGACGACGCCCTGGTCCGCCGCTTCGAGTCGGTCCGCCGCCCGCACCCCCTCCAGGGCGACGGCCGCATCGTCGACGGCATCGCCGCCGAGCGCGACCTGCTGCGCGAGCTGCGCGGCGACGCCGACCTGGTCATCGACACCTCCAGCCTCAACGTGCACGAGCTGCGGGCCAAGATGGACGCCCAGTTCGCGGGCGAGTCCGAGCCGGAGCTTCGTGCCACGGTGATGTCCTTCGGCTACAAGTACGGCCTGCCCGTCGACGCCGACCTCGTCGTCGACTGCCGCTTCCTGCCCAACCCGCACTGGGTCCCCGAGCTGCGCCCCTTCACCGGCCTCAACGAGGAGGTCTCCGGCTACGTCTTCGACCAGCCGGGCGCCAAGGAGTTCCTCAACCAGTACACGGAGCTGCTCCAGCTGATCGCCGCCGGCTACCGCCGCGAGGGCAAGCGGTACGTGACCATCGCCGTGGGGTGCACGGGCGGCAAGCACCGCTCCGTCGCCATGTCGGAGAAGCTCTCGGCCCGCCTGGCCGCCGAAGGGATCGAGACCGTCCTCGTCCACCGGGACATGGGGCGCGAGTGACCGGTCGCAATCTGCGGATGCGTCGGCTGAGCCGCGCGGGCGCGGCACTCTCCGGCCGCAGACGCGGTGGGCAGCCCAAGGTCGTCGCGCTCGGCGGCGGCATGGGCCTCTCGGCGTCCCTGGCGGCGCTGCGACGGATCACCGGCGACCTCACGGCCGTGGTCACCGTCGCGGACGACGGCGGTTCCAGCGGTCGGCTGCGCGAGGAGCTGGGCGTCCTGCCCCCCGGCGACCTGCGCAAGGCGCTCGCCGCGCTCTGCGGCGACGACGACTGGGGCCGCACCTGGTCCCGGGTCATCCAGCACCGCTTCGAGTCCAAGGGCGACCTGCACGAGCACGCGGTCGGCAATCTGCTGATCGTGGCCCTGTGGGAGCAGCTGGGCGACCATGTCCAGGCGCTCGACCTGGTCGGCAAGCTGCTCGGCGCGCACGGGCGGGTGCTGCCCATGTCCGCCGTGCCGCTGGAGCTCCAGGCACTGGTCAAGGGCCACGACCCCGAGCTGCCCGACGCGATCGTCACCGTGCGCGGCCAGGCCACCGTGGCGCTCACCCCGGGCGAGGTGCAGTCGGTGCACGTCGTCCCGCCCGACCCGCCGGCCGTCCCGGAGGCCGTCGCCGCGGTCCTGGACGCCGACTGGGTGGTCCTCGGCCCCGGCTCCTGGTTCTCCTCGGTGATCCCGCACCTTCTGGTGCCGGAGCTGCTCGACGCACTGGTCACCACCAAGGCCCGCAAGGTCCTCTCGTTGAATCTCGCACCACAGCCCGGGGAAACCGAGGGGTTCTCACCGCAGCGTCATGTGGAGGTTTTGGGACGACACGCCCCTAAACTCGCCTTGGACGTGGTGCTGGCCGACGCGGCAGCCGTGCCCGACCGCGCAGCGCTCGACGACGCCGCCCAGCGGCTCGGGGCCGCGGTCGAGCTGGCGCCGGTGGCATCGCCCGACGGCCTTCCGGTCCATGATCAGGAGCTGTTGGCCGCCGCGTACGACCGTATTTTTCGGATGCATGGAAGGATCGGCCCATGGCGATGACGCCAGCGGTGAAGGACGAAATCTCTCGGCTTCCCGTCACCCGGACCTGCTGCAGGAAAGCAGAGGTCTCGGCGATTCTTCGGTTCGCGGGCGGGTTGCACCTGGTGAGCGGCCGCATTGTGATCGAGGCCGAGCTGGACACCGCGATGGCGGCGCGCCGGCTCAAGCGCGACATCCTCGAGATCTTCGGGCACAGCTCGGAGCTGATCGTGATGGCCCCCGGCGGGCTGCGGCGCGGCTCGCGCTATGTCGTACGGGTGGTGGCCGGCGGCGACCAGCTGGCCCGCCAGACCGGCCTGGTGGACGGCCGCGGCCGCCCCATCCGCGGGCTGCCGCCGCAGGTGGTCTCGGGGGCCACCTGCGACGCCGAGGCCGCCTGGCGCGGGGCGTTCCTCGCACACGGCTCGCTCACCGAGCCCGGCCGCTCCTCCTCGCTGGAGGTCACCTGCCCCGGCCCCGAGGCGGCCCTCGCCCTGGTCGGCGCGGCCCGCAGGCTCTCCATCGCGGCCAAGGCCCGCGAGGTGCGGGGGGTCGACCGGGTCGTCGTCCGCGACGGTGACGCCATCGGCGCCCTGCTCACCCGGCTCGGCGCCCACGAGTCGGTGCTGGCCTGGGAGGAGCGCCGGATGCGGCGCGAGGTCCGCGCCACGGCCAACCGGCTGGCCAACTTCGACGACGCCAACCTGCGCCGCTCGGCCCGCGCTGCCGTCGCCGCCGGGGCCCGGGTGGGGCGCGCGCTGGAGATCCTCGGCGAGGAGGTCCCCGAGCACCTCGCGGCGGCCGGCCGGCTGCGCATGGAGCACAAGCAGGCATCCCTGGAGGAGCTGGGCGCCCTGGCCGACCCGCCGCTCACCAAGGACGCCGTCGCCGGGCGGATCCGCCGACTGCTGGCCATGGCCGACAAGCGCGCCCAGGATCTCGGCATCCCCGGCACGGAGGCGACGCTCAGCGAGGAGATGGCGGACGGTCTGGTCGGCTGAGCCGTCGGCGGCCCGGGACCAACGTCCCGGGCCGCTTCGGGACCAAGGTCCCGCACCCTGAACGGAGGCCCGTGCACCCTACTGGGGAGTACGGGCCTCCGCTGTTTTCCGTGGCGTGTACCGGCCCTCTCGATGTCACCCCAGGGGCCTCGGAGAGGTAGGGTCGATAGCGGTCGGGGACATCCCTATACACCTCGTCGGCTTCAGAAACCGGCGTACCTATACGAGGAGATCGGTTCGTGACGATCCGCGTAGGCATCAACGGCTTCGGCCGCATCGGTCGCAACTACTTCCGCGCGCTGCTCGAGCAGGGTGCGGACATCGAGATCGTGGCTGTCAACGACCTGGGTGACACTGCGACCACGGCCCACCTGCTGAAGTACGACACCATCCTGGGTCGTCTCAAGGCAGAGGTCAGCCACACCGCCGACACCATCACCGTCGATGGTCACACGATCAAGGTGCTCTCCGAGCGCAACCCGGCCGACATCCCCTGGGGTGAGCTGGGTGTCGACATCGTCATCGAGTCGACCGGCATCTTCACCAAGAAGGCCGACGCCGAGAAGCACATCGCCGGTGGCGCCAAGAAGGTCCTCATCTCGGCTCCGGCCAAGGACGAGGACATCACCATCGTCATGGGCGTCAACCAGGACAAGTACGACGCGGCCAACCACCACGTCATCTCCAACGCCTCCTGCACCACCAACTGCGTGGCGCCGATGGCCAAGGTTCTCGACGAGAACTTCGGCATCGTCAAGGGCCTGATGACGACGGTCCACGCGTACACCAACGACCAGCGCATCCTGGACTTCCCGCACTCGGACCTGCGTCGCGCCCGCGCCGCCGCCGAGAACATCATTCCGACCACGACCGGTGCCGCCAAGGCCACCGCCCTGGTCCTCCCGCAGCTCAAGGGCAAGCTCGACGGCATCGCCATGCGCGTCCCGGTCCCGACCGGTTCCGCCACCGACCTCGTCGTCACCCTGGACCGCGAGGTCACCAAGGACGAGGTCAACGCCGCGTTCAAGAAGGCCTCCGACGACGGTGCCCTCAAGGGCTTCCTGACGTACACCGAGGACCCGATCGTCTCCTCGGACATCGTCGGCGACCCGTCGTCCTGCACCTTCGACTCCTCCCTGACCATGGTCCAGGAGGGGAACACGGTGAAGATCCTCGGCTGGTACGACAACGAGTGGGGTTACTCCAACCGCCTCGTCGACCTGACGGTCTTCGTCGGCAGCCAGCTCTGATCCTCGGGGTCGGCGGCACCACGATGTGAGCAAGGGGCTCGACCGGCGCAACGACGCGCCGGTCGAGCCTCTTAGCATGTTCATCCGTCCTTGCAAGGAGTAACGGAAGACCAGATGAAGACGATCGACGAACTTCTCACCGAAGGGGTCGCCGGCAGGCGGGTATTCGTCCGCGCCGACCTCAACGTGCCGCTGGACGGCACCACCATCACCGACGACGGCCGGATCCGAGCCGTCCTGCCGACCGTCGCGGCACTCGCCGAAGCCGGCGCGCGCGTCGTCGTCGCCTCGCACCTGGGCCGCCCCAAGGGCGCCCCGGACCCGGCGTTCTCGCTGGCACCCGCCGCCGCGCGCCTCGGTGAACTCCTCGGCGCCGACGTCGCCTTCGCCACCGACACCGTGGGCGACTCCGCCCGCGCCACCGTCGCGGGCCTCACCGACGGCCAGGTCGCCGTCGTCGAGAACCTCCGCTTCAACGCCGGTGAGACCTCCAAGGACGACGCCGAGCGCGGCGCCTTCGCCGACCGGCTGGCCGAGCTGGCGGATGTGTACGTGGGCGACGGCTTCGGGGCCGTACACCGCAAGCACGCCTCCGTCTACGACCTCCCGGCGCGCCTGCCGCACTACGCGGGCTACCTCATCGCCACCGAGGTCGGCGTCCTCAGGAAGCTCACCACCGACGTCAAGCGCCCGTACGCCGTCGTCCTCGGCGGGGCCAAGGTCTCCGACAAGCTCGGCGTCATCGACCATCTGCTGGAGAAGGCCGACCGCATCCTGATCGGCGGCGGCATGGTCTTCACCTTCCTCGCCGCCCAGGGGCACGAGGTCGGCGCCTCGCTCCTCCAGGAGGACCAGATCCCGGTCGTCAAGGAGTACATCGAGCGGGCGAAGGAGCGCGGCGTGGAGTTCGTGCTCCCCGTCGACGTGCTGGTCGCCGGGGAGTTCCCGGACATGAAGACCAAGGCTCCGGCGCACCCCGCCACGGTGGCCGCCGACGCCATCCCCGCAGGACAGATGGGCCTGGACATCGGCCCCGAGTCCCGCAAGCTCTACGCCTCGAAGCTCGCCGACACGGCCACCGTCTTCTGGAACGGCCCGATGGGCGTCTTCGAGCACCCCGACTACGCCGAGGGCACCCGGGCGGTGGCCCAGGCGCTCATCGACTCCCCGGCGTTCACCGTCGTCGGCGGCGGTGACTCCGCCGCCGCCGTCCGCATCCTGGGCTTCGACGAGAACGCTTTCGGACACATTTCGACCGGTGGCGGTGCCAGCCTCGAATACCTCGAGGGCAAGACGCTTCCCGGCCTCGCCGCACTGGAGGGCTAACCCCGATGACCACCCGCACCCCGCTGATGGCGGGCAACTGGAAGATGAACCTCAACCACCTCGAGGCCATCGCCCACGTCCAGAAGCTCTCCTTCGCCCTCACCGACAAGGACTACGACGCCGTCGAGGTCGCCGTCCTTCCGCCCTTCACCGACCTGCGCTCCGTGCAGACCCTGGTCGACGGCGACAAGCTGAAGATCAAGTACGGCGCCCAGGACATCTCCGCGCACGACTCCGGCGCGTACACCGGCGAGATCTCCGGCCCGATGCTCGCCAAGCTGCGCTGCCGTTACGTGGCCGTCGGGCACAGCGAGCGGCGCCAGTACCACGGCGAGAGTGACGAGATCTGCAACGCCAAGGTGAAGGCCGCCTACAAGCACGGCCTGACCCCGATCCTCTGCGTCGGCGAGGGCCTGGACGTCCGCAAGGCCGGCGACCAGGTCCCGTACACCCTCGCGCAGCTCGACGGCGCCCTGAAGGACCTCCCGGCCGAGCAGGCCGAGTCCATCGTCATCGCCTACGAGCCCGTCTGGGCCATCGGCACCGGCGAGGTCGCCACCCCCGAGGACGCCCAGGAGGTCTGCGGGGCGATCCGCCGCCGGCTGGCCGAGCTGTACTCGCAGGAGCTGGCCGACGCCGTCCGCATCCAGTACGGCGGCTCGGTGAAGTCCGGCAACGTGGCGGCCATCATGGCTCAGCCCGACGTCGACGGCGCCCTGATCGGCGGCGCGGCGCTGGACGCCGACGAGTTCGTCAAGATCGTCCGCTTCCGCGACCAGTGAGTATGCGGTAGCGCGGATCCGTCGTACCCTTGCGGGGGCCGAGAGGGTTGTCCACCCTTCCGGCCCCCGCAGTCACGAACAGGCAGTAGTCGAGAATTCCGGAAAGTAGGGACCAGCCGTGGTTATGGCGTTCCAGATCGCTCTGATCGTCTTCAGCCTGCTGCTGATGCTGCTGGTGCTCATGCACAAGGGCAAGGGCGGCGGCCTCTCCGACATGTTCGGTGGCGGAATGCAGTCCTCCGTCGGCGGCTCCTCGGTGGCCGAGCGCAACCTCGACCGCATCACCGTCGTCGTCGGTCTGATCTGGTTCGCCTGTGTCGTCGTCCTCGGTCTGCTGGTCAAGCTCGGGGACTGACCCCGCCCGCGATTCCCGGTGACGGTGTAACTCCTTTCACTGGACGTGCGTTGGGCCTTACGTAGACTGAGGCTTCGTCGAGCACCGTCAGGCAGGGAGTTACGACCGTGGCAAGTGGCAACGCGATCCGGGGAAGCCGGGTCGGAGCGGGGCCGATGGGCGAGGCCGAGCGGGGCGAGTCCGCGCCGCGCCTGCGCATCTCCTTCTGGTGCTCGAACGGGCACGAGACACAGCCCAGCTTCGCCCATGACGCGCAGGTGCCGGACACCTGGGACTGCCCGCGCTGCGGCTTCCCGGCCGGCCAGGACAAGGACAGCCCTCCGGACCCGCCCCGCACCGAGCCGTACAAGACCCACCTCGCATACGTACGCGAGCGGCGCAGCGACGAGGACGGCGAGGCGATCCTCGCCGAGGCGCTGGCCAAGCTCCGCGGCGAGATCTGACCCACGCACCACCCAGTCGTTCACCGGCCGGACACCCCACGGGTGTCCGGCCGACCGCTTTTCCGCCGCACGCCCCGCGTCCGCGTCGCACGCCTCCTCGATCAACTAGGTTGGAGGGGCAGCGGGGATGCTGACGTACGAGAAGAAGTGGGCTGATATCCGGGATGAACGCAGCAAGCCGAACCAAGCTGAACCAGACCCCCGAGTGGACGGCTCTCGCCAAGCACCGCGAGGAGTTCGGCGCCACCGGACTGCGCGAGCTGTTCGCGCAGGCGCCGGACCGTGGCACCGCCTACACCCTCCGGGTCGGTGACCTCCACCTCGACTACTCCAAGCACCTGGTCACCGACGAGACGCTGCGTCTGCTGCGCGAGCTCGCCGCCGCCACCGGGGTAGCGGAGCTGCGGGACGCCATGTTCCGAGGCGAGAAGATCAACACCACCGAGGACCGGGCCGTCCTGCACACCGCGCTCCGCGCCCCGCGCGACGCGGTGATCGAGGTCGACGGCGAGAACGTGGTGCCCGCCGTCCACGCCGTCCTCGACAAGATGGCCGCCTTCGCCGAGAAGGTCCGGGCGGGGGAGTGGACCGGCCACACCGGCCGGCCCGTCAAGAACATCGTCAACGTCGGCATCGGCGGCTCCGACCTGGGCCCCGCCATGGCGCACGAGGTGCTGCGCTCCTTCACGGACCGCTCGCTCACCGTCCGGTTCGTCTCCAACGTCGACGGCGCCGACCTCCACGAGGCGGTCCGCGACCTGGACCCGGCCGAGACGCTGTTCATCATCGCCTCGAAGACCTTCACCACCATCGAGACGATCACCAACGCCACCTCCGCCCGCGACTGGCTCCTCACCGAGCTGCGCGCCGGTCAGGACGCCGTCGCCAAGCACTTCGTGGCGCTGTCGACCAACGCGGAGAAGGTCGAGGAGTTCGGCATCGACACGGCCAACATGTTCGAGTTCTGGGACTGGGTCGGCGGCCGCTACTCCTACGACTCCGCGATCGGCCTCTCGCTGATGATCGCCATCGGCCCGGACCGGTTCCGCGAGATGCTCGACGGCTTCCACCTCGTCGACGAGCACTTCCGCACCGCCCCCGCCGAGGAGAACGCCCCGCTCCTGCTGGGCCTGCTCGGCGTCTGGTACGGCAACTTCTTCGACGCCCAGTCGCACGCCGTGCTGCCCTACAGCCACTACCTGTCCAAGTTCACCGCCTACCTCCAGCAGCTCGACATGGAGTCCAACGGAAAGTCCGTGGACCGCCAGGGCGACCGGGTGGACTGGCAGACGGGACCGGTCGTCTGGGGCACCCCCGGCACCAACGGGCAGCACGCCTACTACCAGTTGATCCACCAGGGCACCAAGATGATCCCGGCGGACTTCATCGGTTTCGCCGCCCCGGTCCACGACCTGCTGCCCGGCCTGATCGCCCAGCACGACCTGCTGATGGCCAACTTCTTCGCCCAGACCCAGGCGCTCGCCTTCGGCAAGACGCCCGACGAGGTCCGCGCGGAGGGTGTGCCGGAGGAGCTGGTCCCGCACAAGACGTTCCGCGGCAACCACCCGACGACCACGATCCTCGCCGACCGGCTGACCCCCTCGGTCCTCGGCCAGCTCATCGCGCTCTACGAGCACAAGGTCTTCGTCCAGGGCGCCGTCTGGGACATCGACTCCTTCGACCAGTGGGGCGTCGAACTGGGCAAGGTCCTCGCCAAGCGGATCGAGCCCCTCCTGACCGGGGACGCCGGGGCCGAGGGCACCGGCGCCGGGGAGCTGGACAGCTCCACCGCCGCCCTGGTCGCCGCCTACCGCACGCTGCGGGGGCGCTGACCCATGCCGGAGGGCGGGACGAAGGCGGAGATACGGCTGCGGCCGCCGCGCAACACGCTGAACGAGCGGGCGGTCGGCTGGTGGCGGGCCCAGTGGCTGCTGACGACCGCCGTCCCCGTCGTCCCGCTCGCCGTGCTCGGCGCGCTCATCGAGCCCGCCCGCTTCTGGCTGCTGCTGCCCGCCGCGGTGATCGCCGCGGCGGGCGGTGGGGCCGCCCTGCTGCTCCCGCTCTGGTGGTTCCGTACCCACCGCTGGGAGGTGACCGAGGACGCGGTCTACGTACGCACCGGGTTCTTCTGGCAGGAGTGGCGGATCGCGCCCATGTCCCGCATCCAGACCGTGGACACCGTCCGTGGCCCCCTGGAGCAGCTCCACCGGCTCGCCACCGTCACGGTCACCACCGCCTCCTCCCGGGGCGCCGTACGGATCGAGGGCCTGGACCACGAGGTCGCCGCCGAACTGGCCGAACGGCTCACCCGCATCACCCGCAACACCCCCGGCGACGCCACATGAGCACCCCGCGTCCCCCCTACGACGACTGGCGCCGCCTCGACCCCCGTACGGTCCTGGTCTCCGCCCTCGTCGTGGCGGGCGTCGTCGCGGGCGCGGCCCTCCCCGTCACCCTCGGCCTCTCCCGCTGGCTCGGGCTCCCCGGCGCGGTGTTCGCCGCGGCCGGCGTCGGCCTCCTGGTCATCGGGGCCGCGGCGGGCGCCGACCGGGTCCGCTGGCACCGCACCCGCTACCGCATCGGCGAGGAGCGCGTCGACCTCCACACCGGCCTCCTCCTCGTCAAGCGCCGCTCCCTGGCCCGCGGCCGCATCCGTACGGTCGACCTCACCGCCAACCTGCTGCTGCGCGTGCTCGGCCTGGTCACCGTCAGGATCGGCACCGGCGAACAGGGCGCCGAATCCACCCTTGAGCTGGACCCGGTCACCCGCGCCGAGGGCGAACGGCTCCGCCGCCTCCTTCTCGAACGCACCGCCACCGCCCCGCCCGGCGTCCACCGCGACGGCGAACTGGCCACGCTCGACCCGCGCTGGATCCGCTACGCCCCCGTCTCCTTCGTCGCCCCCATGCTCGGCGGCGCGGCGCTCGGCGCGGTCATGCAGATCAGCGACTGGCTCGGCGCCCGGGGCGCGGTCATCGCCTGGGCCGGGGACCGCTTCCAGGAGACCCCGCTCCTGTGGGTGGTCGTCACACTCGTCGCCGCCGCCCTGGCCGCCGGGGCGATCGGCGCGCTCGGCCTCTGGATCGAGATGTGGTGGAACTACCGCCTGGAGCGCGAGCCCGGCGGCACCCTGCGGGTGAGGCGCGGGCTGTTCACCTCCCGGTCGATCTCCGTGGAGGAGGCCCGGCTGCGCGGGGTCGACCTCGTCGAGCCCCTCGGCGTACGGCTGTTCGGCGCCGCTCGGCTGGACGCCATCACCACCGGCCTCGCCAAGGACCACGAGGCGAAGAACGCCGACCACAACACCGTCCTCCCGGTGGTGCCGCGCCCACTGGCCGACTCCGTCGCCGCCGACGTGCTCCGGGAGGCGGTCACCCCGACCGGTGCCGCGCTGACCCGCCACCCGCGCGCCGCCCGGGGCCGCAGGCTGCGTTGGGCGCTCGCCGCCGCCCTCGCCCCGGTCCTGCTCCTCGCTCTCCTCGGGGCGCTGCTCGCCCCCGTACTGCTGTGGATCTCCCTCGGCTGCGCGGCGGTGTCCCTGCCGCTCGCGGTGGCGCTGGCCCTGGACGCGTACCGGGGGCTCGGCCACGCGATCTCCGGCCGCTACCTCGTGACCCGCTCCGGCACGCTCCGCCGCTCCACCGCCGCCCTGGAGCGGGCCGGGGTGATCGGCTGGACCGTCAAGCAGTCGTATTTCCAGCGGCGGGCCGGGCTGCTCACCATCACGGCCACCACGGCGGCCGGAGGGGGCGCGTACACGGCGTACGACACCGACGCGGCCGAGGGGCTGGCCTTCGCCTCCGAGGCCGTCCCCGGGCTGCTGGAGCCGTTCCTGGAGGGCACCGACGCCGCGACGGACGGTCCCGCTGCCTGACGGGCGGTCCGTGACGGAGAACACCATCCCGGCGTTGTGCTGGTGAGCCCGCGTGGGCGACGATATCGATCATGACGTTCACCCACCGTCGTACGGTACTCACTGCCCTCGCCACCGCCGCCGTCAGCGGCCCGCTGCTCGGCTCGCTCACCGCGACCCCCGCCCACGCCAAGGGCGACCTGGACATCTACACCTCCAACACCGACCTCTACAAGAAGCTCGCGGGCAAGGAGGGCGTCGAGTTCGCCCGCCGCTACAAGAGACATGAGTACGTCGACCACTCGACCCCGGAGAAGTACCCGTACAACCGGACCACCGTCATGGCCCTGCACGGGGGCGGCATCGAGACCGGCACCTCCGAGCTGTGCCTCGGCATAGCCGGCTACCACCCCGCCACCCTCGCCCCGCTCCAGGACGGCCACGGGGTGCACGACTACTGGATGTTCGAGGGACTGCGCTCCTCGGGCAACCGCGACCTGCACGTCACCGCCAAGAACTGCGACGACCATGTCGCGCTCTCCATGGCGTTCAGCAGCCTCAACGTCCTGAGCCTGCACGGCTGTACGTCGGCGCAGGCGGGAACCGTCCCGCAGGCCGTGGTGGTCGGCGGCCTGAACACCCGGTTCAAGACCCTGCTCAAGGCGGAGTTCGACAAGGTGGGCATCGCCTGGCGGGACGGGAACGAGACGCCCGACCTGGCCGGCGTCAACCCCAACAACCCGGTGAACCGCACCATGCTCTCCAAGGGCGGTCAGCTGGAACTCACCACGGAGCTGCGCGCCGCCATGTTCACCAACAACACCCGCGCGGGCCGGGCGGGCAGCACGACCGAGGTCTTCGACCGCTTCGTCGGCGCCTGCCGGGCCGCGATCACCAGGCTGCACCAGGGCACGGACCAGATCATCCTCTGAGGTACGGGGCCCTCAGCCGCCGTGCGCCGTGTCGATGACGCAGAAGCGGTTGCCCTCGGGGTCGGCGAGGACCACGAAGTCCGGGTCCGGCGGATACAGCTCCCACGCCACCCGCTCGGCGCCCAGCGCGACCAGCCGTTCCACCTCGGCCTCCTGCTCGTCCGAGTAGAGGTCGAGGTGGACCCGGGGGACCTCCTGCACGGGGGAGGTGGAGCGCCCCAGCGCCACTCCGACGCCGGGCCCCTCGACCGGTACCAGCACCACCCAGCCGTCCGTCCCCGGCTCGCGCTCGGTGTACGTGAGCGCCGCCTTCCAGAAGGCGGCGGCTCGTCGTACGTCACTCGCGCCCATCACCACGGTTCCGATATGCACCATGGGGGCGAGCCTTTCACGCCGAAGGCCCGGCCCGCTCGTGAGAAGCGGGCCGGGCCCGGTGGCCGGGAGGCCGAGGACGCTCAGGCGGAAGCCGGTGGATACAGCGCGGGCGGCAGTTGCGAGGCCGCCGCCGCGTCCAGCAGCCAGAGCGTACGGTCGCGCCCGTACGCGCCCGCCGCCGGGGCCTGGATCTCCCCGGCCCCGGCCAGCGCGATGGCCGCTGCCTTCGCCTTGTCCTCGCCCGCCGCCAGCAGCCACACCTCACGCGCCGCGCGGATCGCGGGGAGCGTGAGCGAGATACGGACCGGCGGCGGCTTGGGGGCCCCGTGCACACCGACGACGGTGCGCTCGGTCTCCCGTACCGCGGGCAGCTCCGGGAAGAGCGAGGCCACATGGGTGTCCGGGCCGACGCCCAGCATCAGCACGTCGAAGGCGGGCACCGGACCGTGGTCCTCTTGCCTTGCGGCGGCGGCGAGTTCGGCCGCGTACGCCGCTGCCGCCTCGTCCACGTCCTCGCCGTACGGGCCGTTTGACGCGGGCATCGCGTGCACCCTCGCCGGGTCCAGTTCGACGGCGTCGAGCAACGCCTCCCGGGCCTGGGTGACGTTCCGCTCGGGGTCGCCCTCGGGCAGGAACCGCTCGTCGCCCCACCACAGGTCCAGGCGCGCCCAGTCGACCGCGTCCCGGGCGGGGGCGGCGGCGAGCGCGGCCAGCAGGCCGTTGCCGTTGCGCCCGCCGGTCAGCACCACCGAGGCGTGGCCCCGGGCGGCCTGGGCGTCCACGATCCTCGTGATCAGCCGGGCCGCCGCGGCCTGCGCCATCAGCTCCTTGTCGCGGTGCACGACCAGTTGGGGAGGGGTCACTTGGCGGCCGCCTTCTTGGCCGGGGCCTTCTTGGCGGGCGTCTTGCGCTCGCCCTCCGCGGGCTTCCCGTCCACGGGCTTCGCCGTGACCTCGCCGCCCGCGTGGAGCTTCTCCACCCCGAACTTCACCGCGGACTCATAGGTGTTGTCCGGGTCCAGCCGGCGCAGCTCCTCCGCCAGCAGCTCGGCGGTCTCGCGGCGCTTGAGCGCCACCGCGCGGTCCGGCTGGCCCTGCATGGAGAGCGTGGCCAGTGAGCCGTCGGCCCGGTCGAGCACGATGACGCCGTTCTTCGTCTCCATCCGTACGGCGGTCAGTCCGGGGCCACCGGAGAGCGTGCGCTCCACCGGGACGCCGAGCCGGTCCGCGAGCCACATCGCGAGCAGTTCGCAGCTCGGGTTGTCGCTCTCGCCCTCGACGACGGCGCCGATCACCGTCGCCGGCTGCTGGTCCAGGGCGGCGGCCAGCATGGAGCGCCACGGCGTGATCCGGGTCCAGGCCAGATCGGTGTCGCCGGGGCTGTACGTCGCCGCCCGCACCGCCAGCTCGTCGAGCGGGGCCTCCGCGGCGTAGGTGTCGGTGATCCGGCGCTGGGCGAGTGCGCCCAGCGGGTCCTTCGCCGGGTCGGCCGGGGCGTCCTCGGGCCACCACAGCACCACCGGGGCGTCGGGGAGCAGCAGCGGGAGCACCACCGACTGGGCGTGGTTGGCCAGTTCGCCGTGGAGGCGCAGGACGACGGTCTCGCCGGTCCCCGCGTCCGAGCCGACCCGGACCTCGGCGTCCAGGCGTGCGTCGCGCCGGGCCCGCGGCGAGCGGCTGACCCGCTTGATCACCGCGATGATCCGCGAGGGGTGCTCGCGGGAGGCGTCACCGGCCGACTTGAGCGCGTCGTAGGCGTTCTCCTCGTCGGTGACGATGACCAGCGTGAGCACCATGCCGATGGCGGGGGTGCCGATCGCCCGGCGGGCCGAGACCAGCGCCTGGTTGATCTTGCTGGATGTGGTCTCCGTGAGATCGATCTTCATGGCCGCCTCCAGCTCCGTCCGTCCCGTGCGAGCATCTCGTCGGCCTCCGCCGGACCCCAGGTACCGGCCGCGTACTTCGCGGGCTTGCCGTGCTTGGCCCAGTACTCCTCGATCGGGTCGAGGATGGTCCAGGAGAGTTCGACCTCCTGGTGGCGCGGGAAGAGGTTGGCGTCCCCGAGCAGCACGTCCAGCAGGAGCCGCTCGTACGCCTCCGGGCTGGACTCCGTGAAGGACTCCCCGTACGCGAAGTCCATCGTGACGTCCCGGACCTCCATCGAGGTGCCGGGCACCTTGGACCCGAAGCGCACGGTGACGCCCTCGTCGGGCTGGACCCGGATGACCAGGGCGTTACCGCCCAGCTCCTCCGTGGCACCGGACTCGAAGGGGAGGTAGGGGGCGCGCTTGAAGACGACCGCGATCTCCGTGACCCGGCGGCCGAGCCGCTTCCCGGTCCGGAGGTAGAACGGCACGCCCGCCCAGCGGCGGTTGTTGATCGTCAGCTTGATCGCCGCGTAGGTGTCGGTCGTCGACTTGGGGTCGATGCCCTCCTCCTCGCAGTAGCCGAGGACCTCCTGGCCGCCCTGCCAGGCGTGCTCGTACTGGGCGCGCACGGTGTGCAGTCCGAGGTCCTCGGGCAGCTCGACGGCGGTGAGCACCTTCAGCTTCTCGGCGACCAGGGCCTTGGGGTGGAAGGAGCCGGGCTCCTCCATCGCGGTGAGCGCCAGCAGCTGGAGCAGGTGGTTCTGGATGACGTCACGGGCGGCGCCGATGCCGTCGTAGTAGCCGGCCCGGCCGCCGATGCCGATGTCCTCGGCCATCGTGATCTGGACGTGGTCGACGTAGGACCGGTTCCAGATCGGCTCGAACATCGTGTTGGCGAACCGCAGCGCCAGGATGTTCTGGACCGTCTCCTTGCCCAGGTAGTGGTCGATCCGGAAGACCTCGTTGGGCGGGAAGACGTCGTGGACGATCTGGTTGAGCTCCTGCGCGCTCGCCAGGTCGTGGCCGAACGGCTTCTCGATGACGGCCCGTCGCCAGGAGCCCTCGGTCTGCTCGGCCAGCCCGTGCTTCTTGAGCTGCTGGACGACCTTGGGGAAGAACTTCGGCGGCACGGAGAGGTAGAAGGCGAAGTTGCCGCCCGTCCCCTGCGCCTGGTCCAGCTCCTGGATGGTCGACTTCAGCGTGTCGAACGCCTCGTCGTCGTCGAAGTTGCCCTGGACGAAGCGCATCCCCTGGATGAGCTGCTGCCAGACCTCCTCGCGGAACGGCGTTCGGGCGTGCTCCTTGACGGCGTCGTGGACGACCTGCGCGAAGTCCTCGTCCTCCCAGTCGCGGCGGGCGAAGCCGATGAGCGAGAAGCCCGGTGGCAGCAGACCGCGATTGGCCAGGTCGTAGACGGCAGGCATCAGCTTTTTACGGGACAAATCGCCCGTGACGCCGAAGATGACCAGGCCCGACGGCCCCGCGATGCGCGGGAGCCGTCGGTCCTGTGCGTCACGGAGCGGGTTGGCTCCGGGAACAGCAGACAAAGTGGTCAGCCCTCCGAGGGGGCGAGGCGCGAGAGCTCCGCCTCGGTCGACTTGAGCAGGTCGTTCCAGGACGCCTCGAACTTCTCGACGCCCTCGTCCTCCAGCACCTGCACGACCTCGTCGTACGAGACGCCGAGCTTCTTGATCGCGTCGAGGTCCGCGCGGGCCTGGTCGTAGCCGCCGGAGACGGTGTCGCCGGTGATCTCGCCGTGGTCGGCCACGGCCTCCAGGGTCGCCTCCGGCATGGTGTTGACCGTGTTGGGGGCGACCAGCTCGTCGACGTACAGGGTGTCCTTGAGGGACGGGTCCTTGACGCCGGTCGACGCCCAGAGCGGGCGCTGCTTGTTGGCCTGCGCCTTGTCCAGGGCGGTCCAGCGGTCGGAGGAGAAGACCTCCTCGTACGCCTCGTAGGCCAGCCGCGCGTTGGCCAGGGCGGACTTGCCCTTGGCGGCCTTCGCCTCGTCGGATCCGATGGCGTCCAGGCGCTTGTCGATCTCGGTGTCCACGCGGGACACGAAGAAGGACGCCACCGAGTGGATCTTGGAGAGGTCCAGGCCCGCGGCCTTCGCCTTCTCCAGACCGGCCAGGTAGGCGTCCATGACCGCGCGGTAGCGCTCCAGGGAGAAGATCAGCGTCACGTTGACGCTGATGCCCCGGCCGATGACCTCGGTGATCGCCGGGAGGCCCGCCTTGGTGGCCGGGATCTTGATGAGCGTGTTCGGCCGGTCGACCAGCCACGCCAGCTGCTTGGCCTCGGCGACGGTGGCCGTGGTGTTGTGCGCCAGGCGCGGGTCGACCTCGATGGAGACCCGGCCGTCCTGGCCGCCGGTCGCGTCGAAGACCGGGCGCAGGATGTCCGCGGCGTCACGGACGTCCGCCGTCGTGATCATGCGCAGGGCTTCCTCGACGGTGACCTTGCGGGCGGCGAGGTCGGTGAGCTGCTGCTCGTAACCGTCGCCCGAGGAGATCGCCTTCTGGAAGATCGACGGGTTGGTGGTGACGCCGACGACATGGCTCTGGTCGATCAGCTCGGCGAGGTTGCCCGAGGTGATCCGCTTGCGCGACAGGTCGTCGAGCCAGATCGCCACGCCCTCGTCGGTCAGGCGCTTGAGTGCGTCTGTCATGAGTTGCATCTCCTACTAGTGGTGTCTACCGGCGTCAGCGCGCTGCGGCTTCGAGAGATTCCCGCGCTACGGCGGCCACGTTCTCGGCGGTGAAGCCGAACTCGCGGAAGAGGACCTTGGCGTCGGCCGAGGCACCGAAGTGCTCCAGCGAGACGATCCGGCCGGCGTCCCCGACGTACCGGTGCCAGGTCAGGCCGATGCCCGCCTCCACAGCGACCCGTGCCTTGACCGACGGCGGGAGGACGCTCTCCTTGTATCCCTGATCCTGCTCCTCGAACCACTCGACCGACGGCATCGAGACCACCCGGGTCGGCACCCCGGCCGCCTGGAGCTGCTCGCGCGCCTCGACCGCGACGTGGACCTCGGAGCCCGTCGCGATGAGCAGCACCTGCGGCTCGCCGCCTTCGGCCTCGAACAGGACGTAACCGCCCTTGGCCGCGTCCTCGTTGGGCTCGTACGTCGGCACGCCCTGGCGGGTCAGCGCCAGACCGTGCGGGGTGCCCTTGCCGAACACCTTGGTGTAGCGGCGCAGGATCTCGCGCCAGGCGATGGACGTCTCGTTGGCGTCGGCCGGGCGGACGATGTTCAGGCCCGGGATGGCGCGCAGCGAGGCCAGGTGCTCCACCGGCTGGTGGGTCGGGCCGTCCTCGCCGAGGCCGATCGAGTCGTGCGTCCACACGTACGTCACCGGCAGGTGCATCAGCGCGGAGAGGCGGACCGCGTTGCGCATGTAGTCGGAGAAGACCAGGAAGGTCCCGCCGTAGACACGGGTGTTGCCGTGCAGCGCGATGCCGTTCATCGCGGCGGCCATCGCGTGCTCGCGGATCCCGAAGTGGATCGTGCGGCCGTACGGGTCGGCCTCGGGCAGCGGGTTGCCCACCGGGAGGAACGACGACGTCTTGTCGATCGTGGTGTTGTTCGAGCCCGCGAGGTCGGCGGAGCCGCCCCACAGCTCGGGCACGATCTCGCCCAGCGCCTGGAGCACCTTGCCGGAGGCGGCCCGGGTGGCCAGGGACTTGCCGACCTCGAAGACCGGGAGCTTCTCCTCCCAGCCCGCGGGCAGCTCGCCCGCCGCGATCCGGTCGAAGTCGGCGGCGCGCTCGGGGTTGGCGGTGCGCCACGCGGCGAACGCCTTGTCCCACTCGGCGCGGGCCTCACGGCCGCGGTCCAGGGCCTGGCGGGTGTGGCCGATGACCTCGTCGGAGACCTCGAAGGTCTGCTCCGGGTCGAAGCCCAGGACCCGCTTGGTCGCCGCGATCTCCGCCTCGCCGAGGGCCGAGCCGTGGGCCGCCTCGGTGTTCTGGGCGTTCGGGGCGGGCCAGGCGATGATCGAGCGGGCCGCGATGAACGAGGGGCGCTCGGTCTCGGCCTTGGCCGCCTGGAGCGCCGCGTACAGACCCGCCGGGTCCAGGTCGCCGTTGGCCTGCTGCTCGACGCGCTGGACGTGCCAGCCGTACGCCTCGTACCGCTTGAGGGTGTCCTCGGAGACCGCGGTCTCGGTGTCGCCCTCGATGGAGATGTGGTTGTCGTCCCAGAGCAGGACCAGGTTGCCCAGCTTCTGGTGCCCGGCCAGCGAGGAGGCCTCGGCGGCGATGCCCTCCTGGAGGCAGCCGTCACCGGCGACGACCCAGACGGTGTGGTCGAACGGGGAGGTGCCGGGGGCCGCCTCCGGGTCGAAGAGGCCGCGCTCGTAGCGGGCGGCCATGGCCATGCCCACCGCGTTGGCGACACCCTGGCCCAGCGGGCCCGTCGTCGTCTCGACACCGGTCGTGTGGCCGTACTCCGGGTGGCCCGGGGTCTTGGAACCCCACGTCCGGAACGCCTTCAGGTCGTCCAGCTCCAGGCCGTAACCGGCGAGGTAGAGCTGGATGTAGAGGGTCAGGCTGGAGTGGCCCGCGGACAGGACGAACCGGTCACGGCCGGTCCACTCCGCGTCCGCCGGGTCGTGCCGCATGACTTTCTGGAACAGGGTGTACGCGGCGGGGGCCAGGCTCATCGCCGTGCCCGGGTGGCCGTTTCCGACTTTCTGTACGGCGTCCGCGGCGAGGACGCGGGCGGTGTCCACCGCCCGCTGGTCCAATTCGGTCCACTGGAGGTCTGAGGTGGTCGGCTTGATGCTCACCCTGCGTCAGGGCTCCTCTCCACTGTTCGTAGGCCGGTGGCTGATACCGCACCGGGCGCTGCCGAGCCTACCCCCGCCGGGGCCCACACCTTCCGGCTCTTTCCAGGGTGCGGGCGACGCGGGCACTTCGCCTCCCGGCGGACCTTCTCCGTACATCCCACAGTCACCCCCAACACGACCCCACCCCCGCGAAGGACGGTGTGGGCCCAACGTCTACAGTGGTCGGGTTCGCGCAAGTCTTCACAAGGGCCCTTCGGCCCGGAGCTTGCTGGGATTTCTCTGTCAGGGGTGTGCGTGACGGCCGTCGAGTCCCGACCCGCCGGGGTCGCCTTGACTCCCAGCCCAGGGGGCCATCGCCCGTACGGGGCCCGTGTCAAGGCATTCGTGGCGCTTACCAAGCCACGGATCATCGAGCTGCTGCTCATCACCACGATTCCGGTGATGTTCCTCGCCGCCCAGGGCGTGCCCGACCTGTGGCTGGTGTTCGCCACCACCTTCGGGGGATATCTCTCGGCGGGCGGCGCCAACGCGCTGAACATGTACATCGACCGCGACATCGACGCGCTGATGGACCGCACGTCGCAGCGTCCGCTGGTCACCGGGATGGTCAGTCCGCGCGAGTGCCTCGTCTTCGGCATCTCCCTCGCGGTGGTCTCGACCCTCTGGTTCGGACTGCTCGTCAACTGGCTGTCCGCCGGACTCGCCCTCGGGGCGCTGCTCTTCTACGTCGTCGTCTACACGATGCTCCTGAAGCGCCGCACCTCGCAGAACATCATCTGGGGCGGGATCGCCGGCTGCCTGCCGGTGCTCATCGGCTGGTCCTCCGTGACGAACTCCCTCTCCTGGGCCGCCGTCATCCTCTTCGCCGTCATCTTCTTCTGGACGCCGCCGCACTACTGGCCGCTCTCCATGAAGGTCAAGGACGACTACGCCCGCGTCGGCGTCCCGATGCTCCCGGTCATCGCCTCCAACCAGGTGGTCGCCCGGCAGATCGTCATCTACAGCTGGGTCATGGTGGGCGTCTCGCTGCTCCTCACCCCGCTGGGCTACACCGGCTGGTTCTACCTCTCGGTGGCGCTGCTGGCGGGCGGCTTCTGGCTCTGGGAGGCCCATGGTCTGCAGAACCGTGCCAAGGCGGGGGTGACCGGCGCCAAGCTCAGGGAGATGCGGCTGTTCCACTGGTCCATCACCTATGTCTCGCTGCTCTTCCTGGCCGTCGCGGTGGACCCCTTCCTCCGCTAGTCCCAGGCCTTCACGGGCGGGTCACGTGGCAGAAGCCACGCGACCCGCCCGTCGCCGTTCGAACTACTCGTCGGTAGCATCCTGTTCATGGCAGAGACGGCAGCAGACGCAGCAGAGACCGGGCAGACCTCGCGGAGCGACGCACGGAAGGCGGCCCGCGCGGAGCGCAGGGCGGCGAAGCTGGCCCGCGAGATCGGGGCCTTCGCCAAGGAGCACGGCGGCGCCGAGGGGCAGCTCGCCTACATCGGTGAGGCCGGCGCCCGCATCGTCCTGGTCGGCCAGGACGGCGCCTGGGGCGACCTGGTGGCCCCGACCTACGCCGTGGCCGAGAGCGCGGTGGAGAAGTCCGGCATCACGGTCCACGAGGAGTTCGACGGCGACTTCGCCCTCAAGGTCCGCACGGGCCCCTACGAGTGGTCGCGGATGGCCGGGATCCAGGTCGGCGGCCCGTCCAACGACAGCTGAGCCGTACGCGAAAGGGGCGGCGGGCACATGCCCGCCGCCCCTTTCGCGTACGAACTCCTAGACCGCCGGTGCGGACGCCGACGGCTGCTGCTCCTGCTGCCCGCGCTCTCCGGCGGACGACGGGCCCGGCAGCGGGGCCGGGGCCCCGTCGCCGCGCTCGCGCATGCTCATCACCAGGCGGATCACGGCGATCCACATGACGGCCGAGCCGAACATGTGGATGCCGACCAGGATCTCCGGGACGTCGGTGAAGTACTGCACGTACCCGATCGCGCCCTGGGCGAGCAGCACGACCAGCAGGTCGCGGGCGCGGGCCCGGGCGTCGGCGGGGGCGTCGACCACGCGCAGGGCCAGCCACATGGCGATGGCCAGCGCGCAGACGACCCAGGCGGAGACGGCGTGCACATGGGCGGCGGCCGACCAGTCCCACGGCATGCGCGGTACGTCGCTGCTGTCGCCCGCGTGCTTGCCGGAGCCGGTCACCGAGGTGCCGAGCACGATGAGGACCACGGTGGCCGCCACGATCGCCCAGGCGAGCCGGCGCACCGGCAGGGGCGCGCGGGGGCGGGCCGGGCCGTCGCCCTCGCCGACGCGGACCCAGGTGATCACGGTGACCGCGAGCAGCGCGTTGGCGAGCAGGAAGTGCCCGGCCACCGTCCAGGGGTTGAGCCCGGCCCAGACGGTGATGCCGCCGAGGACCGCGTTCCCCAGCACGATCCAGAACTGCGACCAGGCCAGTCGGCTCACCGAGCGGCGGCGCGGCTTGATGGAGCGGGTGGCGACGATGGTCCAGCCGACGGCCGCCGACAGGACGTACGTCAGCATCCGGTTGCCGAACTCGATCGCACCGTGCAGCCCCTGCTCCGGGGTGGCGAACAGGCTCTCGTCGGTGCACTTGGGCCAGGTGTCGCACCCGAGGCCCGAACCGGTGAGCCGGACGGCCCCGCCGGTGACGATGATCAGGACGCTCATCATGACGGCGGAGAGCGCGGCACGCTTGACGATCCTGGTGGACGGCGTCCAACGCTTGGCGATGGCAGAGATGGGGGTTTCCACGCGGACCATCGTAGGAGGTGGCTTGTGCACGATTTCACGAGGGGTGGGTTCGTGCCCCTTGCCCGGAAGATCCTCTACGGCGGTCCTGTCGTCGGCTACTCCCAGCGGAAGAACTTCGCCGCCGCGCCGAGCCCCAGCACCGCCCACACGGCCAGGATCCCGGCCTGGGCCCACGGCATGGCCGCGCCGTGCTGGAGGACGTCCCGCAGCCCCTCGGAGAGCGCCGAGATGGGCAGCAGCCCCAGCACCGACTGCACCGCGTCCGGGAACTTGTCCAGCGGCACGATGACCCCGCCGCCGACCAGCAGCAGCAGGAAGACCAGGTTGGCGGCGGCGAGCGTCGCCTCGGCCTTCAGCGTCCCGGCCATCAGCAGCCCCAGCCCGGAGAAGGCGGCAGTCCCCAGCACCAGGAGCAGCAGCACGGCGAGCGGGTTGCCCTGCGGCGACCAGCCCAGCGCGAAGGCGATCGCCGTCAGCAGCACGATCTGGAGCACCTCGGTGACCAGCACCGACAGGGTTTTGGCCGTCATCAGCGCCCAGCGCGGCAGCGGGGAGGCCCCCAGCCGCTTGAGGACTCCGTAGCGGCGTTCGAAGCCGGTGGCGATGGCCTGGCCGGTGAAGGCGGTGGACATCACGGCGAGCGCCAGGACGCCCGGAGCCAGGAAGTCGACCGACGCTCCCGAGCCGGTGTCCACGATGTCGACCGCGCTGAACAGCACCAGCAGCAGCGTCGGGATGATCACCGTCAGCAGCAGCTGCTCGCCGTTGCGCAGCAGCATCCGGGTCTCCAGCGCGGTCTGCGCGGCGATCATCCGGGGAAGCGGGGCGGCGCCGGGGCGCGGGGTGTACGTACCGGCGCTCATGCGCGCAGCTCCTTGCCGGTCAGTTCGAGGAAGACGTCCTCCAGGGTGTGCCGCTCCACCGAGATGCCCTCGGGCATCACGCCGTGCTGGGCGCACCAGGAGGTGACGGTGGCCAGCAACTGCGGGTCGACGGCTCCCGAGATGCGGTACGTGCCCGGGAGCGGCTCGGCGGCCTGGGAGCCGTCGGGCAGCGCCTTGACCAGCGAGCCCAGGTCGAGCCCGGGGCGCCCGGTGAAGCGCAGGGTGTTCTCGGCGCCGCCGCGGCAGAGCTCCTCGGGAGAGCCCTGGGCGATGACCCGGCCCGCGTCGATGATCGCCACATCGTCGGCGAGCGCCTCGGCCTCGTCCATGAAGTGGGTGGTGAGGACGGTCGACACCCCGTCCCCGCGCAGCTCGCGGACCAGGTCCCAGGTGGAGCGGCGGGCCTGCGGGTCGAGCCCGGCGGTCGGCTCGTCCAGGAAGACCAGCTCGGGCCGGCCGACGACCGCGAGGGCCAGGGCGAGCCGCTGCTGCTGGCCGCCGGAGAGCCGCCGGTAGGTGGTACGGCCGCAGGAGCCGAGGCCGAGCCGCTCGATCAGCGCGTCCACGTCCAGCGGGTGGGCGTGCAGCTTGGCCATGTGCCGGAGCATCTCGTCGGCGCGGGCGCCGGAGTAGACGCCGCCGGACTGGAGCATGACGCCGATCCGGGGGCGCAGCCGCTCCGCGTCGGTGACCGGGTCGAGTCCGAGGACGCGTACGGTGCCGGCGTCGGGGCGGCGGTAGCCCTCGCACGTCTCGATCGTGGTCGTCTTCCCGGCGCCGTTCGGGCCGAGGACGGCGGTCACCGCGCCGGCCCGGACCGCCAGGTCGAGGCCGTCCACCGCGGTCTTCGTGCCGTACCGCTTCACCAGGCCGGTGACCTGTACGACGGGCTCGTTCTCCATGGCAGGGAAGTCTAGGCAGGGGCGCGGGGAGGCCCGGTCCCGGGGCCAGATTAGGTAACCCTAAGTGACGAACCACACCGTAGATCGTTCCGGACCGTGGTTGTCAGAGTCGAATGAATTACGCAACAATGGTGTTGTGAAAAACGACGGCGGGGCTCCTCGGGAGGAACTCGCGACCGGTGAGCGCTCGACGCGCGACCGGGTCGCGCGCTCCATCCTGCGCCATGGCCCCTCCACCGTCGCGGATCTCGCGGGGCGCCTCGGCCTCACCCAGGCCGCCGTCCGCCGCCACCTCGACGCCCTCGTCTCCGACGATGTCGTCGAAGCCCGTGAACAGCGGGTCTACGGGGCGCGGACCCGAGGCAGGCCCGCCAAGGTGTTCGCCCTGACGGACTGCGGCCGGGACGCCTTCGACCAGTCCTACGACGAGCTGGCCGCCGACGCCCTGCGCTTCATCGCCGCGTCCGGCGGGGACGAGGCGGTCACCGCCTTCGCCCGCGCCCGGATGGCCGCGATGGGCGAGGCGTACCGCGTCGCGGTCGAGGCCGCGGAGCCCGAGCGGCGCACGGAGGCCCTCGCCAGGGCCCTGAGCGCCGACGGGTACGCTGCTACGGCGCGAAGCGCGCCGGGCCCGCAGCAGGGAGAGCAGCTGTGCCAGCACCACTGCCCGGTGGCGCATGTCGCCGAGCAGTTCCCACAGCTGTGCGAGGCGGAGACGGAATTCTTCTCCAGCCTCCTCGGGACCCATGTGCAGCGTCTGGCCACCCTCGCCCACGGCGACGGCGTGTGCACGACATACGTGCCGCGCAGCGGCCACGCAGCACCCCCACAGACCACCCATTCAGCATCTGCAAGCACGGCCGGGAGGAACCCCGCATGACGCTCCCCACGGAGACTGCCCACCCTGAGCTCGAGGGTCTGGGTACGTACGAATTCGGCTGGGCCGACTCCGACGCGGCAGGCGCGACGGCCAAGCGCGGCCTCTCCGAGGAGGTCGTCCGCGACATCTCGGAGAAGAAGAACGAGCCCGAGTGGATGCTGAAGCTCCGCCTCAAGGGTCTGAAGCTCTTCGACAAGAAGCCCATGCCCAGCTGGGGCTCGGACCTGTCGGGCATCGACTTCGACAACATCAAGTACTTCGTGCGCTCCACGGAGAAGCAGGCCGCCTCCTGGGAGGACCTGCCCGAGGACATCAAGAACACGTACGACAAGCTCGGCATCCCCGAGGCGGAGAAGCAGCGCCTCGTCGCCGGTGTCGCCGCGCAGTACGAGTCCGAGGTCGTCTACCACCAGATCCGCGAGGACCTGGAGGAGCAGGGCGTCATCTTCCTGGACACCGACACCGCGCTGAAGGAGCACCCGGAGCTCTTCAAGGAGTACTTCGGCACCGTCATCCCGGTCGGCGACAACAAGTTCGCCTCGCTGAACACGGCCGTGTGGTCCGGCGGCTCGTTCATCTACGTGCCCAAGGGCGTCCACGTGGACATCCCGCTCCAGGCCTACTTCCGTATCAACACGGAGAACATGGGCCAGTTCGAGCGGACGCTGATCATCGTCGACGAGGACGCCTACGTCCACTACGTCGAGGGCTGCACCGCCCCGATCTACTCCTCGGACTCGCTGCACAGCGCCGTGGTCGAGATCATCGTGAAGAAGGGCGGCCGCTGCCGCTACACGACCATCCAGAACTGGTCGAACAACGTCTACAACCTGGTCACCAAGCGGGCCGTGGCCTACGAGGGCGCGACCATGGAGTGGGTCGACGGCAACATCGGCTCCAAGGTGACCATGAAGTACCCGGCCGTCTACCTGATGGGCGAGCACGCCAAGGGCGAGACGCTCTCCATCGCCTTCGCGGGCGAGGGCCAGCACCAGGACGCCGGCGCCAAGATGGTCCACATGGCGCCGAACACCTCCTCGAACATCGTCTCCAAGTCGGTGGCACGAGGCGGCGGCCGCACCTCCTACCGCGGACTGATCGAGATCGGCGAGGGCGCGCCGGGCGCGAAGTCCAACGTGCTCTGCGACGCCCTGCTCGTCGACACGATCTCCCGCTCGGACACCTACCCCTACGTCGACGTCCGCGAGGACGACGTGTCGATGGGCCACGAGGCGACCGTCTCCAAGGTCTCCGAGGACCAGCTCTTCTACCTGATGAGCCGCGGACTCACCGAGTTCGAGGCCATGGCGATGATCGTGCGCGGCTTCGTCGAGCCGATCGCGAAGGAGCTGCCCATGGAGTACGCCCTGGAGCTCAACCGGCTGATCGAGCTGCAGATGGAGGGTTCGGTCGGCTAGGACCTCCCGCGAGGCCCTGGGGACGGCCGCCCGCCGGCCGCCCCCGCCCCCACCGAACCACCCCCTTCTTGACTGAGAAAGCGAGCACTACGACAGCCATGGCTGAGGCTCAGAACTCCCCCACTCTCGGCTCCGCTCGAGCGGGGGGGCCCCCTCCGGTGGGCTCCACCACCGCCGGCTCCATCGCGGTGGCCGCCGAGTCGACCGTCGCCACGCGCATGAGCGCACCCCCGTCCTTCGACGTCGCGGACTTCCCCGTCCCGCACGGTCGCGAGGAGGAGTGGCGCTTCACCCCGCTGGAGCGGCTGCGCGGGCTGCACGACGGCACCGCCGTCGCCACGGGCAGCGGTGTCAAGGTCGCGATCGAGGCGCCCGAGGGCGTCACCGTCGAGACCGTCGGCCGCGACGACGCCCGGCTCGGCAAGGCCGGTACGCCGGTGGACCGGGTCGCCGCCCAGGCGTACAGCTCCTTCGAGCAGGCCTCGGTCGTCACCGTCGCCAAGGAGGCCGTGCTCTCCGAGCCGATCCGGATCGCCGTGCACGGCGAGGGCGGGACCGCCTTCGGCCACCAGGTCATCGAGCTGGGCGCCTTCGCCGAAGCCGTCGTCGTCATCGACCACACCGGTGACGCGGTGCTCGCCGCCAACGTCGACTACGTGCTGGGCGACGGAGCCAAGCTGACCGTCGTCTCCGTCCAGGACTGGGACGACACGGCCGTCCACGTCGGCCAGCACAACGCGCTGGTCGGCCGGGACGCCTCCTTCAAGTCGATCGTCGTCACCTTCGGCGGCGACCTGGTCCGCCTCCACCCGCGGGTCGCCTACGCGGCGCCCGGCGGCGAGGCGGAGCTCTTCGGTCTGTACTTCACCGACAAGGGCCAGCACCAGGAGCACCGCCTCCTGGTCGACCACAACACCCCGCACTGCAAGTCCAACGCGGTGTACAAGGGCGCGCTCCAGGGCGACGGCGCCCACGCCGTCTGGATCGGGGACGTCCTCATCCAGGCCGCGGCCGAGGGCACCGACACCTACGAGATGAACCGGAACCTCGTCCTCACCGACGGCGCCCGGGTCGACTCCGTACCCAACCTGGAGATCGAGACCGGCGAGATCGTCGGCGCGGGCCACGCCTCGGCGACCGGCCGCTTCGACGACGAGCAGCTCTTCTACCTCCAGTCCCGCGGTATCCCGGCCGAGGAGGCCCGCCGCCTGGTGGTGCGCGGCTTCTTCGCCGAGCTGGTCCAGCAGATCGGCCTGCCGGACGTCGAGGAGCGGCTGATCGACAAGATCGAGGCCGAGCTGAAGGCGTCCGTCTGATGGCCTTCGTCAAAGCCTGTGCGCTGAGTGAGCTGGAGGAGGACACCCCCAAGCGGGTGGAACTCGACGGCACACCGGTCTCCGTCGTCCGCACCGAGGGCGAGGTGTTCGCGATCAACGACATCTGCTCGCACGCGAACGTCTCCCTCTCCGAGGGCGAGGTGGAGGACTGCGCGATCGAGTGCTGGCTGCACGGATCGTCGTTCGACCTCCGCACCGGCAAGCCGTCCGGCCTTCCCGCGACGCGCCCCGTCCCCGTATACCCCGTAAAGATCGAAGGGGACGATGTGCTCGTCTCCGTCACCCAGGAGTCCTGAGTCACCCATGGCAACGCTTGAAATCCGCGACCTGCACGTCACCGTCGAGGCCGACAACGCCACGAAGGAGATCCTCAAGGGCGTCGACCTGACCGTGAAGCAGGGCGAGACCCACGCCATCATGGGCCCCAACGGGTCCGGCAAGTCCACCCTCGCGTACTCGCTGGCGGGTCACCCCAAGTACACGATCACCGGCGGTTCGGTCACCCTGGACGGCGAGGACGTCCTGGAGATGTCCGTCGACGAGCGCGCCCGCGCCGGCCTCTTCCTCGCCATGCAGTACCCGGTCGAGATCCCCGGTGTCTCGGTCTCCAACTTCCTGCGCACCTCCGCCACCGCCGTCCGCGGCGAGGCCCCCAAGCTCCGTACGTGGGTCAAGGAGGTCAAGGAGACGATGGCCGGGCTCCAGATGGACCCCTCCTTCGCCGAGCGCAACGTCAACGAGGGCTTCTCCGGCGGTGAGAAGAAGCGCCACGAGATCCTCCAGCTGGAGCTGCTCAAGCCGAAGATCGCCGTCCTGGACGAGACCGACTCCGGCCTGGACGTCGACGCGCTCAAGACCGTCTCCGAGGGCGTCAACCGGGTCCGCGCGACCGGCGAGGTCGGCACCCTGCTGATCACGCACTACACCCGGATCCTGAAGTACATCCAGCCCGACTTCGTGCACGTGTTCGCCAACGGCAGGATCGCCGCCTCCGGTGGCGCCGAGCTGGCCGACCAGCTGGAGAACGAGGGCTACGAGGCATACACGAAGGGTGGCGCTTCCGCGTGACTGACGCCCGACAGGGGCTCACCGGCCTCCTCGACACCGAGGCGATCCGCAAGGACTTCCCGCTCCTGGACCGCACGGTCCACGACGGCAAGAAGATCGTTTACCTGGACTCCGCGGCCACCTCGCAGAAGCCGCGCCAGGTCCTCGACGCGCTCAACACGTACTACGAGCGCCACAACGCGAACGTGCACCGCGGCGTCTACACGGTCGCCGAGGAGGCCACCGCGCTGTACGAAGGCGCCCGTGACAAGGTCGCGGCCTTCATCAACGCACCCAGCCGCGACGAGGTGATCTTCACCAAGAACGCCTCGGAGTCGCTCAACCTCGTGGCCAACATGCTCGGCTGGGCGGACGAGCCCTACCGGGTGGACCGCGACACCGAGATCGTCACCACGGAGATGGAGCACCACTCCAACATCGTGCCCTGGCAGCTGCTCGCGCAGCGCACGGGCGCGAAGCTGAAGTGGTTCGGCATCACCGACGCCGGCCGGCTCGACCTGTCGAACATCGACGAGATCATCACCGAGAAGACGAAGATCGTCTCCTTCACGCTGGTCTCCAACATCCTGGGCACCGTCAACCCGGTCGAGCAGATCATCCGCCGAGCCCAGCAGGTCGGCGCGCTGGTCTGCATCGACGCCTCGCAGGCCGCCCCGCACATGGTGCTGGACGTGCAGGCGCTCCAGGCCGACTTCGTGGCCTTCACCGGCCACAAGATGGTCGGCCCGACCGGCATCGGCGTGCTCTGGGGACGGCAGGAGCTGCTGGAGGACCTGCCGCCGTTCCTCGGCGGCGGCGAGATGATCGAGACCGTGTCGATGCACTCGTCGACGTACGCCCCGGCGCCGCACAAGTTCGAGGCCGGTACGCCCCCGATCGCCCAGGCCGTCGGCCTCGGTGCGGCCGTGGACTACCTCTCGGCGATCGGCATGGAGAACATCCACCGGCACGAGAAGGCGATCACCGAGTACGCGCTGAAGCGCCTCCTGGAAGTCCCGGACCTCCGCATCATCGGTCCGACGACGGCCGAGGACCGCGGTGCGGCGATCTCCTTCACGCTCGGCGACATCCACCCGCACGACGTGGGCCAGGTCCTCGACGAGCTGGGCATCGCCGTCCGGGTCGGCCACCACTGCGCCCGCCCGGTCTGCCTGCGGTACGGAATTCCTGCGACGACGCGAGCGTCGTTCTATCTGTACTCCACGCCCGCCGAGGTCGACGCACTGGTGGACGGGCTGGAGCACGTCCGGAACTTCTTCGGCTGAGGGTTGACTGGTGAAGCTTGATTCCATGTACCAGGAAGTGATCCTGGACCACTACAAGCACCCCCACGGGCGCGGCCTGCGGGACGGCGACGCCGAGGTGCACCATGTCAACCCGACATGCGGCGACGAGATCACTCTCCGGGTCAAGTACGACGGCGAGACCATCGTCGACGTCAGCTACGAGGGCCAGGGCTGCTCCATCAGCCAGGCCAGCGCCTCCGTACTGAACGAGCTGCTGGTCGGCAAGGAGCTGACCCGGGCGCGGAAGATCCAGGACACCTTCCTGGAACTGATGCAGTCCAAGGGCCAGCTGGAGCCTGACGACGCGATGGAGGAGGTGCTGGAGGACGCGGTCGCGTTCGCCGGCGTCTCCAAGTACCCCGCCCGGGTCAAGTGCGCGCTGCTGAGTTGGATGGCGTGGAAGGACGCGACGGCCAAGGCGCTGTCCGAAGGGAAGACCGCATGAGCGACAACGAGACCGCGACCATGAAGCCGGCCTCCGAGGAGGAGGTCCGCGAGGCGCTGTACGACGTCGTCGACCCCGAGCTGGGCATCGACGTCGTCAACCTGGGCCTGATCTACGGCATCCACGTCGACGACGCCAACATCGCCACCCTCGACATGACCCTGACGTCCGCGGCCTGCCCGCTGACCGACGTCATCGAGGACCAGGCGAAGTCCGCCACGGACGGCATCGTCAACGAGCTCCGGATCAACTGGGTCTGGATGCCGCCGTGGGGCCCGGACAAGATCACGGACGACGGCCGCGAGCAGCTGCGCGCGCTGGGGTTCAACGTCTGACGCGCCCCGCACCATGAAGTGAACGGCCATGCCCGCCAGTCATACTGGCGGGCATGGCCGTATCCCTTTACCACCTCGCCGTCGACGCCCACGACCTGCCGCTCATGGCCCGTTTCTGGAGCGCCGTGCTGGACTGGAAGATCCTCTACGAGGACGAGCACGAGATCGTCATCGGCGCCCACGAGACCGCGCTGCCGGGCATGTGCTTCCTCCCCGTGCCGGAGGGGAAGACCGTCAAGAACCGGCTGCACATCGATCTGACCCCCGACGACCAGGCCGCCGAGGTCGAGCGGATCATCGCGCTCGGCGCACGGCGGCTGGACGTCGGGCAGGAGGCGGACGCCACCTGGGTGGTGCTGGCCGACCCCGAGGGCAACGAGTTCTGCGTGCTGCGTCCCAAGCGGACGCTGACGGACTGAGCCCGGGCCTCAGGCGGGGGTGGTCGGCGGCGGCCCGTACTGGTCGGGCACCGGCTGGGCCGCCGCCTCCGTCAGGACCTGGGCCAGGTTCTCCTTGCGGATGCGGAGGTCCACGTACAGCAGGCCGGTCACCAGCGGCGGGAAGATCGACGAGAAGAGCTGGCTCACCAGGCCGCTGACCATGGACAGCACCATGAAGCCGGCGAACAGGGCGACGATCTCCCCGCCACTCGGTTCGCCCAGGGTGTTGGGGTCCTCGAACGCGCCGGGGAGCATCCCCAGAGCCTGGAACGGCAGCTGGATCATGTAGCCGACCATGGAGGCCAGGGCGAAGGCGAGCAGGCCGACGCCGAAGACCCGCCACCAGTTGTCGCGGACCAGCTGGGCCGAGCGGCGCAGGGCCGCGACCGGCCGCTGTCCCTCGAAGACCACGATCGTGGGGGCCAGGGTGAACTTCACCATCAGCCAGATGGCGACCGGGGTGAGGGCGAGCCAGGCGAGGAGGGCGGAGAAGAGCAGCGGGAGCACGCTCTCCGCGTCGCCCAGGGTGACCGCGTAGATCATGGTCGCGACCATGGCCACCATCGCGAGCACGAAGGGGACGAAGACGATCAGCCCCACCAGGAACACCGTGCCGATCATCGCCCCGACCCGGGACCAGGCGCGGCGCCAGACGGTGCCGAAGCCGATCGGGCGGCCCAGGACGGCCTCCTGGAGGACCACCGGGACGGCCGCCTGGACGACGGCCGACGCCAGCAGGTAGGCGACGATGCCCAGGACCATCAGGACGCCGAACGTGATGCCCAGCGGGATCAGTTCGGCTGTGTCCGGAGAGCCGGGGCCGGTGAGGGCGTCCCAGTCGGCCGCGATGGTGGAGAAGGCGATGGCCACCGCGATGCCGAGCACCACCGTCGCCGCGCCGAAGAGCGCCAGGGCGATGCCGACCAGCGGCTTCCAGTAGCGGCCGATCGTGGTGAAGGCGCCGCTGAGCATGTCCGAGACCCTCAGCGGCGCCAGGGGTATCACCCCCGGCTTGGGCGGCGGCGCCCAGCCGCCGTGCCAGCCGCCGGGGCCGGGGCCCTGCGCACCCGGCCCGCCCGGCCCTTGTGGGCCCGGTCCCTGCGCACCCCCGTGGAAGGGTCCCCCACCGAGGGGTGCGCCCCCCTGCGGGCCACCACCCCACCCTGCGTCCTGCGCCACTGCGTCTCCCGTGTCTCGTCGGCCCGTGCTGTCCGCCGGGCCGTTCTATCGGTCGGGACACCGTAGCGCCCCCGAGGTGGGCCGATCATATGTACAGTCGTACGCAACGATGCGTACACTTGTACGCATGGGATACGCATACGGACTGCTGGCCGCGGCGATCGCGGCGGAGGTGGCCGGGACGACGGCCATGAAGTACAGCGAGGGCTTCACCCGGCTCTGGCCCTCGATCGGCACGGCCGTGGGCTATCTCATCGCCTTCACCCTGCTCGCCCAGACCCTCAAGACGCTCTCCGTGGGCACCGCCTACGCGATCTGGGCCGGTGTCGGCACGGCGGCGGTGGCGCTCATCGGCATCCTGTTCCTGGGGGAGTCCAGCAGCCTGGTCAAGATCGTGGGGGTCGGTCTGATCGTCGTCGGGGTCGTCGTGCTCAATCTGGGGGGAGCGCACTGATGGCCCGCCGGTACGACCCCGACCGGCGGACGCGGATCATCGACGCGGCGCTGCGGGTGATCGTGGCCGACGGGATAGCCGGGCTCAGCCACCGGTCCGTGGCCGCCGAGGCGGACGTGCCGCTCGGCTCGACGACGTACCACTTCGGTTCGCTCGACGAGCTGCTGACGGCCGCCCTGCGCCGGTCCAACGAGAACTTCGCCCAGGCGTTGCGAGACAGCGAGGTCTGCGCCGGGGATGCGGACGGGGGCGAGGCCGCCTCCTCCGGCGCCCGGCTCGCCGATGAGTTGACCCGGGTGCTGGGGGAGTGGTTCGCGGGGGAGCGGGGTGCGGTCGAGCTGGAGTACGAGCTGTACCTCGCCGCCCTGCGCCGCCCGGCCCTGCGCCCCGTCGCCGCCGAGTGGACCGCGTCGGCGGTCGAGCTGCTGTCGGCGCGCACCGACCCGGCCACCGCGCGGGCGCTGGTCGCGCTGATGGACGGCGTCTGCCTCCAGGTGCTGCTGACCGGCTCCGCCTTCGATGCGGAGTACACCCGCGAGATGCTGACCCGGGTCGTGGACGGGCGCGCCTGAAGGGCGTTCGGAGGGGCGCCGGGACCTGCGCCGACCGGGAGCCGCGGGGCGGTCGCTCGGCGGGATGGCCTGTCTGGCTCCTCCGGCCCTCCGGCCCCTCTGGCTCTCTGGCCCCTCTGGCTCTCTGGCTCCTCCGGCCCTCCGGCTTCTCCGGCCGCCCGGCCCGCAGGGCGCCGGTCAGCCCAGGTTCCGTACCGTCTCCAGCGCCGTCCGCACGCTAGCCTCGATGTCCGTGATCGGGTACAGCACCTGCCGGACCGTCCGCTCCCGGTCCACCACCAGCGTCAGCCGCTTGAGGCGGCTGACCCCCGCCGCCCGGAACGTCGGCAGCCGCAGGGCCGCCGTCAGCGTCAGATCCGCGTCCGAGAGCAGCGAAAAGCGCAGCCCTTCCTTCTCCGCGAAGGCGCGCTGCTCGTCCGGGCGCTGCACGGAGACCCCGTGCACGGTGGCTCCGGCGGCCGTGAACTCGGCCAGTTGGTCGCGGTACGTGCACGACTCGAGGGTGCAGCCGGTCGCCCCCGGGATCCCGGCCCACCCCGGGGGATAGGCGTCCGCGCGGGCGTAGGCGCTGGGGAAGCAGTACAGAACGGTGTACGGGGTGTCCGCCACCGGGTCGTGCCGTTCCCCGTCCGCCCCGGTCAGCGTCAGCTCCGGCACCCGTGTCCCCAGCAGTCCGGCCACCCGGTCCGCCTCCCGCGAGGCCTCCGTCGTCGTCGCCATCGTCTCCCCTCCCCCCAGTACCCACGCGTCGCCCCAGTCCTGGAGCGCGATCAGGACGGGCAGCAGCGCGCGGCCGCGCGGGGTGAGGCGGTACTCGTACCGCACCGGGCGCTCCTGGTACGGCTCCCGCACCAGCACCCCCGCCTCCACCAGCAGCCGCAGCCGCTCGGTGAGGACCTTGCGCGAGACGCCCAGCTCCTGCTGGAGCGCGTCGAACCGGTGCACGCCGCGTGCGGTGTCCCGCACGATCAGCAGGGTCCACCAGTCACCGACGACGTCGAGCGCCTGGGCGATCGAGCAGTCGGCGTCGGCCAGGCTGGTCCGCTGCGCCATGGTCCCCGTCCTCTCCGTCGCTGTCGCGTACCGCCCTCCGCTGTGCGGTTGACCTTGATGGAACCATGCTGCCATAGTCCGTTCCCTCAGGGAACTTACTGCGGGGGGCGTCACGTTCATGGGCATGGTGCGCGGAGTGCCGAGGACGGTACGGCTGCTGGCGCTCGGGGTGTTCCTCAACGCCGTCGTCAGCATCACGTTCGTCTACCTCTTCATCTATCTCGTCGGTCCGCGCGGACTCTCCGCCACCCAGGCCGGGGTGATCAGCGGGATCGGCGGCATCGGCCTGGTCGCGGGGAACTTCACCGGCGGCTGGTTCGGGGACCGCCTCGGCCACCGCCGGGCGCTGCTGGCCGGTGCCTGCGTCAGCGGATCCGCCCTCGTGGTCCTGCCCGTCCTGCCGGTCGCGGCGCTGTACGGGGTGCTGCCGCTCGCCCAGTACGCCGCCGGGGTCGTCCGCTCCGCCAACGCGGCCCTCGTCGCGGTCTCCGTGCCCGAGGGCGGGGACCTGCGCCAGAGCTTCGCCCTCACCCGGTTCGCCGCCAACGGGGGCTTCGCCATCGGCCCGCCGCTCGGCGCCCTGGTCGCCGGCCGGTTCTCGTACGACTGGCTCTTCGTCGCGGACGGGATCGGCACCCTGCTCTTCGCCCTGTACGCCGCCCGCATCCTGCCCGCCCGGGGCAGCGCCCACTCCGCGCCCTCCCACGACCCCGACGCGCCGGGCGTATGGCGCGAACTGCGGGCCAGGCCCGCGGTGCTGGTGCTGCTCGCCGCGATCGTCTGCGTCGACCTCGTCTACCGCCAGCAGTACACGACTCTGCCCGTCTTCCTCGCGGACCACGGGCACGGACCCCAGCTCTACGGCTGGCTGCTCGCCATCAACGGCGGGGTCATCCTCTGCCTCGAACTGCCCGCCGCCCACGTCCTGCGCAGACGTGCCCCGCTCGGCGTGGTCGGGGTGGGGCTGCTGCTCGTCGGGCTCGGCTACGCCGTGCTCATCCCCGGCGCGGGCGTGCTCTTCGCCGTCGCCATGATGTTCTCGCTGACCCTCGGGGAGATCCTCTACAAGACCCCCGCCGCCGCATACGTCGCCGACCAGGCGCCCGCCCACGCACAGGGCCGCTTCCAGAGCCTGTACGCCGGTGCCTCGATCAGCGGCCAGGTCCTCGCGCCACCCCTGGGGGCCGTCCTGTACGCGGCGGCTCCCGCACTGCTCTGGCCGGCCTGCGCCCTGCTCGCGACGGGCGCCGGGGCGGCCGTGCTGGCGGCTCGCCGGCTGCCCGGAGCGGGGGAGAAGGCGCGGACCACGGCGAACGTGCCGGAAACCGAGACCGGTTCGCCCGAGCGGGCCCCGGCCGGTTAGGTTGCTGTCCATGACCGACACGACTTCCCAGGCCACCTCCCGTACCACCGGCGCCGTCGCCGCCGGCCTCGCCACCATCGCCGGTGACGGCACCGTCCTCGACACCTGGTTCCCCGCCCCCGAGCTCAAGCCCGAGCCCGGCCCGGCCGGTACGACACGGCTCACCCCGGACGAGGCCGTGAACCGCCTCGGCGAGGGCGCCGCCAAGGCCATCGGTGTGGACGCCCGGCGCGGGGTCGAGGTCGTCGCCGTCTCCACGGTCATCTCCTCGCTGGAGGACAAGCCGCTGGACGCGCACGACGCGTACCTGCGTCTGCACCTGCTCTCGCACCGGCTCGTCCAGCCGCACGGCCAGAACCTCGACGGGGTCTTCGGCCTGCTCGCCAACGTCGCCTGGACCTCGCTCGGCCCGGTCGCCGTCGACGACCTGGAGCGGGTCCGCCTCAACGCCCGCGCCGAGGGGCTGCACCTCCAGGTGACCTCGGTCGACAAGTTCCCGCGCATGACGGACTACGTGGCCCCCCAGGGCGTACGTATCGCGGACGCCGACCGGGTCCGGCTCGGCGCGCACCTCGCCGCCGGGACCACCGTCATGCACGAGGGCTTCGTCAACTTCAACGCGGGCACGCTCGGCACCTCCATGGTCGAGGGCCGTATCTCCGCGGGCGTCGTCGTGGGCGACGGCTCCGACATCGGCGGCGGCGCCTCCACCATGGGCACCCTCTCCGGTGGCGGCAACGTCCGCATCGTCATCGGTGAGCGCTGCCTGGTCGGCGCCGAGGCCGGCGTCGGCATCGCGCTCGGCGACGAGTGCGTCGTGGAGGCCGGACTGTACGTCACGGCCGGTACCCGCGTCACGCTGCCGGACGGCCAGGTGGTCAAGGCCCGCGAACTCTCCGGCGCCTCCAACATCCTCTTCCGCCGCAACTCGGTCACCGGCACGGTGGAGGCCCGTCCGAACAACGCGGTGTGGGGCGGGCTGAACGAGGTCCTGCACGCCCACAACTGACCCCCTCCCGGGGATCGGGATCAGGCCGCGAGGAGTTCCTCGTACGCCGCGCGCAGCCCGTCGACCGCCTCGCGGCCGGCGGGTTGCAGCGGTTCCCGGACCGGGCCCGCGTCCAGCAGGGCCTTCACGCTGACGCTGCCGGGCAGGCCGCTCGCCATCATCAGCTCGGTGAGACGGACGGTCAGCCCGTTGAGCCGGGCGGCCTCGTCGGTGCGCCCCGCGTCGAACGCGTCCAGCGGCGCCCGCATGCGGCGCGGGGCCACGTTGGCGACGGTGCTCACATAGCCCGCGCCGCCGACCGCGTACAGCGGGAGGTTCAGCTCCTCACACCCCGAGTAGTACGCCAGCGAGGTCCGCGCCAGCACCTTCGTCGACCCGAGCAGGTCGTACGCGCAGTCCTTGACCGCCACGATCCGCGGATGGTCCGCCAGCCGCAGCAGGGTCTCCGGCTCGATCCGGACGCCGGTGCGGCCGGGGATGTCGTACAGCATCAGCGGTACGCCGGTGGCCTCCGCGATCCGCAGGAAGTACGCCTCCACGGCTCCCTGCGGCGGCCGGCTGTAGTATGGGGGCACCACCAACACCCCGTCCGCGCCCGCCTCTTCGGCCTCGCGCGCCAGCCGTACCGCGTGCGCGGTGTCCGCGCTGCCGACGCCCGTGAGCAGCGGCACCCCGACACCGACCTCCGCCCGCACGGCCCGCAGCAACGCCGCCTTCTCCGCGTCCGAGGTGGTGGGCGACTCCCCGGTGGTCCCGCTGAGAACCAGCCCGTCGCACCCCTCGGCCACCAGGTGCGCGGCATGGGCGCGAGCGGCACCGAGATCCAGTGCCCCGGTGGCGGTGAACGGTGTGATCATGGCGCAGAGCGCGCGGCCGAAGGGGCGGGGGCGGGGTGCGGTGGGAGTCATGCCCGAAGTGTCGACTCCGACGACCGTGAAGGTCCACTTAGATCTGCTTGTTCGGACCGGGAAGAGACGCTGAACAGTGGGAGGGGGGAGTCCGGCACTGACATGATCGGACGGCTGGGGCGGCGTACGACGTGTGCGGCGGGGGCTGCGGTGAGGGGCGGGCGAGCAACGGTGAGCGGTACGGGTGAGCGGACGCGGGGGCCGGTTCCTCCGGCGGGGGTGCTGTGGGCGGCGGTGGCCGCCCTGGTGCTGACCGGCTGCGCCGGGTTTCTCGTTCCGGCCGGTGAGGGGGAACCCGAGCCTACTCCGACGCCCGCACCGACTCCCTCCGCCACCGCTCCGCCCGGCCCGCCCGCTGCCGATGTGCCGGCCGCCCAGGAACCGGGCCCGTCCCCCACCCCCACCGAGGAGTGCCCCGCCTCCGGAGCCGTGGTGACCATGGGGGAGGTGCAGGCCCTGCTGATGAGCCGCGCGGTCGTGCTCACCCTGACCAACTGCGGCTCCACGCCCTACCGGGTCGACGGCTACCCCTCGGTGCAGGCGCTCGGCAAGGACGGCGAGCGCCTCCCGGTGAAGGTCAACCCGGCGGGCTCGAAGTTCGGCCGCGACCACGGGCCCGAGCAGCTCACCCTGAAACCCGGCGGCACCGCGCGGTCGGTCCTCGCCTGGGTCTCCACCCAGGAGGGCGGCGAACTCATCATGGCCGACGCCCTGGAGCTGGCCGCCGCCCCCGACGCCGGGGCGCGGGTCTATCCGCTGGAAGGCCACGACATCCGGTACATGGACGAGCTGAACATGACGGCCTGGAGGGCGGAGCTGCCCGAGTGACCGCCCTTGACCTCGACCGGACTTGAGGTGTGAGGGTGGTGATCACGGCGCACCGACCGGTGCGCGCGGCACCACGACACGAGGGGTACGCCACCATGACCGCGACCACGCAGCTCACCGACCGCCCGGACCCGGCCCGCGCCGATGCCGGCATCGCCAAGGTCAGCACCTGGGACGTCGGTACGCCCGAACGGCAGCGGCAGGCCGTCGACGCCATCCGGAAGGCCTGGGAGAGCAAGGAGTGGCCGCACCCCGGACTGCTCTCGTACAGCGTCTACACGGGCGAGGACGGCAGGACCCTGCTGCACTACTCCCAGTGGACCGGCGAACAGGCCTACCAGGACTTCGTCCAGGAGAACCGGACAGACCGCAACGCGGAGATCGACGCCGCCGTGCCGGACATCGAGCGCGTCGACATCCACACGTACGAGCTGTACCGCTCCGGGCTCCGGGCCGAGGGCGACACCCGTGAGTCCGGGAGCGTCGTGATCGTGGACGTGGAGTTCGACGGGCCCGACCCGGACCGGCAACGCGCCTGGATCGACGCCGTGTTCGAGGCACTCGGTAGCGAGGCCGGGCCGCCCGAGGGAGCCATCGCCGCGCACTTCCACACCAGCACCGACGGCACCCGGGTCCTCAACTACGCGGAGTGGGAGAGCGCCGCGCACCACATCGCGGCCCTCGCCGCACCCGGTGAGGGGATCGGCTCCCCGTCACCGCTGTGGGAACGCGTCCGGACCTACTCGGGGATGACCGGTGGAGGCGTGCACCGGTACACGCCCGCACTCAGTATGCGGGCGGAGTGAGAGCCGGGGTGGCGGACGGCGAAATGCGCATAGGCTGGGACGGCTGAACGCGTACGCGCTCCGTACGCCCCCGAGCACGCACCGAGGAGAACCCCCGATGTCCGCAGAGCGCCCCGTCCTGCCGCCGGTACGGCTGAACTCCGAGGCCGAACTGGCGCGGGACGCGCTCGCCGCGCCGCTGTTCGTCCGGGCCGTCCGGCTCGCCCGCTGGGCCGGACCCGAGACCCGGGTCGGCGCGGGCGGCGAACTCGTCGAGGCCCAACTGCCCGCAGCCGCCGAGCACCTCGGCCTCCCGGCCGACGAGGAGGGCGCCGCGTACGCCAGCGAGGCCTGGCGGCTCGCCGTCGACACCGGCCTCCTCGACGTCACCGACCCCGATGGGGAGGACGACGAGGCCGAGGGCACCGTCACCGCCGGCGAGAACCTGGCGCTGCTCACCACCGGTTCCCCGCAGGAGATCCTCGACATCTGGCTGGACGGTCTCGACGCCGTGCACGCCGACGCCACCGCACCCCTCCTGGACGACTTCGCGGACCTCGTGGGTGAGGACGGGTCGATCGACTTCGACGCCCTGGACTGGGACCCGGAGGAGGAGACGGAGTTCCTCGACGGGGTCCTCGGCAACCTCTACCTCCTCACCCTCGCGGACAGCGGCGCGGGTGACGCGCCGGTGCCGCTGCCCGCCCTCGCCGCGTCGATGCTCGTCCCCGACGACATGGGCGAGCCCACCGATGACATCCTGGAGCAGGTCTCGGAGGCGATGATGCGCCTCGACGACCAGTTCCGGCTGCTCGAACCCATCGGGATCGTCGAGTACCAGCCGGTGGACGAGGCGCTGATGGCCGAGGCGGGCGACCCGGCGGACGCCGCCGGGGCCGACGAGGAGGACGTCACCCGGTACGGGATGGTCCGGCTCACCCCCCTCGGCCTGTACGGCGTCCGGGCTCGGATGCTGGAGGCCGGGGCGGTGGCTCCCGCCGTCGGCGACCTCGCGGACAAGGGCGCCGACGCCCTCCTCGACGGCATCGCCTACTACCCGGAGGGCGCCGCCCGCGCCGAGATCCAGCTGTGGCTGGCCGGGCGCGGGGCCGAAGGAGCGGTCCCGGCCGCGGCCGAGCTGCTGGCGGCGGCACGCGGTACGGACGAGGGCGCGCCGCTGCGCCGCCTCCACTGCCAGCAGGCCCTCGCCCTCGCCGGTGAGGAGGCCGAACCCGCCGTGCGCGCGGTCCTGGGCGACCCGGAACTGGGCGGCCTGGCCCGGGTCTGGCTGGCCGAGCACGGGGCGACCGACGTCCCGGCCCCCTCGGAGGCCATGGTCTTCTGGCTGGCCATCGACACCATCGCGGCCCAGCTGGACGCCGACGGCGAACTCGACGAACTCCAGGGTCTGGTCGAGGGCCTCTCCGCCCAGCACAGCGGCTTCTTCGACGAGGTCTGGCGCGTCGACCACCCGGCCACCGCCGCTGTGCTGGAGGCCATGGGCCGCCTGCACAGCGACAAGAAGGCGGCCAAGGACGCCCGGAAGGCCGCGTTCAAGGCGCGGTCGCGGGCGGGCGGCTGAGGGGGAGCGGAGGGCTTCCGCCGACATCTGCTCTTACCAAGCGGATGTCGGCTGCTCATCAGGTGTCGGCGGCTGAAAACGCCACACGTTCGGGGGTGTTTTCCGGCGCCCCGTTCCGTGTGGTTCCGCCGCTGAGGGCCGGGGAAAGCGCTGACCGGCACTGGTGGGCGCGGGTCACGAATCCGGTACTTCTGGGGGCCGGGCGGCAGACGGGCATGGCGTCGGGCCTTCACAGGGCGCATACTCGACCTGATGAAACAATCAGCCGGCTCCCGGCGTCACCTGCCGTCCAGTCCCTTCAACCGCCCGGCCCAGGAGGCCCCACCGGTCGAATGCTTCGATGTGGGCGACAGGGTGTCGCACGACCAGTTCGGACTCGGCAGGATTCTTGCTGTCGAGGGCGACAACGACGCGGTCCTCATCGACTTCTCGGGGCGCCAGGGAAGGATCCTGAGCCCCTACTCCAAGCTCACCAAGCTCTGAGCGCCCGCCTTCTTCCGACCCGGGGCACCTGAACCACCGGTTCAGGTGCCCCGGATGTGTTCAGAGCGCCTGGGCGGCGGGCTTCACCATGCCGCGTACGGTGCGTGACTTCACGAACTCGCCCATGGCCGTCATCTCCCACTCGCCGCTGAACTGCTTGATCAGCTTGGCCATCATGACGCCGGTCTGCGGCTCGGCGCCGGTGAGGTCGAAGCGGACCAGTTCCTCGCCGGTGGCGTCGTCGATCAGGCGGCAGTAGGCCTTGGCGACCTCGTTGAACTTCTGTCCGGTGAACGAGTTGACCGTGAAGACCAGGCCCGTCGCCTCGGCCGGGATCCGGCCCAGGTCCACGACGATCGTCTCGTCGTCGCCCGCCCCCTCGCCCGTGAGGTTGTCGCCGGAGTGCTTGATCGCCCCGTTCAGGATGGTCAGCTTGCCGAAGTAGCAGCTGTCCAGGTGGTTGCGGTTGGGGCCGTAGGCGATGACCGAGGCGTCCAGGTCGATGTCCTTGCCCCGGAACGCCGGCTCCCAGCCCAGGCCCATCCTGACCCGCGAGAGCAGCGGGGCACCGCCCTTGACCAGGGAGACGGTCTGGTTCTTCTGGAGGCTGACCCGGCCCTTGTCGAGGTTGATCTTCCCCGCGGCCGCGGGGGCCGCGATGGGCGGGGCCGGGGGAGCGGCGGGGGCCGGCGGCGCGATCCGCGGGTCGACCGGCGCGGCCGCCGGAGCGGCGGCCGGGACCGGCGGGGCGGCCGGCTCGTCCTCGACCGAGACGCCGAAGTCCGTGGCGATGCCCGCCAGCCCGTTCGCATAGCCCTGGCCCACCGCGCGGGCCTTCCAGGCGCCGTTGCGCAGATAGATCTCGATGACCACGAGCGCCGTCTCGCTGCTCAGCCGGGGCGGGGTGAACGTGGCCAGCGGGGTGCCGTCGTCGGCGTTGCGCACGGTGGCGGTGGGCTCGATGCCCTGGAAGGTCTGTCCCGCGGCGTCCGGACTCGCGGTGACGACGATCTTCTCGATGCCCGGCGGGACCGCGCTGGTGTCCACCACGATCGCGTCGGGGGCCGAGCCGCCGCCGGCGCGATAGGTCACACCGGGGCCCGAGGGCTGGTTGTAGAAGATGAAGTCGTCGTCGGAGCGCACCTTGCCGTCGGCGGTGAGCAGCAGGCCCGAGACGTCGAGCCGCACCGGAGCGGCGACGTCCACCGCCACACGGGCGGCGGAGAGAGGGATGTTCGAGCCGGGGGTCATTGCGGTCATGCACGGAGTAACGAACGACCCCGCTTTGCCGTTCCCTTACCTTTCCCCCTCATCCCCGCCCCGGGTCACCCCGCCCCCGCCCGAGCGCCGCCCGATGCGCCTGGGCGCGCTCCACGACGAACCGGACCAGCACGGGCCCCCTCCTTCAGCCCCGCTCTGCTGCCCGCCACGGGCGTGCCCGGCTCACCGCTCCAGCGCCGCCTTCATCATCTTCTGGGCGATCGGCGCCGCCAGGCCGTTGCCGCTGACCTCGGAGCGCGCCGAGCCGGAGTCCTCGACGATCACCGCGACGGCGACCTCCTTGCCGTTGCTGTCGTCCTTCGCGTACGAGGTGAACCAGGCGTACGGAGTGTTGCTGTTGTCCACACCGTTCTGCGCGGTCCCCGTCTTTCCGCCGACCTCGGCCCCGGGGATCTTCGCGTTGGTGCCGGTGCCCTTCTCGACGACGGTCACCATCGCGCTGCGGAGCTGCTCGGCGGTGGACTCCTTCACGACCCGCTCGGCCTTCCCGTCACCGGTCTCCTCCAGCGTCGAGCCGTCGCCGTCCGTCACCGACGAGACCATGTGCGGGGCGGCCAGCTCACCGCCGTTGGCGAGGGCCGCGGTGACCATCGCCATCTGGAGCGGGGTCGCGGTGACCTCGAACTGGCCGATGCCCGTCAGCGCCGTCTGCGCCTTGTCCATGCCGGTCGGGTAGACGCTCTTCGCCGCCCGCACCGGGACGTCCAGCTTCTCGGTGTCGAACCCGAACGCGTCCGCCATCTCCTTGACCTTGTCCTGGCCGAGATCGGCCGCCGCCTTGGCGAACACGTTGTTGCAGGAGTACTGGAGGGCGGTGCGCAGGGTGGCGTTCTCGCAGGGGGCGGAGGCGTTCTCGTTGCGCAGGACCGTCCGGGTGCCGGGGAGGGTGTACGGGTCGGGGCTGTCGGTGGCCTCGTCGACCGAGCCGTACAGCCCGTTCTCCAGCGCCGCCGCCGCGACCACCAGCTTGAACGTGGAGCCCGGCGCCAGCGGCTGCCGCAGCGCCCGGTTGACCAGCGGCTTGTCCTCGTCGGCCAGCAGCTTCCTCCAGGTGTCGCCGTCGTCCGTGCCGCTGATGGCGGAGGGATCGTACGAAGGGGTGGAGACCATGCCCAGGATGCGGCCGGTCGTCGGGTCGATGGCCACCGCCGCGCCCTTGTCCCCGCCGAGCGCCTCGTACGCCGCCTTCTGGACGTCCGGGTCGATGGTGGTCAGGACGTTGCCCGGGGCGGCCCGCTTGCCGGTGATCAGATCGGCCGGGCTCTTCAGACGGTCGTCCGTGCCGTCCAGGACATGGCTGTAGATGCCCTCCAGCTGGGTCGCCCCGTACGCCTGCGAGCTGTAGCCCGTGACGGCCGCGTACAGCTCGCCCTGGGTGTAGGTCCTCTTGTACCGGAGGTCTCCGCCACGGGTCCCCTTCGATCCGGTGACCGGCGAACCGGCCACGATGATGTCCCCGAGCGGCTGCGCGTACTGCGCGATGGTGTTCCGCCGGTTGTGCTCGTCGTCTGCGAGCGCCTTGGCCTGGTAGCCCTGCACCCACGTCGCCCGCACCAGCAGGGCGAGGACCGCGAGCAGGCAGCAGACCGAAGCGCGCCTGATTGTCTTGTTCATCCCGCTGGAGGACGAGCGGGGCCGTTCCGCCCGTTCCCGCTTGTGCCGCTTCTCACCGATTTCTCACCCGGCGTTACGGAGGTTCCTCCCCGGCGCGGACCCGGCTCCGGGGTCAGAGTCTGCGCGTCGCCAGGGTGAGCCGGTCGCGGGCGTCGAGCAGGGCGTCCTTGACCGTCTGCTCATGGCCGGGGGTGAGCCGGGCGACCGGCACCGAGCAGCTGACCGCGTCCCGGGCGGGGGTCCGGTACGGGATCGCCACGCCGAAGCAGCGCAGGCCGAGGGTGTTCTCCTCGCGGTCCACCGCGTACCCCTGCTCACGGACCAGGCGCAGCTCCTCGATGAGCCGTTCGCGGTCGGTGACGGTGTGCTCGGTCAGCGCGGGCAGCGTCTCGGGGAGCAGTGTGCGGACCTGCTCGTCGGTGTGGGTGGCCAGCAGTGCCTTGCCGAGCGCGGTGGAGTGGGCGGGGAGCCGGCGGCCGACCCGGGTGAAGGGGCGCAGAGAGTGCTGGGACGGCCGGGTGGCGAGGTCGACCACGTTCGTGCCGTCGAGCCGGGCCAGATGGACGGTCTCCGTGGTGTCGTCGGCCAGCCGGTCCAGGGTGGGCCGCGCGGCGGCCACGACCTCGTCGCCGTCGACGTAGGAGGTGCCCACCAGCAGGGCCCGCACCCCGATCCCGTACCGCGTGCCCGTGGCGTCCGTCTCCACCCAGCCCAGCTCGACCAGGGTGCGCAGCAGCATGTAGAGGCTGGACTTGGGGTAGCCCACGGCCTCCTGGACGGTGGCGAGCGAGTGTGTCCCGGGCCGCCCCGCGAAGTACTCGAGCAGTTCCACCGTGCGTACCGCGGACTTGACCGGTGCCCCACCGGACTCGGCGACCGACATCGCCCCACGCTCCTTCTTCGGCTTCTGCGGCCATTGCCAACACGGAAGGCCCGGAAATAGAGTCCGAGGACATTCACGATCAGGAACTCCGTTCAGAATAACGAACGTTTCCGGCCGGTGTTCCAGGAACCGAGGGGAGCCACGGTGAGCGCAGCGCCAGTCTGGAGCGTCGACCCCCGCAGCGGGAATGCGCGTGAACAGGTCGCGGTGGAGGCCACCGCCGAGGAGGTCGACCGGGCGGTCCGGGCCGCCCACTCCGTACGGGACGCCCTGGCCGACCGCACGCCACGGGCCGCGTTCCTGCGTGCGGCGGCGGAGCTGCTGGAGGGCTCCGGCGCGCACATCATCGAGGCCGCCGACGCGGAGACCGCCCTCGGCCCGGCCCGCCTCACCGGGGAACTCGCGCGCACGGCGGACCAGTTGCGGGCCTTCGCGGAGGTCGTCGAGGAGGGCGGCCACCTCGACATCCGCATCGACCACGAGGACGGCTCCCGCACCCCGCCCCGGCCCGACCTGCGCCGCTGGAAGATCCCGCTCGGGGTCGTCGCCGTCTACGCGGCGAGCAACTTCCCGCTCGCCTTCTCCGTCCCCGGCGGCGACACCGCCAGCGCGCTGGCCGCGGGCTGCCCGGTCGTGGTCAAGGCCCACCCCGGCCACCCCGCCACCTCCGAACTCTGCGCCTCGGTCCTCCGCCGCGCCGCCGCCCGCACCGGCCTGCCCGAGGACGTGGTGACCCTGGTCCACGGGTTCGACGCGGGCGTCGAGCTGATCCGCCACCCGCTGGTGAGCGCGGCGGGGTTCACCGGCTCGCTCCGCGGCGGACGCGCCCTGTTCGACGCGGCCGCCGCCCGCCCCGCCCCCATCCCCTTCCACGGCGAACTCGGCTCGCTCAACCCGGTCGTGGTCACCGAGGCCGCCGCGGCCGAGCGCGCGGCGGAGATCGGCGCGGGGCTCGGCGCCTCCATGACCCTGGGCGTGGGCCAGTTCTGCACGAAGCCGGGGTTCGTCCTCGCCCCGGCGGGCGGTGCGGGCGACCGACTGGTCAAGGCCCTCACCGAGACGGTCAGCTCCACCGGCTCCGGCGTGATGCTGGACCACCGGATGCGGGACGCGTTCCTCGCGGGCGTACGGGAGCGGGCCCGGCTCCCCGGCGTCGAGGCGCCCGTCACCCCCGGCGCGGCCGGTGAGCACACCGTCTCGGCCGGATTCCTCACCGTGCCCGCCGATCGCCTGACCGCCGACGGCCCGCACGACGTGCTCCTGGAGGAGTGCTTCGGCCCGGTCACCGTGATCGCGCGCTACGGCTCCGGGGACGAAGTCGCCGCCGTGCTCGCCCGGCTCCCGGGCAACCTCACCGCCACGCTCCAGACCGCGACGGAGGGCGAGGACCCCGGGGCGGCCGGGCTGCTGGCCGCCCTCACCCCGCTCGCCGGGCGCGTCCTGGTCAACGGCTGGCCGACCGGGGTCGCCGTTGCCCCCGCCCAGCACCACGGCGGCCCCTATCCGGCCACCACCTCGCCCACCACCTCGGTCGGCGCGACGGCGATCGAGCGCTGGCTGCGCCCGGTGACGTACCAGAACACCCCCGACGCACTCCTCCCGCCGGAGCTGCGCGAGGCCAACCCGCTGGGTCTGCCCCGGCGGGTGGACGGCCGCCTGACATGAGCCCGGGCTGAACACGGCCCGGAGCACGCGGAGAGAACGGGGGTCGGCGGGTGCCGGCGAGGCGGAGATTCGACCAGCGGGCGACAGCCGTGGTGGAGCTGCTGGGAACGACGACGGAGTGCGACGACTTCGAGCAGGCGCTGGCGGAGAGAAGGTGGCCGGTCCTCCAGAAGGAGGGCGGCCCCTCCACAGCGATGACCGCACGGACGACCCGCTATCTGCTGGAGTGCCGCTTCCCCGGCAGCCGGGTCAACGCCCGGCGCGGAGCGCGGGAGCGCATCGAGGTGGTGGGGGACGAGCTGCAGCTCGATCTCAACGTGGAGGTCACCGACCTCGTCGTCAGGGACCCCGAGGAGCGACCGGCCTGGTTCGCCTACGAGCGCCCGGCGGCCGACGCCCCTCCGGCCACCCCTCCGACACGTCGGGCACGGTGGCGGAGGCGGGCCCGGCGGTGGTGCGCGGAGCGGCTCGCGCCCTACCGCACGGGGCGCCACATCTCCGCCCCGGACCGCGCGCGGGCCCAGGAACTCGCCACGCGTACGCTGCCGGGCGCGGTCGCGCCCTCGCCACGCGTCACGGTCCGCCGGCCCATCGGGACCCCGGACCCGGAGCCCGGGGCCGTGACCGGGAGGAGGCGGCGAGGCGACCGCGAGATCTTCCGGCTCTGCCACGCCGCGGCTGCCCTCATGATCACGTCCTCGCTGATCGCCCGCCTCTGGCCGCAGGGCTTCGCCGCGTGGTGGGTGCTGGGCCTGGTGGCGGTGACGACTCTGGGGCTGGCCGCCCACTGGCTGATCAGGTTCATGCCCGGCAAGCCCGGCGCCGCCCTGGGAGCGGCCTTGGTGATCGGCGTGCTCACAGTCGGCATGGGAGCCACGATCGAGCTCTCCGGGGGGCCAGGCGGGCCCTCGGGGGCGCTGGGCCTGCTGGCCGTCGCCGCCGCCTATGTGGTCTTCACGGGCATCCGCCTGCTGGTACGCCAGTGGAGCTGGCGCGTCGTCGCCCCCTGGCTGCTCCCCGCCGTGCTGCCGCTCGCCCTGGGGCTCTTCCCCTCCCTGGGCCTCGGGCTGCACGCGCTCTATCTGGACGCCTTCGGCCTGAACCTCGAAGACGTGGAGATCCCCAAACTCTGGCAGCTCATCGCGACGGCCAGACTGGGGCTCGCGGTCAACCTCTGGCTGATCGCCCTGGCCGGGCTCGGGTATCTGCACCACTTCCACTGGTGCGTACGCGAGCGGTGGCCCGCCTACACCCTGCTGGGCTTCTTCGCCCTGATCCTGCTGTGGACCGGCGGCTGGAACCTCGGCCTGGAAACCGCCGCCCGTGCCGGGGCCGGAGTGGTGAAGGCGGCGGCATCCGGCAAGGCTCCGGACGCGTACTTCGGCATCACCCCCCGGTGGGTGTGCGTGCACCCCATCGGCCCGGCCGACGGCATCCACGTCGACGGAGGGGAGTTCCGCCCCACCCGCCCGTACCTGAAGATCGGTGACGCGTCAGGGGCCGCGGTGCTCTGGGACCCCGCCGAGAAGGGCGCGCTCAAGCTGCCCATGGACAAGCTCCGCATCGTCCCGGTGGAGAAGCCCCCCAAGAGCTGCGCCTCGTCTTCGTGAACGGCTCGGGCAGAGCGGGAACGGCTCCGGCGCAGACGGACGGATCCTGGGAATGAGCAGGTCATGTCCGGTGTTCGACCGAGAGGCCGGTACGGCGGAGAGCCCCTTCGCCCACCGCGCCCAGCACGCCCGCACACTGCCCGCCGCGCCCGTCCGCGGCCCCTGGAGAGAAGAAGAGTCATGCGCGTCGAGATCTGGTCGGACATCGCCTGTCCCTGGTGCTACATCGGCAAGGCCCGCTTCGAGAAGGCGCTCGCCGAGTTCGCCCACCGGGACCGGGTCGAGGTCGTCCACCGGTCGTTCGAGCTGGACCCCGGGCGGGCCAAGGGCGAGCGGGAGCAGGTCGTCGACATGCTGGCCGCCAAGTACGGCCGGACCCGCGAGGAGGCCGCCGGGATGGAGGCCAATGTCGCGGCCAACGCGCGGGCCGAGGGGCTCGGATACCGGACCGAGGGCCGGGACCACGGCTCCACCTTCGACATCCACCGGCTGCTGCACCTGGCCAAGGCCCGCGGCCGCCAGGACGAGCTGCTGACCCTCGCCTACCGGGCCAACTTCGCCGAGGAGCGGTCCGTCTTCGACGACGACGTGCTGCTCGCCCTCGCCGTGGAGGCCGGGCTCGACGGCGAGGAGGCGCGGGCGGTGCTGGCCGACCCCGAGGCGTACGCGGACGAGGTCCGGGCGGACGAGCGGGAGGCGGCCGAACTGGGCGCCAACGCGGTGCCGTTCTTCGTGCTCGACCGGCGGTACGGGATCTCCGGCGGCCAGCCATCCGAGGTCTTCGTCCAGGCGCTGGAGCAGGCATGGAAGGACCGCCCGGCCACCGCTCTCACCACCGTCGGCGGCGACGCCGAGGCTTGCGACACGGACGGCGCCTGCGAGGTCCCGCGCGGCTGAACCCTCGCCCTCATAAGGAATCCTTGGGTTAGCGACGTGAAATTCGATCATTGACTATGGAGTGGGGCGGCTCCAGGCTGGGCCCATGACGATCTCTCAACTCAGCCGGGCCGCCGCCGCCGAGTTCGCGCCCGAGGTCACCTATCTCAACACCTCCAGCTGGGGGCTGCTGCCCCGCCGGACCATCGCCGCCGTCAAGGCCCTCGCCGACGAGAACGCCGCCGGCCGCCGGATCGGAGCGGGCAGCTTCGACGCCGTGGAGGCGGCCCGGGTCGGGTTCGCCCGGCTCGCCGGGGTCGGGCCGGACCGGGTCGCCACCGGCAGCTCGGTCACCGTCCACGTCGGGCTGATCGCCGCCTCACTCCCACCCGGGGCCGAAGTCCTCGCGCCCGAGGGGGAGTTCACCTCTGTCGTCAGCCCGTTCGCGCTCCGGGGCGATCTGCGGATGCGGTACGTCCCCCTCGCGCGGCTGGCCGACGCCGTGCGCCCCACGACCGCGCTCGTCGCCTTCTCCTCGGTCCAGTCGGCCGACGGCCGGGTCGCCGATCTCGCCGCCGTCCGCGCGGCCGCCGCCGCCCACGGGGCCCGGACCCTGCTGGACGCCACCCAGTCGGCGGGCTGGTTCTCGCTGGACGCCGGGGCGTACGACTACACCGTCGCGGGCGGCTTCAAGTTCCTGCTCTGCCCGCGGGGTACGTCGTTCCTCACCGTCACCGAGGAGGCGCAGGAGACGCTGCCGAAGCTCTTCGCGGGCTGGGTGGCCGCCGGGGCGCCGTGGACCAGCAACTACGGTCCGCTGGAGCATCTCGCCCCCGGAGCCCGGGGGTTCGACGAGCCGCCCGCCTTCCTCTCGTACCACGGGGCCGAGCACTCTCTCGCGCTGCTCGGGGAGATCGGCACCGACGCGCTGTACGCCCACGCCACCTCGCTGGCCGCCCGGCTGCGCGCGGGGCTGGTGGAGCAGGGGTACGCGGTGGTGCCGGGGGAGTCCGCGATCGTCTCCGTGCCGGGGCTGGAGAGCCGTGAGCCGGAGCTGGCCGAGTCCGGGATCGCGGTCTCGGCGCCCGCCGGGAACCTGCGGATCTCCTGCCACCTCTACAACACCGAGGCCGACGTGGACCGGGTGCTGGAGGTCCTGGGTCGGAGGGACCCCCGGCCGCGCGCCTAGGGGGTGTCCGGCCTAGAGGGCCCGACGCTCCGGGCAGCCCTCCGTCTCCCGGCAGAGGTTCTCCTCCACCTTCGCCAGCAGCCGCGTCAGCTCCGTGCGCTCGTCGCCGTCCAGCCCGGCCAGCGTGTGCTCCTCCAGGCTGCCCCACGCGTCCCGTACCTCCCGGTGCAGCGCGCAGCTCGCCTCCGTCGCCTCGACCAGTACGGCCCGCCGGTCGTCCGGGTCGGGGCGGCGGCGCACATGCCCGGCCTGCTCAAGGCGCTGGAGCGTCTTGGTCACCGTGGACGGGTCCAGGTCCAGTGTCCTGATCAGCTCGGACTGGCGTGCCGGCCCCGCGTCCCACAGGTGCATCATCAGCAGCTCCTGCCCCGGGTAGAGCCCCAGCCCCTTCAGTAGCTTCCCCGCCGCGATCCGGTGCAGCCGGGCGACGCGTGAGACGGCGTGGCTCACGGGCCCGCTGAGCGCCGCCCCGGGCAGTGCGTCGGAACAGGCGGCATCCGCGGTGCTGGCGTGGCCGGTGTCCATGGCGGGGCTCCTTCGGTGCTGCTGGGACGAGGGCTTCCGGGGGGCCTGAGGGCTTGCGGCGGCATCCGGGGCTTCGGTGACGTTCGCAGCTTGCCCACACTTTACCTTGGTCGGCCAATTAATGAGCTACAGTGGCGCCAGTGCCGATACTTGGCCGACCACATACTTCGTTGATCGGTCAATTACCTATTTTCTCCGGGAGTCCGCATGACCACCGCTTTCGACCCGATCGACCTGGCCGGCACCCCCCTGGCCAACCGCATCGTGATGGCCCCGATGACCCGCAGCCGGGCCGGCGAGGGCGGCACGGCCACCGAGCTGACCGCCGCCTACTACGCCCAGCGGGCCTCCGCCGGGCTGATCGTCACCGAGGGCATCCAGCCCTCCGTCGTCGGCCAGGGCTACCCCTTCACCCCCGGGCTGCACAGCGTCGAGCAGGTGGCCTCCTGGCGCAAGGTCACCGACGCCGTGCACGCCGAGGGCGGCCGGATCTTCGCCCAGATCATGCACGCGGGGCGCATCGGCCACCCGGTCCTGCTCCCCGACGGACTCGTCCCCGTCGCCCCCTCCCCGGTCAGGGCCGCGGGCCAGGTCTACACCCACGAGGGCCCCAAGGACTTCGTCGAGCCGCACGAGCTGACCGACGCCGAGATCCGGCAGACCATCGCCGACTTCGTCTCCGCCTCCCGCAACGCCATCGAGGCCGGGTTCGACGGGGTGGAGCTGCACGGGGCCAACGGCTACCTGATCCACCAGTTCCTCGCGCCCAACACCAACCTGCGCACCGACGGGTGGGGCGGCTCCGACGAGGGCCGCATCCGGTTCGCCGTGGAGGTCGTCAAGGCGGTCGCGGCCGAGATCGGCGGGGCCCGCACCGGCCTGCGCATCTCGCCCTCGAACGGTTACAACGACATCGACGAGCCCGCCCCGGACGCCGTCTACACCGCGCTGGCCCAGGAGATCGAGCCGCTCGGCCTCGCCTACCTGCACATCCTGGAAGGCGCCCCGATCCGCGACCTGACCCTTGCCCTGCGCAAGGTGTTCACCGGCCCCGTCCTGATCAACGTGCACTCCGACGGGCCGACCGGGCCGGACCACCTCACCGTGATCGAGGACGGGATCGCCGACCTCATCTCGTACGGCGCGCTCTTCCTCGCCAACCCGGACCTGCCCGCCCGCCTCAAGGCCGGGGGCCCCTTCAACGCCCCCGACCCGTCGACCTTCTTCGGCGGCGACGCCCAGGGCTACACCGACTACCCGGCGCTCGAAGCCGTCTGATCCTCCAGGGGCCGCCCGTCCCACCGCCACTCCGTGCGGCGCGGGTGGTCCGGCAGTTCGGCGCGACCGGTGGCCCAGAGCAGCACGGTCCACCGGTCGCCGCCCGCCGGGGCGTCGGGGAAGAGCCGGGCCAGCGCCCGGTCGCAGAGCGCGGCGGGCGGGGCCCAGTCCAGCCCCAGCCCCTCCGCGAGGTCATGGGTGTGCACCAGGGTCTCCACCACCCCCATCGCGGCGAATCCCTCCGGGTCGGAGACGCCGTAGACGTGGTACGCCCGCACCCGGGAAGGCGTCGTCCGCACCATCGAGGCCAGCAGCCCGCCGCTCGCCTCCACCGTCGCCAGCAGCCCGGCGGGCCCGGCCCCGCGGTCGGCGAAGAACAGGCCGTACGGCCCGTCCGGGCGTTCCGAGGTCCACCGCAGGGGGAGGTTCTGCTCCAGCGGGGGCGTGCGCGTGCCCAACCGGACGGCGTAGGAGACGAGATCGTCGCTCAGGTGCTCCGCCGTCTCCCAGCAGGTCCACTCCAGCGTTCCGGCGAGGGCCTCCCAGCGGTCCGCCGGGGCCCCGGCCAGCACATCCACCGCGAGCCGCACGGCGGTCGTCACATCGTCGGCCGTCACCGGCAGCCGGGTGCCGGTCAGCGCCGCCCGCTCGGCGGCGGAGCACTCCACGCAGAACTCGTTGCCCTCCGGGTCCGCGAGGGTCGCCCACCCCCGTCCGTTCGGCTTGCGGTGGTCGCCCACGAGGGTGGCCCCGAGCGCCAGCAGCCGCTCCACCTCCTCGTCCCGGGTGCGGTCCTGCGGCTGGATATCGAGGTGGACCCGGTTCTTGACGGTCTTGGCGTCGGGCCCCGAGACGAAGAGGACCGCCGCGCCGGGAGTCTCCAGCAGGGCCTCCGGGTCACCGGGGAGGTCGTCCTCGGCCAGCGGCGCGCCGAGCACCTGGGACCAGAACGTGCCGAGCGCGTAGGGGTCCGCGCAGTCGATCGTGATGTGCCGTACGTGAGAAGTCATGGCCGCCACCCTCCCCGGTTGCCTGGGCCCGGTCCACCGAGTAACGCGCGAGGGGGCGGAACGGGTGCGCGGCAGGGGGCCCGGAACGGCATACCGGCCTACCGTCCCGGACCCCCTCGCGCGTCATGTGTCCCGCTACTTCACCGGGGTGAAGTCCCGCGCCCCGATGAACTCCGGGCGGCGGACCGGTGCCGCGAACGGCTCCTGCGCCGCGTTGTCCACGCTGTTGAAGACGATGAAGACGTTGGAGCGGGCGTACGGAGTGATGTTGTCGCCCGAGCCGTGCATGGCGTTGCAGTCGAACCAGGTCGCCGAACCGGCCTTGCCCGTGAAGAGCCTGATGCCGTGCCGGTCGGCCATCTTCGTCAGCGCCTCGTCGGACGGGGTGCCCGCGTCCTGCATCTGGAGCGACTTCTTGTAGTTGTCCTTCGGCGTCTCGCCCGCACAGCCCAGGAACGTCTTGTGCGAACCGGGCATGATCATCAGCCCGCCGTTGGTGTCGAAGTTCTCCGTCAGAGCGATCGACACCGACACGGTCCGCATGTTCGGGAGGCCGTCCTCGGCGTGCCAGGTCTCGAAGTCCGAGTGCCAGTAGAAGCCCGAGGCGCCGAAGCCCGGCTTCACGTTGATCCGGGACTGGTGGACGTACACGTCCGAGCCGAGGATCTGACGGGCCCGGCCCACCACCCGCTCGTCGCGGACCAGGCCGGCGAAGACCTCGCTGATCCGGTGGACCTCGAAGACGGACCTGACGTTCTGCGACTGCTTCTCGACGATCGAGCGCTCGTCGGCGCGGACCGCCGGGTCGGAGACGAGCCGGTCCAGTTCGGCGCGGTAGACGGCGACCTCGTCCGGAGTGATGAGCTGGTCGACGGTGAGGAAGCCGTCGTGCTCGTACCCCTGGAGGTCCTTGGCGGAGATCGGGCCCGGTGCGCCCGGCGCGGACCAGATGACCGGGTCCTGGCGGGGAGTGGTCATCTCGGCGGCGCCGCGCGAGGGGTACAGATCGGCGCGTACTTCGGTGGTCATACGGTTCAGGCCTCCTCGGTCAGCAGTGGGTAGACACCGTTCTCGTCGTGGTCCTCCCGTCCGGTGACGGGGGGGTTGAAGACGCACACGCAGCGGAAGTCGGTCTTGGGCCGCAGGGTGTGGCGCTCATGCCCGTCCAGCAGGTACATCGTGCCGGGGGAGATCCAGTGGGTCTCGCCGGTCTCGTCGTTGGTGAGCTCGGCCTCGCCCTCGGTGCACAGGACGGCCTCGATGTGGTTGGCGTACCACATGGAGGTCTCCGTACCCGCGTAGAGCACGGTCTCGTGGAGGGAGAAGCCGACCTTCTCCTTGGCGAGCACGATGCGCTTGCTCTCCCAGGTGCCGGACGCGGACTTCACATGCCGGTCGGTGTTCTCGATGTCCTTGAACGATCGGACGATCACGGTGAGCGGTGCCCTTCTCTCGTGCTCCGCCCCGGGCCTCGGGGGCCCGGGGCTCCTTCTTCTCTCGCCTGCCCCGGTCGCGCCGGGTCAGGCGGTCTCGCGGACGCACCGGGCCAGTGTGCGCAGGCCCTCGTCCAGCTCCTCGGTGGTGATGGTCAGCGGCGGCAGCAGCTTGACGACCTCGCTCTGCGGGCCCGAGGTCTCCAGCAGGAGTCCCAGCTCGAAGGCGCGGGCGCAGACCGCCGAGGCGCGCGCCGGGTCCTCGAACTCCATGCCCCAGACCAGGCCCCGGCCGCGGAACTGCGCCGTCGGCTCCTCGGCGCAGACCGCCAGCAGCGCCTGCTCGACCTGGAGGCCCCGCTCCTTGGTCTGCTGCTCCATCTGCCCGTCGGCCCAGTAGGCGTCCAGCACGGCGGCGGCCGTGACGAAGGCCGGGTTGTTGCCGCGGAAGGTGCCGTTGTGCTCGCCCGGCTCCCAGATGTCCAGCTCCGGCTTGAACAGGCAGAGCGACATCGGCAGGCCGTAGCCGCTGATGGACTTCGACAGCGTGACGATGTCCGGGACGATCCCGGCCTCCTCGAAGGAGAAGAAGCCGCCGGTCCGGCCGCAGCCCATCTGGATGTCGTCGACGATCAGCAGCATGTCCTGGCGGTGGCACAGCTCCTGGAGCGCGCGCAGCCACTCGGCGCGGGCCACGTTGATGCCGCCCTCGCCCTGGACGGTCTCCACGATCACGGCGGCGGGCTTGTTGAGCCCCGAGCCCTGGTCCTCCAGCAGCCGTTCGAACCAGAGGAAGTCGGGGACCGTACCGTCGAAGTAGTTGTCGAACGGCATCGGCGTGCCGTGCACCAGCGGGATGCCGGCGCCGGCCCGCTTGAACGCGTTGCCGGTGACGGCGAGCGAGCCCAGCGACATGCCGTGGAAGGCGTTGGTGAACGAGACGACGGACTCGCGGCCCTTGACCTTGCGGGCCAGCTTCAGCGCCGACTCGACGGCGTTGGTGCCGGTCGGGCCGGGGAACATCACCTTGTACGGCAGGTCGCGCGGGCGCAGGATCACGTTCTGGAACGTCTCCAGGAAGGCGCGCTTGGCGGTGGTCGCCATGTCCAGGCCGTGGGTGATGCCGTCGCGCTCGATGTAGTCGATCAGCGCCCGTTTCAGCACGGGGTTGTTGTGGCCGTAGTTGAGCGAGCCGGCCCCGGCGAAGAAGTCCAGGTAGGAGTGGCCGTCCTCGTCGGTCAGCCGGGCGCCCTGCGCGCGGTCGAACACGGCGGGCCAGCCGCGGCAGTAGCTACGGACCTCCGACTCCAGGGTCTCGAAGACGCTCAGTGCGGGCGGGGTGATGGTCACAGCGGATCTCCTGCGTGAGGGGGTGTGACGGGCGGTGTGGTCGGTGCTCCCGGCCCCGAGGGGGCGGCCGGGACCGCGCCGGGTGGTCGGCCGGCGCGAAAAGTCGTGGGGGACCGGGCGTACGGGTGCGGTACGCCCGGCCGTACGGGGCCGTAGGGCCCGCGGGGTCGTACGGGTTCGGGTGTGCCGGGCGGGTCGCGGTCCGGCCGTGCCCCGGCCGGGGGCCTCGGACGCTGCGGACGCCTCAGCGGTGCCCCGGGTGTCTCAGCCGGTGAACGGACCTATCCGGTAGAGGACCTCGGGCAGGTGCGTCCCCTCGGGGAACAGCCCGCCGTCGAAGAGCACCTCCCGCTCCAGTGCCACGTCGTGCCGCTGGGCGTAGGACGTGAACAGCCGGTCGGATGCCGTGTTGTCCGGGGTGATCGTCGTCTCGACGCAGGAGAGCCCCTGGGCGGCGGCGACCCGGGCGGTCAGCGCGTCCAGCAGCGCGGCGGCCAGCCCCCTGCCGCGGTGCGCCCCGTCGACGGCCACCTGCCAGACGACCAGGGTCTCGGGCCGGTCGGGCCGGATGTAGCCGGTGACGAAGGCGATGGGCTCGCCGTCCTCGCCACGGGCGACGGCGGACGTGGCGGCGAAGTCACGGCACCACAGCAGGTAGCTGTACGAGGAGTTCAGGTCCAGGACCTCGGAGTCGCGGGCGATACGCCAGATCGCGGCTCCGTCCTCCACTCGTGGTGTGTCGATACTCAGGAATTCGCTTCGGGCACGGGCAAAATCTGCTGGTGCGGCGGTCATGCGAATTGAATTTACCCAGCAAATTTCGAAATTGCATCGAGGTGAGGGGTTGGGTGGAGCGCCGGACTGTGTTATCAGGCGTGCGCGAGGCCCCGGGGAATCGAGGTGCGATTTGGTCATACTTGTCCCGAATTTTTCGGGCATAACGCCCGGCTTGTGGAGTCGGTCACAAGCTGGTAACTCCTTCGGAACGTGTCCGAATCACGAAGTTCGAACCCGGAAAAACTTCTGCGTTTAGAGGGCGGGAAAGCGGGCAGAAGAATGCGGGGAGCTGCTTTCGATAAAGCAGCTCCCCGCATTCTGAATATCAGAGGCTCAGAGGTCCGGAGAGGTTTCCGAGACTGCGCGGCGGGCAGCCTCGAAGTCGACCTGCCGACCCGTGGCGGCCAGCGCCGCCCCCAGAGCCGCGAGCGAGGACAGCACCGCGCCGCGCGTCGCATCCGCCCCGTAGTGATTGACCCGGATCATCTCCTTCGACAGCGCCCCGCCGCCTGCGACGAGCGGCAGCGAGGGTTCTGTCGCCCGCGCCCGCGCGACCAGCGCGGCGGCGTCGGTCCCCGCCGGGGCGCGCAGCGTCGTGGCCACCGGAGCGGCGTCCCGCGCCTCGTGGACGTACGGCTCCAGGCCGCCGCCGAGGGCCACCGCGCCCGCCCGGGTCGCCGCCGCGGCCGAGGAGTGGCGGGCCGTCAGCGTCTCCAGGCCGTCGGCCTCGATCCGCTCCAGGCACGCTTCGAGGCCCAGCATCTCCAGCTGCGCCGGGGCGTGCGGGAGTGCTGTGCGGCCCGTGTCGATCCAGCGCTCCTTCCAGTCCAGGAGCGAGAGGTAGGAGCGGCGCGGGGCGGCCGGGTTGTCGGCGAAGCGCTCCCAGGCCCGCTCGCTCACCGACACCGCCGAGACCCCGGCCGGACCGCCCATCGCCTTCTGCGCGCCGATCACGCACAGGTCCACGCCCCAGGCGTCCGGCAGCAGCGGCTCGGCGCCCACCGAGGCGACCGCGTCCAGCATGAAGAGCGCCCCGTGGGCCCGGACCACCTCACCGATCTCCGCGACCGGGTTGGTGTTGCCGGTGGCCGCCTCCGCGTGCACCAGCGAGACGAAGTCGATCTCCGGGTGCTCGGCGAGCGCCTCGGCGACCTGGGCGGCGGTGACCGCCGTGTGGAAGGGCACGGTGAGGTCGACGACCTGGGCGCCGCAGTCCCGCAGCCAGTCGCCGAAGGTCTGTCCGTACGGTCCGGTGACCACGTTCAGCGCGGTCGAGCCGGGCCGGGCGCCGCTGCGGATGCAGCCCTCCAGCGGCAGCAGCGCCTCGCCCTGCGTGATGACGACGTCCTGCCCGGTGGCGAGGAGCGCGGCCACCCGCCGCTCGATGGCCGCGAAGCGGGCGGCGGTCAGCGGGGGGAGGTCGAGGAAGGGGTGCGTCACGGTGGGGCTCTCTTCGGTTCGGATCGGGTCGGGTCCGTGGCCGGGCGGCGGGTCCTGCCGCGCGGCCGCCGCCGCCCGTGGGGGTCTGCCGCGCGAGGGGGTGCCCGGTCGGTCCCCGACGCCCCCCGCGCAGCCTACCGATGGCCTCGTACAGTGCCGCTATGAGCGATCAGGTGCGCGATCAGGAGCGGCAGCCGGTGCTGCGCGTGAAGGGGCGGGTCCTCGTCGGTCCGGACGAGGTGCGCGAGGAACTGTGGGCCGTCGACGGGCGGATCACCTACGAACGGCCGCCGGGCGCGGAGGGGGCGCAGACCGTCACGGGGTGGGCGCTGCCCGGTCTGGTCGACGCGCACTGCCATGTGGGGCTGGATGCGCACGGCCCGGTCGACGCGGCCACCGCGGAGAAGCAGGCGCTCACCGACCGGGGCGCCGGGACCCTGCTCATCCGGGACGCCGGATCGCCCTCCGACACCCGCTGGATCGACGACCGCGAGGATCTGCCGAAGATCATCCGGGCGGGCCGCCACATCGCGAGGACCCGCCGCTACATCCGCAACTACGCCCATGAGATCGAGCCGGGCGACCTCGTCGCGTACGTGGCCCGGGAGGCCCGGCGCGGGGACGGCTGGGTCAAGCTGGTGGGGGACTGGATCGACCGTTCCGCCGGGGACCTCACCGCCTGCTGGCCGCGCGGCGAGGTCGAGGCGGCCATCGCGGAGGCGCACCGCCTGGGCGCCCGCGTCACCGCGCACTGCTTCGCGGAGGAGTCGCTGCGCGACCTGGTGGAGGCGGGCATCGACTGCGTCGAGCACGCAACCGGCCTCACCGAGGAGACCATTCCGCTCTTCGCCGAGCGCGGTGTCGCCATCGTCCCGACCCTGGTCAACATCGCCACGTTCCCCGACCTCGCGGCGGGCGGCGAGGCGAAGTTCCCCCGCTGGTCGGCGCATATGCGGCAGCTGTACGAGCGCCGGTACGACACCGTGCGCGCCGCGTACGACGCCGGCATCCCCGTCTACGTCGGCACCGACGCGGGCGGTTCGCTGGCGCACGGCCTGGTCGCGGGCGAGGTGGCCGAGCTGGTGAAGGCGGGCATCCCGCCCCTGGAGGCCCTCTCCGCCACCGCGTGGGGGGCGAGGCGGTGGCTGGGGCGGCCGGGCCTGGAAGAGGGCGCTCCGGCGGACCTGGTCGTGTACGAGGAGGACCCGCGCGCCGACGTCCGGGTGCTGGCGGCCCCGCGCCATGTGGTGCTGAACGGGAGGGTGGTGGGGTGAGTCGACCGCGGCGACGGGTTGACAGGCGGTGACGTATGCCGGTCCTGCCTCGTTGAAGTGGCTCGACCCGGTGCCCCGCCCCGGCTCGCCCGTGGGAAACGGGTGACGGAACGAGGCGCGAGGGAACGCACGTGCCGAAAGATTCGAATATGCGCGCGGAAACCACCCTTTGGGGTGAACTCACTTCAGGTGTACGCCAGTTCACCCACAGTGCGTAAAGATTCACGGAGTCGATGCCACCGGCGCAGGCGATGTCCCCCATTGGACTGTGCCGGTGGCTCCATGTCTCTTGTGGGGGTTCCACCATCTTGAACAGCAACACCTTCCGTCTCGCCGCCCTGGCGGTCGCCGCCGCTCCCGTCGCCCTGCTTGCTGCCGTCCCCGCGCAGGCAGCCCCGGCGACGCCCGCCACCGGCGGCGAGGGCAAGGCGAGCGCGGTCGTGCTCCGTACCGGGCTCGACGTCTCGCTCCTCAACAAGTCCGTCCAGGTGCCCCTCAAGGTCACGCTCAACGAGGTGCAGGCCCCGGCCAGCGCCGAGGAGACCGCGCTGACCGTGAACCTGGACGGCGTGGAGGGCGGAAAGCCGGTCAGCGTGCTGCGCGCCGACGTGGCCACGGCGAACGCCACCGTGGACGAGAAGAAGGCCGAGGGCTACACCAACCTGGCCAAGGCCCGCGTCCATGTGCCCGGTCTGCCGCTGCTCTCGCTCATCGAGGTCGAGAAGGTCACCTCCAAGGCGCTCTGCGAGGTCGGCAAGGAGCCCGTCGCCGAGTCCAACGTCCTCGGACATGTCTCGGTGCTCGGCAAGAAGGTGACGCTCTCGGCGGGCGGGCCGACCCGGGTGGCGGTGCCGGGCGTGGGTGAGGTGAGCCTCGACCTGTCGACGACGGAGACCACCTCGCGTACGGCCGCCGCGACGGCGCTTCAGCTCAAGGTCGCGGTCGACCCGCTCGACCTCAACGTGGCCGAGGTGAACGGCGAGGTCACGCTCGCCGGAGCCACCTGCGAGACCCCGAAGGCGCCCACCGGGCCCGAGAAGCCGGGCACCACCGACGGCGGGTCGACGAACGGCTCCACCGGAGGCTCCACGGGCGGGGACACGGCAGGCTCCACCGGCGGCGAGACGGGCGGATCGGGCGGCGGCTCGGACACCGGCTCCACCGGAGACAAGGGCGACGGCGGGACCGGTGTGAAGCCGCAGACCGGCTCCGACTCCGGCACCGCGCCCAACCTCGCCGAGACCGGCGGCAGCTCCGCCACTCCGTACCTCGCGGGCGGCGCCGCCCTGCTGCTCGCGGTCGGCGCGGGCGCCACGGTGGTCGCACGCCGACGCGGCGGCAGCACCCGGGGCTGATCCCCGCGCACGGGACCTCGGGGCGGCGTCCGTACACAGGACGCCGCCCCGAGGGCACCGTGACCTCCTGCGCGGGCCTCGGCCTCCGTACAGGAGGAGGCCGCGACGCCTCCTGCGCGGGTCTCAGCGCCCCGTCCGCGCGGGCAGCGCCTGCACCGCCTGGTCCAGGGCCTGGAGGAAGCGGTTCGTCGTCGCCCGGTCCCGTACGGCGAGCCGCAGCCACTGCGGCCCGAGCCCCGGGAACGTGTCACCGCGCCGGGCCGCGAAGCCCAGCAGTCGCAGCCGCTCCCGGATCTCCGCCGCCCGCTCCAGCCGGACCAGGACGAACGGCCCCCGGGCCTCCTCCACCACCCGCACCTCGCTGAACTCCGCGAGCCCGGCCAGCAGATGGGCCCGGTCCACCGTGATCCGGTCCGCCGCCTCGGCCGCCTCCACCAGCGCCCGCGGCTCCACGCACGCCTGGGCCGCCGCCAGCGCCGGGGACGACACCGGCCACAGCGGCTGCGCCTCGGCCAGCAGCGCCACGGTCTCCGGCTCGGCCAGGACATAGCCGATCCGCAGCCCGGCCAGCCCCCAGGTCTTGGTCAGGCTGCGCAGCACGACGAGCCCCGGGATGTCCGTCCGCCCGCACAGCGCCTCGCGCTCGCCCGGCACCACGTCCATGAACGCCTCGTCGACCACCAGCGTCCGCCCCGGTCTGGCCAGCCGCTCCAGCAGGGCCGCCGGGTGCAGTACGGACGTCGGGTTGGTCGGGTTGCCGACCACCACGAGGTCCGCCTCCTCGGGCACCGCCGCCGGATCGAGCCGGAAGCCGTCCTCCGCCCGCAGCAGCACCCGCCCCACCCCGTGCCCGGCCGCCCTCAGCGCCGCCTCCGGCTCGGTGAACTGCGGATGCACCACCACCGGGCAGCGGGCCGGGAGCGCCCGTGCGATCAGGACGAACGCCTCGGCGGCACCCGCCGTCAACAGGACGCGCTCCACCGGCAGTCCGTGCCGCTCGGCCACCGCTTCCCGGGCCGCCGTGCCGTCGGGATAGGCGGCCAGCGAGACCAGGGAGGCGGCTATCCGCTGGCGCAGCCACTCCGGTGGGGTGTGGGTGCGGACGTTCACGGCGAGATCGGTCAGATTCTCGCCGCGCACCTCCGCGTCGCCGTGGTGCCGCAGGTCGGGCCCGGCGCTCTCGAGGTCCCGCGTGGGGGGATGCGTGGGGGGGTTCATGGCTGCCATGGTGAACGGGCGGGGGCCTTCCGTCACGAGGGGGGCGGAAGTTTTCTCGCCGGAAACAGGGAACGACGGGAGGGCGACCGGCAGACGGCGGGCCACCGCACAGGTGGCGCGCCCCTTTCCGGCGGACTTCTCCACCACCAGCTCGTCCGCGTCGATCAGTGCCGCCGCCTCCGCGACCGACGGGGTGCCCACCGAACCGGCTGCCGCGCCCGACGGGTTCGGCACCCGCACTCCGGCCAGCGCCGCCGCCGGATGCGACCGCACCGCGACCCCCAGCCGGGCGGCGGCCCCGACGATCCCCGGCTCGTCCGCCTTCGCGTCGACGGTCGCCACCTCCACCACATCGGAGGTACGCAGCCCGGCCCCCCGCAGCACCGCCTCGATCAGGCCGTACACCTCGTCGGCCGGCGCACCGCGCCGGGCGCCGACTCCGACGACCAGGTCCCGCGCGCCCGGCTCCGGCGCGGGACGGGCGGCCGCTCGGGTCATGGCCGGATTCCTGGGGGCGGGATGCTCGTCATGGCGGAGCCTGCCTTTCACATCAAGCACATCACGGGGTGGGGGGTGGAGCTGTTCCGTATACGGTCACGGACCCGGCCGTCGTACGGCTCAGGTCCTCCTGCGGGCGGGTACGTCCGCCCCCGGGTAAGGGCATCCTGAGATGCGGCCGACGAGGTCGATCGGCTAGCAAGAGCCCATGGCGGTGTTCGTCGCGCTCGGCGCGTTCCTGATGACCCTGGCCGGTGGCTGGGTCGCCCAACGTGTCACCGACCGCCGCCATCTGGTGCTCGGCTTCGCGGGCGGTCTGATGCTCGGCGTGGTCGGCCTGGACCTCCTGCCGGAGTCCCTGGAGGCCGCGGGCGCGCCGGTGTTCGGGGTGCCCGCCGCGCTGCTGCTGTTCGTCGGCGGTTTTCTGGTGGCCCATCTGGTCGAGCGGCTGCTCGCCGCCCGCCAGGTGGCACACGGGGCGGACGGGCAGCGGGTGCCGCAGGTGGGGCTGGCGGCGGCCTCCGCGATGATCGGCCACAGCCTGATGGACGGCGTCGCGCTCGGCGCCGCGTTCCAGATCAGCGGCTCCATGGGCATGGCCGTGGCGCTGGCCGTGATCAGTCATGACTTCGCCGACGGATTCAACACGTACACCCTCACCAGTCTTTACGGGAACGCCCGCCGCAAGGCGCTCGTGATGCTGTTCGCGGCCGCCGTGGCCCCGGTCGTGGGCGCCGCGACGACGCTGCTGTTCACCCTTCCGGAGGAACTGCTCGGCGGCTATCTCGGCTTCTTCGGCGGAGCGCTGCTCTACCTGGCCGCCGCGGAGATTCTTCCCGAGGCACACCACACCCATCCCGCCCGCTCCACCCTTCTCTGCACCGTCGGGGGCGTGGGCTTCATCTGGCTGGTGGTCGGCATCGCGGAGTGAGCCGCCCGTGCGCCTTTGCGCGCCCTTGTACGCCTCACCGCACCCGGCAGTGCTCCACGAACCGCCGGGCCGCCTCGGGGAAGGCCGCCCAGTGGGTGTGCAGATAGCTGGCGTGCACGCCCCGCTGGACATACCCCTCCACCCGCCGCTCCGGCTGGTGCATCCCCCAGGCGGGCACCGGCCCCGCTCCCGGCTCCAGTACCGTCCGGTGGAACTCGTGCCCCCGCATCCGCGTCCCGGCCGCCGCCAGCGGACTGTCCGAGACCGCCACCGCCTGCCGGTACCCGAGGGTGAGCCGCTCCGACATCCGGGCCTCGGCGTCCAGCACCCCGCACATCGGCTTCCCGTCCAGCTCCCGCGCCAGATACAGCAGCCCCGCGCACTCGGCCGCCACCGGGGCCCCGCTCAGGGCCAGCTCGGTCACCCCCCGCCGCAACGGCTCGTTGGCCGACAGTTCGGGGGCGTACATCTCCGGGAACCCGCCGCCGATCACGAGCCCCGCCGTCCCCGCGGGCAGTTTCTCGTCCCGCAGCGGGTCGAAGACCACGACGTCCGCCCCGGCCGCCGTCAGCAGCTCGGCGTGTTCCGCGTACGCGAAGGTGAACGCTGCCCCGCCCGCCACGGCGACGACGGGCCGGGGCCCCGGACCGGAGACCGCGGGGGCGTACGCGGGCTCCCACGGCTCGTCCGCCAGCGCGGGCGCCGTCCGCGCCAGCGCCAGCAGCGCCTCCAGGTCGCACCCGGCGCGCACCCGCTCGCCCATGGCCCGTACGGCCTCCACCGCATCGCCCTGCCGCTCGGCCACCGGGACCAGCCCCAGGTGGCGCGAGGGCGTCGCGACCTGCGGGGCCCGCCGGATCACGCCGAGCACCGGCAGCCCGGACTCGTCCAGCGCGTCCCGCAACAGCGCCTCGTGCCGGTCGGAGGCCACCTTGTTCAGGATCACCCCGCCGATCCGCACCTGGGGGTCCCAGGAGGCGAACCCGTGCACCAGGGCCGCCACCGAACGCGACTGCGAGGAGGCGTCCACCACCAGCACCACCGGGGCCCGGAGCAGCTTCGCCACCTGGGCGGTCGACGCCAGCTCGCCCTGCCCCGAGGCACCGTCGTACAGCCCCATCACGCCCTCGACCACGGCGAGGTCGCACCCCGCCGACCCGTGCGCGAAGAGCGGGGCGATCAGCTCCGGCCCGCACATGTACGCGTCGAGATTCCGGCCGGGGCGGCCCGTCGCCAGCGCGTGGTAGCCCGGATCGATGTAGTCCGGGCCCACCTTGTGCGGCGAGACGGCCAGCCCGCGCGCGGCGAAGGCGGCCATCAGGCCGGTGGCGACGGTGGTCTTGCCGCTGCCCGAGGCCGGAGCGGCGATGACCAGACGCGGCACACTCACCACTCGATGCCCCTCTGGCCCTTCTGCCCCGCGTCCATCGGGTGCTTGACCTTCGACATGTCGGTCACCAGGTCGGCGGCCTCGACCAGCGCGTCCGGCGCGTTGCGGCCGGTGATCACCACATGCTGGGTGCCGGGCCGGTTCCGCATGACCTCGACGACCTCGTCGGTGTCGATCCAGCCCCAGTGCAGCGGATAGGCGAACTCGTCGAGCACGTACAGCTTGTACGTCTCCGCGGCCAGGTCCCGCTTGACCTGCTCCCAGCCCTCGCGGGCCTTCTCCTCGTTGTCGACCTGGCCGTCGCGCTGGACCCAGGACCAGCCCTCGCCCATCTTGTGCCAGTCGACCGTGCCGCCCTCACCGCTCGCGCCCAGTACCTTCAGCGCGTTCTCCTCGCCGACCTTCCACTTCGCGGACTTGACGAACTGGAACACCCCGATCGGCCACCCCTGGTTCCAGGCCCGCAGCGCGAGCCCGAAGGCGGCGGTCGACTTGCCCTTCCCGATGCCCGTGTGGACGAACAGGAGCGGGCGGTTGCGGCGCTGACGGGTGGTGAGCCCGTCGTCCGGTACCGATGTCGGCTGTCCCTGTGGCATTAAGCGGCCCTCCCGGCTGCGGTGACGTCCTTGACGAGCCCGGCGATCGAGTCGGCCCGCAGCTCGTCCAGCGTGACGGCGGTGCCTCCCAGCTCCCGGGCCAACTCCCCGGCGAGACCGAGGCGTACGTACCCCGACTCGCAGTCCACGACGACCGAGGCCGTCCCCTCCGAGCGGTGCAGCCGCGCCGCCCGCCCCGCGAGCGCCACCGGCTCCGGACCGCCGGTCGCCCGTCCGTCCGTGACGACGACGAGCAGGGGCCGCCGCGACGGATCGCGCAGCCGCTCCACCCGCAGCACGTCATGGGCCTTGAGCAGCCCGGCGGCGAGCGGCGTACGTCCCCCGGTCGGCAGCGACTCCAGCCGGGCGGCGGCCGCGTCCACGGACGAGGTCGGCGGCAGCGCCACGTCGGCCTCCTTGCCCCGGAAGGTGACCAGGCCGACCTTGTCCCGCCGCTGGTAGGCATCCAGCAGCAGCGAGAGCACGGCCCCCTTGACCGCGCTCATCCGCTGCCGGGCCGCCATGGACCCGGACGCGTCCACGACGAACAGCACGAGGTTGCCCTCCCGTCCCTCCCGGGTGGCCTGCCGCAGATCGTCCCGCCGCACCACGAGCCCGCGCCCACTGCGCCCGCGCGCCTGCTGGTGCGGGGCGGCGGCCTGCACGGTGGCGGCCAGGTGCAGCTTGGTCAGCGCCCCCTCCGGCCGCCGCGCGCCGGTCGTACGCCCGTGCTCAGTACGGGCCCGGGAGCGCCGCCCCGCAGCACCTTCCCCGAGCCCCGGCACGCTGAGCATCTTCGTACGGAACGGCTCGGCGGACGCCACCGGCTGCTGCTCGCCCCCGGTGGGCCGCCCGGGCGCGTCGGGCGCGCCCTCGGGGGCGGGGGACGGAGAGTCGCCCTCGGAGCCCTGCGGAGGCGTACGGTCCTCCCCGTCGGCCTGCGGCGGCACGCCACCGCCCCCACCGCCGTCGCCCCCGCCGTCGGGCCCGGGGTCGGGATCGTCGCCGTTGCCCTGCCCCGGGTCCCCGGCGGCCTCGTCCAGCGTCTGGTCGAGCTTGTCCTCGTCGAGGCCCGGCGCGTCGAACGGGTTGCGCCGCCGCCGGTGGGGGAGCGCCAGCAGGGCGGCCTGCCGTACGTCGTCGGCGGTGACCTCCTCACGTCCGGCCCAGGCGGCGAGCGCGGTCGCGGTGCGGGCCATCACGATGTCCGCCCGCATCCCGTCGACCTCGAACGCGGCGCAGGTGGCGGCGATCTGCCGCAGCACGCCGTCACCGAGCACGACCCGGGGCAGCAGGGCCCGCGCACCCGCGATCCGCTCCCGCAGGGCGCCCTCCTCCTCGGCCCAGCGCGCGGCGAACCCCTCGGGATCGTCGTCGTACGCGAGCCGGCGCCGGACGACCTCCACCCGCTCGTCGGTGTCCCGGGACGCGGAGACCTCCACGGTCAGCCCGAACCGGTCCAGCAACTGCGGCCGCAGCTCGCCCTCTTCCGGGTTCATCGTCCCGACCAGCAGGAACCGTGCCGCGTGCCGTACGGAGACGCCTTCGCGCTCGACGTACGAGGCACCCATGGCCGCCGCGTCCAGCAGCAGGTCCACCAGGTGGTCATGGAGGAGGTTGACCTCGTCGACGTACAGGATCCCGCGGTGGGCGTCGGCCAGCAGCCCCGGCTCGAACGCCTTCACGCCCTCCGAGAGCGCCCGCTCGATGTCCAGCGCCCCCACGAGCCGGTCCTCGGACGCGCCCACGGGCAGCTCCACGGTCCGCGCGGCCCGCGCCGCCCCGGCCGCCTCCGCGTGCGGCCCGTCGGGACACGCCGGATCGGGCGAGACCGGGTCACAGGAGAACCGGCACCCCGGGACGACGGCGACCTCGGGCATCAGCGCGGCCAGCGCCCGCACGGCGGTGGACTTGGCGGTCCCCTTCTCACCCCGCACGAGCACTCCGCCGACGGCCGGGCTGACCGCGTTCAGCAACAGCCCGAGCCGCAGGTCGTCCTGCCCGACGATCGCGGTGAAGGGATAGGGCGTACTCACAAGGCCTCCTGGTCGACATGCTGTTCGGCTTCTACGTGACCGGTCACATCAAGCCCCTCCGGCGATCGAGGAGCGGGGTCCGGGGCGGCGTCCCGGCCCTCCGAAGCACCCGCACCCGCCGCCGACGGCGGAGCCCCCGGCGGTACGAAGGGCAACCCCCCGGGCGCGCCCCCCTCGATCAACCGCCACAACGCGTCCGTGTCCGCGTGCTCCTCCACCAGATCCCCCAGCCGGTCCAGCTGCTCCTCCCGCAGCGCCCCGAAACAGGTGTCCGGCGCGGGCACGAACCGCCGGCCCGCGGCCCGCGCCACCTCCTCCAGGAACCGGCGCCGGAAGGCATCGCTCTCCAACGACCCGTGCCAGTGCGTCCCCCAGACCGCCCCGACCCGGCAGCCGTCCAGGAACGGCTCCCCGCCCCGTACATCGGCCACCCCGTGGTGGATCTCGTACCCCTCCACCACCTCACCGAGCGCCGAACCCACCGGCCGCGCCAGCGTCTTGGCGCGGTCGAAGCGAATGCGTACGGGAAGGACCCCCAGCCCGTCCACGACCCCCGCCCGCGACTCCACCTCGTCCTCGATGCGCTCACCGAGGACCTGGAACCCGCCGCAGATCCCCAGCACCGGCCGCCCCTCGGCCGCCCGCCGCACCAGGGCCTCGGCGAGACCGCGCTCGCGCAGCCAGGCCAGCGCCTTCACCGTGCCGCGCGTGCCGGGCACGACGACCAGGTCCGCGTCGGCCAGCTCCTCGGCCCGGTCCACGAACCGCACGACGACCCCCGGTTCGGCGGCCAGCGCGTCCACGTCCGTGAAGTTGGACATCAACGGCACCGCGCAGACCGCGACCCGCAGCACGTCCTCCCCGTGCGGCGGTGCCACGACCGACTCCCGTACCGCGCCCCGCAGGGAGACCCGCAGGCCGTCCTCCTCGTCGATGCCGAGCCCGTGGGCGTACGGCAGCACCCCGTAGGTACGCCGCCCGGTCAGCCCGTACAGCATGTCGAGCCCCGGCTCCAGCAGCGAGACGTCACCCCGGAACTTGTTCACCAGGTACCCCGCGACCAGTGACTGGTCCTCGGCGCCCAGCAGCGCCGTCGTCCCGAAGAACGAGGCGAAGACCCCGCCCCGGTCGATGTCCCCGACCACCAGCACGGGAAAGCGCGCGGCCCGCGCGATCCCCATGTTCACGATGTCGGTGCGCCGGAGGTTGATCTCGGCCGGGGAGCCGGCGCCCTCGCAGATGACCGCGTCGTACGCCGACCGCAGCTGCTCCAGGCAGTCCGTGACGGTGCCGAGCAGTGCCTCCTGCCGGCCCCCGTGGTACCCCCGGGCGCTCATCTCACCGACCGGCCTGCCCATCAGGACGACCTGGCTGGACCGGTCGCCGCCGGGCTTGAGCAGGACCGGGTTCATCAGGGCCGTCGGCTCCACCCGGGAGGCCTGCGCCTGCATGGCCTGGGCGCGCCCGATCTCCGCGCCCTCGCGGGTGACGAAGGAGTTGAGGGACATGTTCTGCGCCTTGAAGGGCGCGACCTTCACGCCCCGGCGCACCAGCCACCGGCAGATGCCCGCCGTGACGACGCTCTTGCCCGCGTCCGAGGTCGTTCCCGCGACCAGCAGCCCGCCGCCGCTCATACCCGCCCCCGTTCCCGTACCGCACCGCTCGATGCCGTACCGCTCGATGCCGTACCGCTCATGCCCGCTCCCGCTTCCGCCCCGCGACGAGGTGCCCCGCCACCAGCCGGCCCGCCACACACACCCCCAGGGCCAGCGCACTCACCCGCCGCGACAGCCGCACGGCCCGCTCGATGTCGCTGCCCCGGACCTCCCGCCCGAACTCCCCGTTCAGCACCGGCCGGTGTTCCACGCGCCCCGCGTACGCGAGCGTGCCGCCCAGCCGTACGCCGAGCGCCCCCGCGAACGCCGCCTCCACCGGACCCGCGTTCGGGCTCGGGTGCCGGTGCGCGTCCGCCTTCCAGGCGCGTACGGCCTCGGTCGGCCGCCCCCCGGCCACCACGGCCAGCGCGGCCGTCAGCCGGGCGCCGGGCCACCCCACCACGTCGTCCAGGCGGGCCGAGGCCCAGCCGTAGCGCCGGTAGCGGGGCGACTTGTGACCGACCATCGCGTCCAGCGTGTTCGCGGCCCGGAAGCCGACGAGGCCGGGGGCCCCGCCGATCGCGCCCCACACCAGCGCGCCGACGACGGCGTCCGAGGTGTTCTCCGCGACCGACTCCACGACCGCGCGGGCGATCCCCGGCCCGTCCAGCGCGTGCGGATCGCGCCCGCACAGATGCGGCAGGCGCTCCCGGGCCACCTCCATGTCTCCGGCGGCCAGTGCGCCCCCGACGGCGCGGGCCTCCCGGCCCAGCGACGTGCCGCCGACGACCGACCAGGTGGTGGCGGCGGTCAGCGCGACGGCGAGCGCGGGGCGCCCCCGTACGGCACGGGCGGCCAACGCGGCGGCCCCCACGGCGCCTCCGGCGCAGACGAGGGCGTGCAGCGCGCCCCGGCCCCGGTCGTCCCGCCAGAGCAGCGACTCCACCCGCGCGGCGGCCCGCCCGAAACCGGCGACGGGATGCCCCCGGCGCGGGTCCCCGAGCAGGGTGTCGGCGACCAGCCCGGCGGCGGCACCGTACGCGAAGACGCGCCCGGCGCGCAGGGGAGCGCGATCGGGGCGTACGGGAAGGCGATCGGCGCGCAGGGAAGCGCGATCGGCACGCACGGGGTCAGGCCGTCGTGGGGCGGGAGGTACCGGCGTACGGGAAAGGCGGCAACGACAACGGCGGCAGCTGCGGCGCTCGGCGGCCAGGCATGGCGTCAGGTCCTCACTCAGGGTCCGCGCCCTGGTTCGACGTGTCCGGCGACGAGAGTCTCCTGGCTTCCGGATCCGCAGTTCCCCCGGCCTTCCAGCCCGCGTGCGGCGGGCCGTGACTCCGATGTGGGGGAGTGCTCCCCGGTGACAGTGGCGGGACCGCGCCGGATTCGCACCGGCTTCCTCTCCTGTCGCCGTAATGGCCCGGGCAGTCCACCACGTTGCGAGAACGGCCGTCAACTCGCTGTTGACCTGCGGAGGCCCGGTGTGCGCAGACGCACATCGGGCCGGACACACGGTGGTGTGTCCGGCCCGACGGAGCGCGTCGGCGCGGGTCAGGCGACGATCAGGTAGATCCCGTACGCGACCGCCGCCGCGCACGCCGCGAAGGCGGCGTACGCGCCGGTGCGAGCCAGTGCCGCCGTGCCACCGGAGGGGGCGGGGGTGTCGCCGTCGGCCGGGGTCGACAGCTTGGAGAGGGCGACGATGCCCAGGGTGAAGACGCCGACCAGTGCGACGGTGACGACGAGACTGACACCGAAGACGGAGGCGAGAGCTGCCCAGTCGATTTTCATGCGGATCCGTCCTTACACCGTGGCCGCGGGGCGGGGCGTGTCGTCGGGCGCCGCGGCCGGGGCCGGGGCCGGGATGGTGGTCGAGAGGTCGGGGACCGCAGCGGCGGTGGGCGGCGGCGCGACCGCGGCGATGGCGGTGGTGACGACGCCCTGCGGCTCGTTCGCCGTCGTGTCCTCGGTGTCGTTGACGTTGGTGTGGTCGACCGGCTCGCGGCGCGAGGCCACCCAGATGGCGAAGGAGCCGCCGACGAGGATGACCGCGGTGGCGGCCACGCCCCACGGGCCCTGCTTGGTGAGGAACTCGGCGCCCGCGCCGACCAGGGCGGCGGCCGGGAGGGTCAGACCCCAGGCGACGAACATCCGGGTGGCGGTGGACCAGCGGACCACGCCGCCCTTGCGGCCGAGGCCCGCGCCCATGACGGCGCCGGAGCAGGACTGCGTGGTGGAGAGCGAGAAGCCGAGGTGCGAGGAGGCCAGGATGACCGTGGCCGCACTGGTCTGGGCGGCGAAGCCCTGCGGCGGCTGGAGGTCGGTCAGGCCCTTGCCCATGGTGCGGATGATGCGCCAGCCGCCGAGGTAGGTGCCGAGCGCGATGGCGATGCCGGCCGAGACGATGACCCACAGGGGCGGGTTGGAGCCGGGGGCCAGGACACCGCTGGTGACCAGCGCCAGGGTGATGATGCCCATCGTCTTCTGGGCGTCGTTGGTGCCGTGGGCGAGCGACACGAGACCGGCGGAGGCGATCTGCCCGGCCCGGTAGCCCTTGGCGGTCGACTTCTGCTGGTTCGGGTCGGTGACGTTCCGGTTGATCCGGTACGTGAGCCGGGTGGCCAGCATCGCGGCGATACCGGCGACCAGGGGGGCCGCGATCGCGGGCAGCAGCACCTTGGTGACGACCGTGCCGCCGTTGATCGAGGACCAGCCGGCCGACATCACGGCGGCACCGATCAGACCGCCGAACAGGGCGTGGGAGGAGCTGGACGGCAGACCGACCAGCCAGGTCAGGAGATTCCACAGGATGGCGCCGACCAGCGCCGCGAAGATGACCTCTGTTCTGATGCCGTCCTCGTTGACGATCCCGCCGGAGATCGTCCTGGCGACCTCCACCGACAGGAACGCGCCGATCAGGTTGAGAACGGCGGACATGGCCACCGCTGTCTTGGGCTTCATCGCGCCGGTCGAGATGGTGGTCGCCATCGCGTTGGCGGTGTCGTGGAAACCGTTCGTGAAATCGAACACGAGAGCTGTTACGACCACAATCGCAAGCAGCAGCGTGATGTGTTCCATTTACCCAGGCAATCGTTCGACGTCAGTGGCTCGTGGACCGTAGGCAACCTGGGTGAACGGAAGATGAACTGAGCGGGGCGCTGTGGTGTCTCCAACCGGAGTGCCATGGTTCCGCTTGTGTGCGGGAGGGGCTGGGAAAGGCCTGTGGGACACCGGCCGGGCAGCCCTTTACCCCTCGTTGGGGAAGACTTTGACGGGCGGTTTCGGGCCCGGAAGAGATACCCGTCACGTGGGGGGTCACGTTCCGCTTCCGGCCCGTCACCCCTACGCTCGCCCCATGAGCGAGCAGCAGCCGGAATCCGTCTCCCAGGGCTGGCGGGAGGTGGTCGACACCGCCCGCCGCAGCGCCGCCGACGGGCTGGTCGTCGGCACCTCGGGCAACGTCTCCGTCCGGGTCGGGGACCTGGTCCTGGTGACCCCCAGCGGGGTGCCCTACGACCGGCTCGGACCACAGGACGCGGTCGGCGTCGACCTCGACGGCCGCCAGGTCCTCGGGGAGCTCCGGCCGACCAGCGAACTCCCCCTCCACCTCACGGTCTACCGCGAGACCGACGCCGCCGCCGTGGTCCACACCCACGCCGTGCACGCCACCGCCGTCTCCACGCTCGTCACCGAGGTGCCGCTCGTGCACTACGCGGCCGCCCTCCTCGGCGGCCCCGTCCGCACCGCCGCCTACGCCCGCTACGGCACCCCGGAGCTGGCCGACGCCATGCTCACCGCCCTCCGGGGCCGCACCGGCTGCCTGCTCGCCAACCACGGCACCGTCACCTACGGCACCACCCCCGACCAGGCCTACGAGCGCACCGTCCAACTGGAGTGGCTCTGCCGCCTCTGGCTCACCGCGAACGCCGTACCGGGCCTGAGCCCGTCCCTGCTCAGCCGCGCCCAGCTCGACGAGGTCACCGAAGCGCTGAAGGGATACGGACAGACGGGGTGACCGCCCGGCCCTCCCGGGCGGTCACGAAGGAGCGGGCGCCGCACCGGACGGCCCCCGCCCACTGGCACCGCGCCGCCCGCCCCACGACACTGGAGCGGTGCGCCCGGCAACTGCGACGGCAACGGCCGTCACCACGATCCTCGGCGTCGGCGCGGCAGCGGTCGCGGCCGGCCGGTACGCCAGCGACGCCGCCCTCAAGGCGGCGCCCGGACGGCCCCTCCCCGCCGACCGCAGACTCACCGTCCACGCCACGGCGCCCGGCCGGATCACCCTGACCCGCTCCCTCGCCGCGCTCCGCCCCGGCACGTACGGGATCGAGGGCCCGGGCGTCCACGCGGTGGTCGGCCCCGTCGTCGAGGGAGCAGGGACCACCGCCGACACCGTCGTCCGCCGGCTGGAGCAGATCGACACCGGCACCCTGGAGCCGGGCGACAAGGTCCGCCTCACGCCCGAGCTGCACCGGGGTGACCCGGGCAGCGCCCTCGGCCTGGAGTACCGGGAGGTCGAGATCCCCGGCGAGCTGGGCTCACTGCCCGCCTGGTGGGTGCCCGGCAAGCGCGACACCTGGGTCATCACGGCACACGGGCTCGGCACCACCCGCGACCACCCCATGAACCTCATGGGCTTCCTCAGCGAGCGCCACCTCCCCGTGCTGGACCTCGCCTACCGGGGCGACCCCCAAGCCCCCCGCCCCGCCGACGGCCTCGGCCACCTCGGCGCCTCCGAGTGGCGCGACCTGGACGCGGCGATGCGCTTCGCCGTCCGCTACGGCGCCCGGCGCGTGATCCTGTACGGCTGGTCCACCGGCGCCTCCATGGCCCTGCACGCGGCCGTCAGCTCCCCGCTCCGCGAACGGATCGGCGGCCTCGTCCTGGACTCCCCGGTCCTGGACTGGCAGACCACCCTGCGTGCCCTGGCCGTCGCCCGCGGGGTGCCCGCCGCCCTGCTGCCGCTGGCCGTCCGCGCCGCCCAGGGCCGGACCGGGATGGCCTCGGACCCGCTCCTGGACCCCGCCCTGCCCGACGCGCTGCCCGCCCCCACGTTGATCCTGCACGGCCCCGACGACACCATCGCCCCCTGGGCCCCCTCCCGGGAACTGGCCGCCCGCCGCCCGGACCTGATCAGCCTCCACGCCGTACGGCAGGCTCCGCACGCGTCGATGTGGAACGCCGATCCCGGCCGCTACGAGGAGGCCCTCCGACGCTTCCTCACGCCCCTGATGTGAGGTGATGCGGGGATCGGTCCCTTTGGTCACCCGTCCCCGTGCCACGGCGCCGTTAGCGGGGAAACGCCTTCCGTTTGGGCTTTCGGGCCGTCAGGGGCAAGACTGCTCCCGTGACGTCCCGTACCCCGCGCGACTCCAGGCTGCGACTTGTCCGCCCGCGACCCCTCACCACCGCCCGCAGGGCCGTGTCCACCCGGCGCACCAGGCCGGCCCCCCGGCCCCCCGAGGGCACCCCGCCCCGCACGGAACTGGCCCGCCAGGCCAGGGCGGCCCTCGCCGACGCCGTCCGCATCGCCCACTGGGCGGCCGACGCCCCGGCACCCGGCAGTTCCGCCCCGCTCGCCGCCCAGGCGCTCGAACGGGCCGCGACCGCCCTGGAACTCTCCCCGGCCCAGGTGCGCGCGGGCTGGGACCGGGCCCGGCTGGCCGGCCTCATCGAGCTGCACGGCGACACCGCCCGCCCCGGCTGGCGGCTGCGCGCCTGGGACCGGGACGACTCGGCCGTCCTCCGCGGCTGGGTGGCGCTCTTCGACGCCTGGTCGCTGGTCCACGCCGCCCCCGAGGGCATCGAGACCGGCGCGGTCGCCGAAGCCGTCGAGGCGGTGCCCCAGGTGCTCTCCCTCCTCCAGCTCTCCGCCGGCCCCGTTCCCGTACCCGCCCTCCTGGACCTCCTCGCCCAGCGCATCGCCGAACTCCAGGGGGAGCGCTGCGAAGTGCCGTACGGGACCGGCCGCGCGGCCGGGGAGAGCGCTCCGGCCGACGGACGCCCGGCCCCCGCTCCGGCATCCGCGTCCGTGCCCGCCCCGGCGCCTTCGGCGGACCGGAACGCCGACCTGGACGCCCTGCTGCTCGACTGGGCCCTGGAGGGCCTCGCCGCCGTCGGCGCCCTGACTCTCGGCAACGGCCACGCCACCCTCACCCCGCTCGGCAACTGGGCGGTCTGGGTCAAGCTGGAACAGATCTGCGTCGCGGCCCAGAGCCCGGCCGGGAACATCGAGCAGTCCGCCGCCGACATGCTCCTCGGCTGCGCCCGGCTCACCCCCGGACCGGCCCGCGACGAGTACCGGGCCTGGCTGGCCGCCCGTACGGTCGGCAGCGCCGTCGCGGAGCTGCTCGCCGTCGCCCGGGGCGAGGACGCACTCCTGCGCGGCCTGGCCTTCGAGGCGCTGCGCGTCGTCGGAGCCCCCGCCGAGCCCGAGGTCCGCGCGGTGGTCGACCACCCCTCGCTACGCCCCTACGCCCTGCTCTGGCTCGCGGAGTACGAAGGGGTCGACCCTGACGACGCGCAGGAGATCCTCAGCCGCGAGGAGGCCACCTGGCTCTGGGTCGACACCGCCGCCGCCGTCGCCGACCACGGCGAGACCGGGCTCCTGGTCCGCCACCTGGACTCCGCCGTCCAGGGCACCGTCCCGGCCCTGCTCGACGAGGTCAGGGCCGTCGGCCACCCGCGCACGGTCCAGGTCCTGGTCGCCCTTGCCGCCGCCCACCCCGACCCGGCTCTGGCCAAGGCGGTCCGCAGGGCCGCCTTCCAGGTCCACACCGGCGGAGCCTGACCGCCGCCGCGGGCGCGGCCTCACGCGGAACGTCCCCACGGGCCGGGCCCGCGCCCCGCGCCGCCCGCTCCGCGACCCCCCGCCGGGTCCCGCCGTTCACCCGGCGGACCCCGGTGCGTACGTCCCGAAGCTCCAGACGTTGCCCTCGGCGTCCCGGGCCATGTAGTCCCGCGAGCCGTAGTCCTGGTCCGTCGGCTCCATGAGGATCTCCACGCCGAACGTCCGGGCCCGCGCGTAGTGCTCGTCCACCTCGTCCACCACCACGTACACCCCCGCCGGCCCCGCCCCCGCCATCGCCCGCGCGAAGACCCCCGACCCGCCCTTGGAGCCGAGCATCACCCTGCCGTTGCCGCAGGACAGCTCGGCGTGGAGCACGCTGCCGTTCTCGCCCTCGTAGACCGCCTCCTCGGTGAAGCCGAAGCCCTCCGTCAGCGTCCTGATCGCCGCCTTCGCGTCCTCGTACAGCACCGTCGGGTAGATCGTCGGGACACCCTGCGCCGCGCCCGCCATGGTCCTCACCTCTCCCGGACCGATCGTCCATGTGACCTGTGTCCCAGTCTTCCACCCGGCACGGACAACGGCCTTCCGTCCGCCGCCGACCACCGGGGTCCGGGAGAGGATCAGGAGAAGGTGTCGCACCGCGCCATGTCACCGCTGCGGAACCCGGTGGAGAACCACTGCTGCCGCTGCGCCGATGAGCCGTGCGTCCAGGACTCCGGGGTCACCCGCCCCTGGAACCGCTCCTGGATCCGGTCGTCCCCGACCGCCGCCGCCGCGTCCAGCCCGTCCCGGATGTCCGCCGGGGTCAGCTCCGTGATCAGCGGCCGGCCCGTCGACTCGTCCGGTGTCGTCGTCGCATGGTGCGCCCAGACCCCGGCGTAGCAGTCGGCCTGCAGCTCCACCTTCACCGCGTTGCTGTCCGCGCCCTGCCGCCCGTCCCGGGACCGGCTCAGCGTGCCCAGCTGGTTCTGCACATGGTGGCCGTACTCGTGCGCCACCACGTACGCCTGGGCGAACGGCCCGCCGCTGGAGCCGAACTTCGTCCGCAGCTCGTCGAAGAAGCCCAGGTCCAGATAGACCTTCTGGTCACCCGGGCAGTAGAAGGGCCCCACCGCCGAGGTCGCCGACCCGCACGCGGTGTCCACCCGCTCGCTGAACAGGACCGTCGGCGCGGCCGTGTAACCGCCGCGCCTGCGCTGGAACTCCTGGCGCCAGAAGTCCTGCACGCTGTTGACCACCGCCACCGTCCGGCAGTCGTCCCGGTTGTCGGCGTCCTGGCCCGTCCGGCAGCTCTGCTGCACCTGCGCCGCCGACGAGGAGACCGCTTCCGGCCCGGTGTCGCCGGACGAGAGGCCGAGCTGATCCGGACCGACACCGAACAGCAGCCCCAGGGCCAGGGCGATGAGCAGACCCACGATGCCGCCGCCCACGGTGGCCCGCCCGCCCGGGATCCGGTTCCCGCGTACGTCCTGGACCTGCGATGTGTCCAGATCGGCGTCGTCGTCGAACTGCACGGGCGCACCACCCTCGGCTCGGTCCGGACGGCGGGGCGCCGCCCTGCGCAGAGTATCGGACGGATCTTTCCCCCCCCGGGGCACGCGGAAAAGCAGTTGCACACCGCCAGTAGAATGGGACCCATGGCCCATCTCCTTGTGCATTAGCGGCGTCGAGAGACCTCCGCCCTCGTCCCTCCGCCGTCCACACTGCCCTGGAGTTCTTCCGTGATCACCGCCACCGGCATCGAGCTGCGCGCCGGCGCCCGCATCCTCATCGAGTCCGCCTCCTTCCGGATCGCCAAGGGCGACCGCATCGGCCTGGTCGGCCGCAACGGCGCCGGCAAGACCACCCTCACCAAGTGCCTCGCGGGCGAGGGCGCCCCAGCGGGCGGCACCATCACCCGCTCCGGCGAGGTGGGCTACCTCCCGCAGGACCCCCGCACCGGCGACCTCGACGTCCTCGCCCGGGACCGCATCCTCTCCGCCCGTGGTCTCGACGAGATCCTGCGCAAGATGCACGAGAACGAGGACCGGATGGCGAACGGCAAGGGCGCCACCCGCGAGAAGGCGATGAAGAAGTACGAGCGCCTGGAGACGGAGTTCCTCACCAAGGGCGGGTACGCCGCCGAGGCCGAGGCCGCCACCATCGCCGCCGCGCTCAACCTGCCCGACCGGGTGCTCGGCCAGCCCCTCCACACCCTCTCCGGTGGTCAGCGCCGCCGCGTCGAGCTGGCCCGGATCCTCTTCTCGGACGCCGACACCCTGCTCCTGGACGAGCCGACCAACCACCTCGACGCCGACTCGATCGTCTGGCTGCGCGACTACCTGAAGTCCTACCGCGGCGGCTTCGTCGTCATCTCCCACGACGTCGAGCTGGTCGAGACGGTCGTCAACAAGGTGTTCTACCTCGACGCCAACCGCTCCCAGATCGACATCTACAACATGGGCTGGAAGCTCTACCAGCAGCAGCGCGAGGCCGACGAGAAGCGCCGCAAGCGCGAGCGCCAGAACGCCGAGAAGAAGGCCGCCGCCCTCAACTCGCAGGCCGACAAGATGCGAGCCAAGGCCACCAAGACCGTCGCCGCCCAGAACATGGCCAAGCGCGCCGACCGGCTGCTCGCGGGCCTGGAGGCCGTCCGGGTCTCCGACAAGGTCGCCAAGCTCCGCTTCCCCGAGCCCGCCCCCTGCGGCAAGACCCCGCTGATGGCGGAGGGCCTGTCGAAGTCGTACGGATCGCTGGAGATCTTCACCGACGTCGACCTCGCCATCGACAAGGGCTCACGCGTCGTCATCCTCGGTCTCAACGGCGCAGGCAAGACCACGCTGCTGCGCCTCCTCGGCGGCGCCGAGAAGCCCGACACCGGCGAGGTCATCCAGGGCCACGGCCTCAAGCTGGGCTACTACGCCCAGGAGCACGAGACCCTGGACCCCGAGCGCACGGTCCTGGAGAACATGCGCTCCGCCGCCCCCGACCTCGATCTCGTCGAGGTCCGCAAGACGCTCGGCTCGTTCCTCTTCTCCGGCGACGACGTCGACAAGCCGGCCGGGGTGCTCTCCGGCGGGGAGAAGACCCGGCTCGCGCTCGCGACCCTGGTCGTCTCGTCAGCCAACGTGCTCCTGCTCGACGAGCCCACCAACAACCTGGACCCCGCCAGCCGCGAGGAGATCCTCGGCGCGCTCCGTACGTACAAGGGCGCCGTCGTCCTCGTCACCCACGACGAGGGCGCGGTCGAGGCGCTCCAGCCGGAGCGCATCATCCTGCTGCCGGACGGTGTCGAGGACCTCTGGGGCGCCGACTACCGGGACCTGGTGGCCCTGGCCTGAGCCGTCGCGCCCCCACCGGGACCCGCGTCGAGCGCTGCGTCGAATGCTTCGGGAGGAGCCAGGATCACCCCCGGATAGATCATTCGGCCTACGCGTGATCCACCATCTGCGTGAGGATGTCTCGTACCCCGGTGGTGCGCCCGGCGTTCACCTGCCGTGCGCCCCTTTCCGGGCCTTTGCTCCCAGTACGGCTCTGACCTGCCGGTTCTTTCGCCGGTCGGCGCCGCATGCCCCGAAAACCCCGCGGAATACGGGATTCCGATCGTGTCGGAGCGCTCTCCGGTCCGGAATCCGGTCGCATCGACCTTGCCGAATGGGTGGCCAGGAAGCGCGGGAGGGGTGATCATGAGAGTCCAGAGCGCACTTCCCATGGAGGAGGCACGGGTGGCCGAGACTCTGAAGAAGGGCAGCCGGGTGACCGGCGCCGCGCGTGACAAGCTCGCGGCAGACCTGAAGAAGAAGTACGACTCCGGTGCGAGCATCAGGGCGCTGGCCGAGGAAACCGGCCGCTCCTACGGGTTCGTTCACCGGATGCTCAGTGAGTCCGGAGTGACGCTGCGTGGACGTGGCGGTGCCACACGGGGCAAGAAGGCCGCTTCGGCCTGAGTGCCCCGGCCCTCTGCGGGCTCATCGGAATTGGGGGTGGCCACCCGGCTGACCGCGAGGTCGTCCGGGTGGTTACTGTTCAGTCACTTCATTTCCGAGTGCTGACTGCACCCGATCCGGAGGTGCCCCATGACCTCGCTCGACCCCGTGCTCGACAAGGACGGCGTACGGCTCACCGTCGAAGACGCGGTTGCCACGGTGACGCTCACCAACCCGGCCAAGCGCAACGTCCAGTCTCCCGCTCTGTGGCGGGCGTTGACCGAGGCCGGACGGGCACTGCCCGGCGATGTCCGTGTCGTGGTGCTCCGCGGCGAGGGCAAGTCCTTCTCCGCGGGGCTCGACCGGCAGGCGTTCACTCCCGAAGGGTTCGACGGCGAGCCGTCCTTCCTCGACATGGCGCGCGGCCCGGAGGCCGAACTCGACGCGATCATCGCCGAGTACCAGGAGGCGTTCACCTGGTGGCGCCGCAATGACCTCGTGTCGATCGCGACCGTCCAGGGCCACGCCATCGGCGCCGGCTTCCAGCTCGCCCTCGCCTGCGATCTGCGGATCGTCGCCGAGGACGTGCAGTTCGCCATGCGCGAGACCAGCCTCGGCCTCGTCCCCGACCTCACCGGTACCCACCCCCTGGTGAACCTGGTCGGGTATGCCCGCGCGCTCGAAATCTGTGCCACCGGGCGGTTCGTCCACGCCCAGGAGGCCGAGCGCACCGGCCTCGCCAACCTCGTCGTCCCCGCCGACCAGCTCGACGGCGCGGCCCGCGACCTTGCCGCCGCACTGCTCGCCGCCCCGCGCGACGCGGTCGTGGAGACCAAGGCGCTGCTGAGCGGTGCCGTCTCCCGTACGTACGAGGAGCAGTGCGTCGCCGAGCGCGCCGCCCAGGGCCGCCGGCTGCGGGACCTGGCGGGCATCACCGACTGAACCCGGCCGAGGGGGGCGGCCCTGAGCGGGTGCCCCCCTCGACCGACGGCTCCACGACGTCCGTGACCAGCACCGACACCGGCAGCCGGTCCGCCATGGCCGTCGACACCGCCGTGCGCACCGCCCGGGCCACATCGAGAACCCGATGGTCCCCGGCCGTCGCCACCTCGACCCGGACGTGGTCGGTCGCGGTGTGGACCGGGCTGCCCAGCGTCCGGGTCAGAGAGGCGACACCGGGCACCCCGGCGGCGGCCTCCGCCACGGGACCATCGGCCTGCGGTGCGGTGGCCGCCGGGGCGGACGAGGCCGGGCCGAAGGGGGTCATCACCTGATCGGGCGCATCACCGCCATCGGATGCCCCGCCGCCATCGGATGCCCCGCCGCCATCGGATGCACGGCGGCCATCGGCTGCCGTGCCCTCGCCGGGCCTCCCGTCCCCGGCGGAGGACCCGTCCTCCAGCAGAGCCGTCACCCGCAGGTCGACCTCCGCGACCTCCAGGCCGAGCCGGGCGGTGGCCGCCGCGACGAGCGCCGCGCGCAGGGTGGCCGCCGTCCCCGGCAGCGGGCGGTCCGCCACCGCCCGGAACTCCGCCTCGATCCTCAGCGGCCCGGGCGGCAGAGCACCCGGTGGCGGCACGGGCCCGGGCCCGGCCGGGGGCGACGAGGAGGGCGGGGACGTGGACGTGGTCATGTCCCTCATATCGGCGGCTCCCCGGGACAACCCGATCCTCAGCGTCCCGAGCACCGCGCCGGGCACGGCCGCCTCCGCGCGCAGCACCGAGGCCGCCGCCGTCTCCGCGATCCAGATGCCGTCCGTGGCACCCCCCAGGGGGAGCAGACGGCCGAGGCCCAGCCGTTGCCGTACCGCAGCTGTCCATCCGTCGGCCCTCCGCGGGCTCCGCTCCGTCGTCATCCCCCCACCTTGCCGTATCCACGGCGCGGGACCGGGCAAGCGCACTTAACGTGGGCAGGGAAGTCCCAACCCTGTCCCGAAGGGAAGAGTGGCGATGAGCGAGAACTCCCAGCGCAACGGCCCCGACAGCGGTTCCGGCGACGGCCGGGGCAAGTCCTCCCTGAACAAGCGCGGTGGCGGTGACCCCGGCACCCGGGGCCGGACCACCATCGCGGACGGCGTGGTCGAGAAGATCGCCGGAATGGCCGCACGCGATGTGGCCGGCGTCCATGCGATGGGCAGCGGCCTGTCCCGGACCTTCGGCGCGGTCCGCGACCGGGTCCCCGGCGGCGGCAAGTCCGTCACCCGAGGCGTGAAGGCCGAGGTCGGCGAGTCCCAGGCGGCCCTGGACCTGGAGATCGTCGTCGACTACGGCGTGGCCATCTCCGATGTCGCCCGTGACGTGCGCGAGAACGTCGTCTCGGCGGTCGAGCGCATGACCGGACTCGAAGTCGTCGAGGTCAACATCGCGGTCAGCGACGTCAAGCTGCCCGACGAGGACGACGACGATGACGACGAGGGCCAGCAGCGCGTCCAGTAGATCCCCGGGTTCCGCACAGCAGTTGAGGAGAGACGATGAGCATGGCTGCGGCCGGTCTGCTGGCCGGCATGGCGCTCGGATTCGCCGGATACTTCGGCGGGTTCGGAGCGTTCGTCCTGGTGGCCGCCCTGGGGGCGATCGGCTTCATCGCCGGCCGCTTCCTCGACGGTGACCTGGAACCCGGCGACTTCTTCCGGAGTCGCGAGCGCGGCGACCGGCGACGGTGACGGCGGTGACCGGGCAGGTCGCCGCCGCCGAGCGGGGCGAGACCCGGATCGCCGACCGGGTCGTCGCCAAGATCGCCGCGCAGGCGGCGAAGGAAGCCGTCGGCGAACCCCCCGAGGAGGGGGCCTCCCCGCGTGCCACGGTCACCGTCCACCGTGACGCGGCCCGGGTCCGGGTCAGCCTGGAGCTGCGCTACCCGTGCGACATCGGCCGCCAGTGCGGTGCCGTACGGAGCCGGGTCGTCCAGCGGGTCACCTCGCTGGCCGGAATGGACGTGCCGGAAGTGGCCGTCCAGGTCGAACGGCTGCACACGGCGGGAGCCGGGGGCGGACAGGGGAGGATCCGATGACGACCGACCCCACCGACCCCACGGGCTCCACCGGTTCCACCCGGCGTATGCCCACGGTGGACCGGGCCGGGGGCGCCCCGGGCCCGCCCGACCCCGGCGCGCCCCCGTCCCACAAGCCGGTCCCCACCCTCGACCAGGGCGGAGGCGGCCGGGTCGGCCGCTTCTGGTCCGCCCGCCGGGTCCCGGCGGCCCTGCTGGCCCTGGTGCTCCTGGGCGCTGCCGGGCTGCTGCTCTACGACATCGCCGCCGTACGGGCCGGTCACCCGGCCATGCAGTGGCGGCGCTCCCTGGCGGACGGCCTGGCGGAGCGGCAGCTCGACGATGCGGCCGTGCTCGTCGGCGCGGGCGTCGCCGCGGCGATCGGCCTCTGGCTGCTCCTGCTCGCCCTCACCCCCGGGCTGCGCGATCTGCTGCCGATGCGCCGCGACCGTACCGGGGTACGGGCCGGACTCGACCGCACCGCCGCCGCGCTGGTCCTGCGGGACCGGGCCGTGGAGGTGCCCGGGGTGCAGTCCGTCCGGGTCCGGATGGGGCGGCGCAGGGCGAAGGTGCGGGCCCTCTCGCACTTCCGGGGGATCGACGACGTACGGGCCGATCTGGAGACCGTGCTGGCCAGGGCCGTCGGGGAGCTGGGCCTGGCGAAGCCGCCCGGCCTCTCCGTCCGGGTCGACCGACCGGCGAGGAAGGGATGAGCGGCATGCGCCCCACCGTCAACCGGATCCTGCTGGGTCTCGCCGGACTCGTCCTGATCGCCGTGGGCGGCGCGGTCCTCGCGGCGGGCCTCGGCGCCGCCGTACCGTCCTGGTGGCCCTGGGACGGCAGGAACGACGTACTGCTCAGCGCCGCCGACCGGGGCCGCTGGCGCGACGAGGGCTGGTGGTGGCCGACCGTGATCGCGGTCCTCGCCGTGCTGGTCGTCCTCGCCCTGTGGTGGTTGCTCGCCCAGCTCCGGCGCGGCCGCCTCGCCGAGGTGCTGGTCGACAGCGGCGACGGCGAGGGCGCCCAGGTCCGCGGCCGGGCGCTGGAGGGTGTCCTCGCCGAGGAGGCGGGCGAGGTGGACGGGGTGGCCCGCGCCCGGGCGGCCCTGACCGGCCGCCGGACCGCGCCCCGGGCCCGCGTCCGCCTCCTGATGGAGCCGCACGCCGCCCCCGCCCGGGCCCTCGACGCGGTGGCCGACGGCGCGCTGGCCCACGCCCGCGAGTCGGCGGGCCTGGACGAACTCCCGGCCGAGGTCCGGCTGAAGGCCGTCAAGCACCGCGCGGAACGGGTGTCCTGACGACCCGTGGGCTTACGGGGCGAGCCCCGAGGCGTACGCGTATGTACGGGGACGGGCCCCAGGCGTACGCGTACCGCAGGCCCGGCCCCGTGAGCCCACGCGTGCACGCCCCCTGGGCGGGCGGTGCCCCCTCAGAACCCGTGCCGGGCCCCGCCGTCCACCGGCACCATGATCCCCGTCAGGTACGAGGCGGCGGGGGAGAGCAGGAAGGCCGCGGTCTTCCCGAACTCCTCCGGCGTCCCGTACCGGCGCAGCGGGATGCGGGCCTCGTTGGCCGTACGCGAGGCCTCGGCGTCGCCCGAGAGCGCGTCCAGTTCGCGGACCCGGTCGGTGTCGATCCGGGCGGGCAGCACGCCCACGACCCGGATGCCGCGCGGCCCCAGCTCGTCGGAGAGCGACTTGGCGAATCCGGCGAGGCCGGGGCGCAGCCCGTTGGAGATGGTCAGTCCGGCGATCGGCTCGTGCACCGATCCGGAGAGCACGAAGCCGATGACCCCGCCCTCGCCCAGCGCGGCAGCCGCCGTCCTGGCCAGCCGGACCGCCCCGAGGAACACCGTCTCGAAGGCCGTCTGCCACTGGTCGTCGGTGTTGTCCGCGACGAAGCCGGGCGCCGGCCCGCCGACGCTGACGAGGATGCCGTCGAGCCGCCCGAAACGCTCCCGCGCCGTGTCCACCAGCCGCTGGGCGGCGCTCGGGTCGGCGTTGTCGGCGGCGAGGCCCACGGCGTTCGGGCCCAGCTCGGCGGCGGCCTCCTCGACGCTCCTCGCGTCCCGGCCGGTGATGACCACCTTCGCGCCATCGGCGGCCAGCTCCCGTGCCGTGGCGTGGCCGAGGCCCCGGGTCGCGCCGGTGACGATGTACACGCGGTCCTTCAGTCCAAGATCCATGGCCCTATCCTGCCGGGTCCTCCCCGGCCAGGTCGACCGCGGAGTTGACCAGTCCGATATGGCTGAACGCCTGCGGGAAGTTGCCCAGCTGCCGTCCGCCCGTGACGTCGTACTCCTCGGCCAGCAGCCCCATGTCGGTGCGCAGTTCCAGCAGGTGCTCGAACAGCTCCCGCGCCTCCTGGTGCCTGCCGATCCGCTGCAACGCGTCCACCAGCCAGAACGAGCAGGCCAGGAACGCCCCCTCCTCGCCGGGCAGTCCGTCGACACTGCCGCCCTCGGTGCTGTAGCGGCGGACCAGCCCGTCGCTGCCCAGCTCGGCGCGGACCGCGTCGACCGTGCCGATCACCCGGGGGTCGTCCGGCGGCAGGAACCCGGTCCGGACGATCAGCAGCGTCGAGGCGTCCAGCTCCCGCGACCCGTAGGACTGGGTGAAGGTGTTCCGGACGGGGTCGTACCCCTTCGCGCACACCTCCGCGTGGACGGCGTCCCGCATCGCCCGCCAGCGGTCCGCGTCCCCGGGCAGCTCCGGGTTCTCTTCCAGCGAGCGGACCGCCCGGTCGGCGGCGACCCAGGCCATCACCTTGGAGTGCACGAAGTGGCGCCGGGCGCCCCGGATCTCCCACAGCCCCTCGTCCGGCTCGCGCCAGGACGACTCCAGGAAGCCGAGCAGGCTGAGCTGGAGGTTCCAGGCGTGCGGCTTGTCGTCCAGACCGGCGACCCTGGCCAGCCGGAGCGCGTCGATGACCTCGCCGTACACATCCAGCTGCCGCTGGCGGACGGCCGCGTTGCCGATCCGCACCGGGCGGGAGTTGTCGTATCCGGCGAGCCAGGGCAGCTCCATCTCCGGCAGCCGGCGCTCGCCCGCCAGGCCGTACATGATCTGGAGGTCGGCCGGGTCCCCGGCGACGGCCCGCAGCAGCCAGTCCCGCCAGGCCTCCGCCTCCTCCAGATAGCCGGCCGAGACCATCGCCCCGAGGGTGAGCGTGGCGTCCCGCAGCCAGCAGAAGCGGTAGTCCCAGTTCCGTACGCCACCGATCTCCTCCGGCAGCGAGGTGGTCGGGGCCGCCACGATGCCGCCGGTCGGGGCGTACGTCAGCGCCTTGAGCGTGATCAGCGAGCGCAGCACGGCCTCGCGGTACGGCCCCTCGTACGTGCACCGCTCGGTCCACTTCACCCAGTCGTGCAGCGTGTGCTTGAGCGCCTTGTGCGGGTCGATCAGCTTCGGGCGCGGCGAGTGCGAGGGGTGCCAGGTCAGCACGAACGCCACGCTCTCGCCCTCCGCGACGGTGAACGAGGAGCAGGTGCTGAACTGCTGACCCCACGTCTTGACCGGCGGCTCGCTGCGCAGCCACACCGAGTCGGGCCCCGCCACCGCGACCCGGTGGCCGTGCGACTTGCGCACCCAGGGCACGACGGAGCCGAAGTCGAAGCGCAGCCGCAGCACGGAGCTCATGTCCACGCTGCCGCTGACGCCCTCCACGATCCGCATCACATCGGGCGACTTGTCGCGCTGCGGCATGAAGTCGATGACCTTGACCGTGCCGGTCCGGGTCTCCCAGTACGTCTCCAGGACCAGCGAATCACCGGCGTAGCCGCGCCGGGTGCAGGTGTCGGAGGGCCCGGCGCCCTGCGGGGCGACGCGCCAGTGGCCGTTCTCCTCGGTGCCCAGCAGGGCGGCGAAACAGGCGCCGGAGTCGAAGCGGGGCAGGCAGAGCCAGTCGATCGAACCGTTCCTGCCGACGAGCGCGGCGGTCTGGAGATCGCCGATCAGGGCGTAGTCCTCGATGCGTGGGGTCACGCTCTGGCGTTTTCCCGAACCGGCCCCTCGTCAACCAGCCGACCGGTGTGCCGGACCTCTCAGGCCCGCCGGGGGACTTGTCGTACTCCAGGCCTCAGACGCTCGCGGGCGCGGTCTGCTCGGCACCGTCCCCGGCCGGCTCGCCCTTCGCGGCGGCCTCCTCGCGGTCCCGCTTCTCCCGCCGTACGAGGATGATCCAGCCGACCGGGACGGCGGCGACGAACAGCCACCACTGGACCGCGTACGCCATGTGGGCGCCGATGGAGCTGTCGTCGGGGTCCGGGATCTGCTCGGGCAGTCCGCCCGAGGGCTCGGGGGAGGTCTGCTCGATGTACCCGCCGAGGACCTCACGGGAGAGGAGCTGGGCCTGCTGCTCGCTGTTGATCAGCATGACCTGCCGGTCGGGCAGCCCCGCCAGATCCTTGATCCCGCTGCTTCCGGTCGTCTCGTCCGCCTTGAGCCGCCCGGTGACGGTCACCTCGCCGCGGGGGGCGGGTGGCACGTCCGGGTACGCCTTCTGGTTGGGCGCGGCGGGGACCCAGCCCCGGTTGACCAGGACGGTGGAGCCGTCCTTGAGGTCCAGCGGGGTCAGCACATGCACGCCGATCTTGTCGTCCGCCGACGTCCGCCGGCGGACCACCACCTCGTGCTCGGTGTCGAACGTGCCCGTCGCGGTGACCGCCCGCCAGTAGTCGGCGCGCGGGACGGTGTGCCCGGGGGAGGTGAGATCGGTGACCGGGGCCGGTGCCGCTTCGAGGTTCCGTGAGATCAGCTCGTTCTGCGCGACCCGCCTCTCATGGCGGTGGAACTGCCAGAAACCCAGCTCGACCATCGTCGGCATCAGGACGAGGGCGAGAAGGGTGAGGAGAACCCACTGCCGGGTCAACAGGAAGCGGTACACCCCATGACCGTACAACCGGGGTCGTGGGGTGCGGCACTCAGGGGGTGTGGTCGGGGATGCCCGGCCATGAGTGACTTCGTCACACTTTGTCCACGATGCCCGCCTTCCCCTCGGCGCGGGCGCAGTGGGCGCCGCAGTACCACTGCCCGTCGGCCTCGACGCCCTGCCCGATCACCTGGACCCGGCAGTGCTCGCAGATCGGGGCCATGCGGTGGATGGCGCAGGCGAAGCAGTCGAAGACGTGCACCGCACCTTGTGCGTGCACCTCGAAGGACATGCCGTAGTCGTTTCCGCAAACCTCACAACGTGCCATGCGCCACAGGGTGGGGCGCCCGGCGTCGGCGGGCGAGCGGGCGCGGGGCGAGTCGCGCCCGGTTCACTCCGATGACGGGGTGGCCTGCGGCGGCACCGACCCCGGTGCGCCCTGGTCGGCGGGGGCCACGTCGCGCAGCAGATGGGTGAAGGCGCTCTCCTCCAGGATCGGTGTGCCGAACGCCTTCGCCTTCTGCGTCTTGGAGGTGGCCGAGTCCGGGTCGTTGGTCACCAGCAGGCTGGTCAGCCGCGACACACTGGTCGCCACATGCAGCCCCGCCTCCACGGCCCGGTCCTCCAGCAGCTCCCGGTCGACCGAGGTGTCCCCGGAGAACGCCACCCGCATCCCCTGCTTGAGCGGCTTCTCCTTCTCGTACCGCCCCGGGTTGGGATACGGGCAGGCCGGGCGCTTCCGCGAGGGCCGCCAACTGTTCGGCTGCCGCGCCGGGCGGTACCCGACGCGGGGGGCGACGGGGGAGTCGGACCACTCGGTCAGCGGCCGGCACTCCAGCAACGGCAGCCGCACCCCGCCCCGCGCCGCCGCGTGCAGACTGGGCCGGAAGGCCTCGGCCAGCACCCGGGCGTCGTCCAGAGCGTGGTGCGCGTGCTGCTGCACGACGCCGAAGTGGGCGGCGAGCGAGGCCAGTTTGTGGTTGGGCAGCGGCAGCCGCAGCTCCTTGGCGAGCGCGATCGTGCAGAGTCGCTGCTCGACCGGGGCGACGACCGAGGCCCGGGCGTACTCCCGGGCGATCATCGACCAGTCGAACGCCGCGTTGTGCGCGACGAGCACCCGGTCCGCGAGCCGCGCCGACAGCTCCCCGGCCACCTCGGGGAAGAGCGGCGCGCCTTCCAGCACGTCGCTCGTCAGCCCGTGGATCCAGACGGGACCGGGGTCCCGCTCGGGGTTCACCAGCGTGTACCAGTGGTCCTCGACATCGCCCAGGGCGTCCAGCCGGTAGACGGCGGCGGAGATGATCCGGTCGTCCCGGGCGAGGCCGGTGGTCTCCACGTCGACGACCGCGTACCCCTGGGGGTAGGCGGTCGGCCACGGTGCGGCTGTCTGGCGGTCGTCGAGCATGGTCACAGAGAATACGGGCCGCGACTGACAGTGCCCTATCCGGTGGTCCCCGACTCTCCCTCGCCGGAGGAGTCAGGAGAGGCGGATGATGCGCTCGGGCGGGAGGGGGCGCGTGCCCATGACAGGGGCGCCCCGGGCCGGTCGCATCGCCGGACCTCGGCGGCCATGAGCGGCGTGAGCACCGTCGCGGCCGGCCGAATCAGCGCAACTTCCGTACCGGACACGTGCGTTCCTCCCCCTCGGCGACACGCGTCCCGGAAATCCTGCGGCCCGTCCCTTGGCAGAAGGTGCCAAAGACTGCTGACAACAGGTCTCGCATACTTGTGGGTAACAACCTCTAGCCCTCATCGACGGGCGGCCCTACGGTGCTCGCATGGAGCCGAACCTGCCCGATGTCGTGCTGTGGTCAATACCGGCCTTCGTGCTGCTCACCGTGATCGAGATGGTGAGCTACCGCTTCCATCCGGACGAGGACGCCGCCGGATACGACACCAAGGACGCCGCGACCAGCGTCACCATGGGGCTCGGCAGCCTCGGGTTCGACCTGCTGTGGAAGATTCCCGTCCTCGCCATCTACATGGCGGTCTACGAGCTGACACCGCTGCGGGTGCCGGTGGTGTGGTGGACGGTCCTGCTGATGCTCCTCGCCCAGGACTTCTTCTACTACTGGTCCCACCGGGGCCACCACGTCATCCGGATCCTGTGGGCCTGCCATGTGGTCCACCACTCCAGCCGGAAGTTCAACCTCACCACCGCGCTCCGCCAGCCCTGGACCTCCGCCACCGTCTGGCCCTTCTACCTGCCGATGATCGCCTGCGGTGTCCACCCGGCGGCCCTCGCCTTCTGCCAGTCGGCCAACCTCGTCTACCAGTTCTGGGTCCACACCGAGCGGGTCGGCAAGCTTCCGCGCCCCTTCGAGTACGTCCTGAACACCCCGTCGCACCACCGCGTCCACCACGCCTCCCAGGGCAGCTACCTGGACCGCAACTACGGGGGCATCCTGATCATCTGGGACCGGATGTTCGGCTCCTTCGCGGCCGAGACCGAGCGGCCCGTCTACGGACTCACCAAGAACATCTCCACCCACAACCCGCTGCGCGTGGCCACCCACGAGTACGCGGCCATCGCCCGGGACATCCGGGCCGCCGACAGCTGGAGCGAGCGCGCCGGGCGGGTCTTCCGGGGGCCGGGCTGGCAGCCCGCGGCCAGGAAGGGGGCGGTGCCCGGATCCGGCGCAGCTCCCGAACCCGCCCCTGTGCCCGTCGAAGCTCCCGCCTCCGTCTCCGTACCCGGCGAAGCGCCCGCTCCCGCCGCCCTGCCTGTCGAAGCGCCCGCACCCACCCCCGTACCCGCTCAGGCCGCCGCCCCGGAGCCCACCCGATGAGCGCCACGGCCTCCCGTCCCACCGGCCCGGGACGCGCCACCGCACCACGGGCCGAGCGGTTCGCGCGGCCCCTGCTCATCGCCTTCCTCGTCGCCGCCGCCGTCGACCTGGCCGGGCTCCTCGCCGGGCTCGACACCGTCCACGTGGCCGCCAAGCCGCTGCTGATGCCGCTGCTCGCCGGGTACGCGGCCGTCCGGGGCGGGCCCCGGCTGCTGATCGCGGCCCTGCTGTTCGGGTGGGGCGGGGACGTGTTCCTGCTCGCCGACAGCGACCTGGCCTTCCTCCTCGGGATGGGCTCCTTCGCCGTCGGCCATGTCTGCTACCTGACGCTCTTCGGCCGGGACCGGGCCCCCGCGGCCCTGGCCGCAGGGGCCGCGTACGTCCTCGTCCTCGCCGTCTTCCTCGTCCTGATCTGGTCCGACCTCCCGGCGGAGCTGCGTGTTCCGGTGGCCGGCTACAGCCTGCTGCTCACAGCGATGGCGTGGCGGGCCGGGGTCCTCGGCCGGTACGCGGCGGCCGGTGGGGCGCTCTTCCTGCTCTCCGACGCCCTCATCGCCACCGGTATCGCGCAGTGGCCCCGGGTGCCCGCCCCTGACTTCTGGGTGATGCTCACCTACATCGCCGCACAACTCCTGCTGGCCCTCGGGGTACTGGGGGCGGCGCGCGTCAACCGCCCGTAGGGGACGGGAACGTACGAGCAGGGGCCCGGGGGAGATCCCCCGGGCCCCTGCCTCTTGTCTGCCGTGTCTACGGCGCTACGCGCCTACCAGCGGACCGCGTCCAGCGCGTCCACCATGCCGGCCCCGTAGAAGCCGTTGTAGCCCTTGCCGCCCTCGCAGACCGCGTCGATGACCCCGTCACCGTTGTAGTCGTACGGCTCGCCGCACGCCTTCGCGTCCGCCTGGAGGCCCAGCAGCACCTTCACCGCGGCGGGCGAGGCGTGGGGGTGACGGGACTTGATCAGGGCCACGACGCCCGCGACGTGCGGGGACGCCATCGACGTACCGGCCTTGTAGCCGAACCTGCCGCCCGGCAGCGTGGAGAGGATCAGCCCGCTGACGGCCGGCGGCTCCGGAGTCTGGTAGACCGTCGAGTCACCGCCCGGGGCCGCGATGTCGATGACGCCCTTGCCGTAGTTCGAGTACGAGGACTTGAGGCCCTTGGCGCCCGTCGCGGCGACCGTCACGACGCCCGGCAGCATGGTCGGGATGTCGGGGCAGACACGCGGGTCGATCGTCCGGGTGACCGGCTCGGTGTCGTTCGGGCTGGTCCGGTCCTCGATCGTGCGGGCGGCCAGGTCGTGGCGGGCGTTGCCCGCGGCGGCCACGTTCACCGTGCCCTTGCGCTCGGCGTACTTGATGGCCCGGGTGAGCGACTCGACCAGGGCGCCCTGGTCGGCGTCGTTCTTGCAGGCGAACAGCCACGGGTCGGTGTAGTAGCTGTTGTTCGTCACATCGACGCCCCGCTCGGCCGCCCACAGGAAGCCGCAGACGACGGCCTCGGTGTAGAAGAAGCCGTCGGGGGTGGAGACCTTGATGCCGGAGACCTTCACACCCGGCGCCACCCCCGTCACGCCGAAGCCGTTCTTCGCCGCGGCGATGGTGCCCGCCACGTGGGTGCCGTGGTCGCTCTCGCCCGCCGCCGGTCGCCAGGAGCCGGCGGTGGTGTCCGGAGCGCCCGTCACACAGTTGGCGGAGGCGGCGCGGTCGAAGTTGGGCGCCAGGTCCGGGTGGGTGTCGTCGACGCCCGTGTCGATCACGGCGACCGTGACCCGGTCCGAACCGAGTGACTTCTGGTGCGCCTTGTCCGCCTTGATCGCGGGCAGCGACCACTGGAGCGGCTCCAGCGGGTCCTCGCCCGCCGTCGCCGCGGCGGCCGCGGACGCCGCCTGGGCCTCGGTCAGCGGCTGCGCCATGGCACCGACGTCCTTGGTGGCCTGCGGCACGATCGGGTTGGTCCGGGTCGCACCCGCCGACGCCACCCCCCGTACGCGCCGGATCGTTTCGCCGAACGCCGGGTTCTGCGAGTGGGCGACGATCACGCCGATCTGGTCGTACGAGATGACGACCGTGCCGCCCGCCTGCGCGACGGCCTTCTCCACCTGCTTGACGGCCCCGCGGCCGGGGCCGGTGTTGACCACGTAGCTGAGCTTCGGCCCGTCGGTCCGCGGGGTCGAGGCGGCCGGGGCGCCGGTGGGCGCCGCTGCGGCCGTCGCCGCCGGCAGGAATCCGAGCGAGGCGACGAGTGCGAGTCCGACGGGCAGCGCCAGCGCGCGGGCCCGTCTCGATGCCAGATGAGCCATGGGTTCTCCACATCATCCGTGCCGGACGACCGGACACCTGGCGTGTTCGGTCGCGTACATGACGAGTGAAACTACCGTTGATCTTCCCGGCGCATCAATGATTTGGGGCAAGTGAGTTCGAAGAGTGCACCAGGGCGACCGAATGCGTACGGGTGGCTTTCGCGCCGCCGGGACCGCGCCTCCCGGCCCCTCGCGACCGAGCCTCCCGGTCCCCCGGGGCCGGACTTCCGGTCCACCGGGTCCCCGGGTTCCCGGCCCGCCGGCATGCCGCCGAGAAGGCGAAAGATCCGGTGAACCGCTTCGTCGCGCTCTCCGTGCCGTTGTCCAGGAGGCACATCACCGACCCCGGTAAGCGAGGCCTCCGATGACACCCGCCGTTCCCCAGACCACCGCACCAGCGTCGCGAGGAGATTCCGTGGCTATCGATGCACCGCCGCCCGAGGGCCCGGTCGGTACGAGCCCTGCCCAGCCCACCACCGAGGCGTACAACGCGGTGCAGGCGAGTGCCGAGTTCGCCGACCTGCGCCGCTCGTTCCGGTCCTTCGCCTTCCCGCTCACCGTCGGCTTCGTCGCCTGGTACCTCCTCTACGTCCTGCTCTGCAACTACGCGGGCGACTTCATGAGCACCAAGGTCCTCGGCCACATCAACATGGCGCTCGTCCTCGGGCTCGCCCAGTTCGCCACCACCTTCCTCATCGCCTGGCTCTACTCCCGGCACGCCGCCACCCGGCTCGACCCGAAGGCCGAAGCGATCAAGTCCCGTATGGAGGCCGACGCATGAGTGCCGCCCACACCCTCTACCCGACCGTCCAGCTCGCCGCCGACAGCGCGGGCGAGCACCGGCCGCTGATCATCACCCTGTTCGCCGCCTTCGTCGTGGCGACCCTCTTCATCACCGTGTGGGCCGGCCGCCAGACCAAGAGCGCCGCCGACTTCTACGCGGGCGGCCGCCAGTTCACCGGCTTCCAGAACGGGCTCGCGGTCTCCGGCGACTACATGTCCGCCGCGTCCTTCCTCGGCATCGCGGGCGCCATCGCCCTCTTCGGTTACGACGGCTTCCTCTACTCCATCGGCTTCCTCGTCGCCTGGCTCGTCGCCCTGCTCCTGGTCGCCGAACCGCTGCGCAACTCCGGCCGCTACACCATGGGCGACGTCCTCGCCTACCGGATGCGCCAGCGTCCCGTCCGTACCGCCGCCGGCACCTCCACCATCGTCGTCTCGATCTTCTACCTGCTGGCCCAGATGGCCGGTGCGGGCGTCCTCGTCTCGCTGCTGCTCGGCATCACCAGCGACTTCGGGAAGATCGTCATCGTCGCCCTGGTCGGCGTACTGATGATCCTTTACGTCACCATCGGCGGCATGAAGGGCACCACCTGGGTGCAGATGGTCAAGGCCGTCCTGCTCATCGCGGGCACCCTGCTCATCACCTTCCTGATCCTGCTGAAGTTCAACTTCAACATCTCCGACCTGCTCGGCACCGCCGCCAGCAACAGCGGCAAGGGCGCGGCCTTCCTGGAGCCCGGTCTGAAGTACGGCGCCACCGGCGTCTCGAAGCTGGACTTCATCTCGCTCGGCATCGCCCTGGTCCTCGGCACCGCGGGTCTGCCGCACATCCTGATCCGCTTCTACACCGTGCCCACCGCCAAGGCCGCCCGTAAGTCCGTGAACTGGGCGATCGGCATCATCGGCGCCTTCTACCTGATGACGATCGTGCTCGGCTTCGGCGCCGCCGCGATCCTCAACCCCGACGACATCATCGCCTCGAACAAGGCGGGCAACACGGCGGCGCCCCTCGCCGCCCTGGAGATCGGTGGCGGCTCCGGTTCCACCGGCGGCGCGATCCTCCTCGCGGTGATCTCCGCCGTCGCCTTCGCGACCATCCTCGCCGTCGTCGCGGGACTGACCCTCGCCTCCTCCTCGTCCTTCGCGCACGACATCTACGCCAACGTGATCCGCAAGGGGAAGGCGACCGAGAAGGAGGAGGTCCGCGCCGCCCGCTGGGCCACCGTCGCCATCGGCGTCGTCTCCATCGCGCTGGGCGCACTCGCCCGCGACCTCAACGTCGCCGGACTGGTCGCCCTCGCCTTCGCGGTCGCCGCCTCCGCCAACCTGCCCACGATCCTCTACAGCCTCTTCTGGAAGCGGTTCACCACGCAGGGGGCCCTCTGGTCCATCTACGGCGGTCTCACCTCCTCCGTCCTGCTGGTGCTCTTCTCACCGGTCGTCTCCTCCAAGCCGACCTCGATGTTCCCGAGCGTCGACTTCGCCTGGTTCCCGCTGGAGAATCCCGGCCTGATCTCGATCCCGCTCGGCTTCCTGCTCGGCTGGGTCGGCTCGGTGGTCTCCAGGGAGAAGCCCGACACCGACAAGTACGCCGAGCTGGAGGTCAAGTCCCTCACCGGCACCGGAGCGCACTGAGAGAAGGAATTCACCGAGTCGTTCGGCTCATCGTCCAGCGTGGGGTCCGGGCCGCGTCGTAGAGTCCTACGACGCGGTCCGGCCACACCTCGTGGCAAACGGGCCCCCGCGATGTCACAGGTCTCACGTAGGCTCGGTCACATGACGGCGGAAGAGACGGACGCCGAGGACGGCGGAGGCCGTCCGGGGCGACGCATGCCGGCCGGAGAGACGTATGACCGCACCATCGCGGACACCACCGGGGGAGGGACCCACCGTGCTCATCGACACCTATGACAGGGTCGCCACCGATCTGCGCGTGTCACTGACCGACAAGTGCAATCTGCGGTGCACCTACTGCATGCCGGAAGAGGGGCTGCAGTGGCTCGGCAAGAGCGAGCTGCTCTCCGACGACGAGATCGTGCGCCTGATCCGGATCGCGGTCACCTCCCTCGGCATCACCGAGGTCCGCTTCACCGGCGGTGAGCCGCTGCTCCGCCCCGGCCTCGTCTCCATCGTCGAGCAGTGCGCCGCGCTCACCCCGCGCCCCCGCATGTCCCTCACGACCAACGGCATCGGCCTCAAGCGGACCGCCCCCGCCCTCAAGGCCGCGGGCCTCGACCGGGTCAACGTCTCGCTGGACACCCTGCGCCCCGACGTCTTCAAGACCCTCACCCGCCGCGACCGCCACCGGGACGTGCTGGAAGGCCTCGAAGCCGCCCGCGAGGCCGGCCTCACCCCGGTCAAGGTCAACTCCGTCCTGATGCCGGGACTCAACGACGACGAGGCCCCCGAGCTGCTCGCCTGGGCCGTGGCCAACGACTACGAGCTCCGCTTCATCGAGCAGATGCCCCTGGACGCCCAGCACGGCTGGAAGCGCGACGGCATGATCACCGCGGGCGACATCCTCGCCTCGCTGCGCACCCGCTTCACCCTCACCCCGGAGACCGACCAGGCCCGCGGTTCCGCCCCCGCCGAGCGCTGGACCGTCGACGGCGGGCCGCACCGCGTCGGCGTGATCGCCTCGGTCACCCGCCCGTTCTGCCGCGCCTGCGACCGCACCCGGCTGACCGCCGACGGCCAGATCCGCACCTGCCTCTTCGCCCGCGAGGAGACGGACCTGCGCTCCGCGCTCCGCTCGGACGCCCCGGACACGGAGATCGCCCGGCTCTGGAAGGTCGCCATGTGGGGCAAGAAAGCGGGCTCCGGACTGGACGACCCGTCCTTCCTCCAGCCGGACCGGCCGATGTCGGCCATCGGCGGCTGATTCTCAGCCGGATCAGGTTTCGCACCGCGGCGGCCCGGACTCAGCCGGACACGGCCCCGGGCTCCGTCGGCCCGGACCCCGACTCCCAGTCCGCGAGCGCCACGACCTCCTTGAGGAACCCCCGTACGCCCAGGAACTGCGACAGGTGCTCCCGGTGCTCCTCGCAGGCCAGCCACGTCTTGCGCCGGTCCGGCGTGTGCAGCTTGGGGTTGTTCCAGGCGAGCACCCAGACCGCGTCGGCCCGGCAGCCCTTGGCGGAACAGATCGGGGCACCGGCGGCGCTCTCGGCGGAGGTCTCGGGGAAGATCACGGGACCAGCCTAAGCCAGGCGCTGTGCACGCCCGAGTCCGGTGCTGTGCACGGCGAACGACGCATCCCCGCCGGAGAAACGGCGACGCCGGGCAGCCACGGGGGGAGCTGCCCGGCGTCGGTCCATCGCTCCGACGGGGGATGCGGAGCGCACTCGAAGTATGTCACGGGGACCAGGGTGCGGTGCACCGGAACGTCATGATTGATCTGAGCTTTTCTGGGCCTGCCGGGGCACGCACGCTCACCTGTGCTCCTACGGAGGCGGCACCCGCCCGGAGCGCTCCTGAGGACCCGCCGACTCGGCGGAACCCGCCGCCGGAGCCGCCTCCACGGCGGGCCGGACCGGCGCCGTCAGATACGTGGACGGCAGCGAAGGGGCGCTCTCCCGGCCCGCGTTGGCGATGACCACCGCGATGTACGGCAGCAGCGCCCCCAGCACCAGCGCCACGATCGCCACGTGCCGCTCCACGTTCCACAGCACCGCGGCCAGCACCACCGAGACCGTGCGCACGGACATCGAGATCACATAGCGCCGCTGCCTGCCCCGCACGTCCTCGGCCAGCCCCTGGCGGGCCCCCGTGATCCGGAAGACCTCCACCTCGTCGTTCTTCCGCAGCATGTGTTCCACCACCAGATCTCTGTGCCGGACGCTCCCGGACCGGGCCGCATCCACCGTACGCCGGACCCCCGCCGGACCGAAGACCGGGGCGCCCCCGGCGCCGTACGGCAGCTGCCTCCACTCGTACGGCCCCACTCCTACGGCCCCGCTCGGAGTGCGGCGCCGACGGGCGCCGCCCAGACTGGGGCGGACGCGCACTCCGCGCCGTACGAGGAGGCGAAATGGGCTGGTTGTGGGCAATCATCGTGGGTCTGGTGCTCGGTGTGATCGCACGGGCGATCCTGCCGGGCAAGCAGGACATCCCGATCTGGCTGACGATCGTGTTCGGCATTCTCGGCTCCATCCTCGGTAACGCCGTGGCCGGCTGGATCGGCGTCGAGGACACCAAGGGCATCGACTGGATCCGCCATGCGCTGCAGCTGGCGGGCGCCGTGGCGGTCGTCGCCGTCGGCGACATGGCCTGGCAGGCGATCCGGGGCAACCGGAATCAGAGAACCTGACCCGCACCGGGACCCCGAGACGCCGCGGCCGGACACGCGAGAAACAGCGTGTCCGGCCGCGGCGCCGTCATGCGCGGGCGAGGGGCGGGGGCGTCAGTCCGCCGGACGGACCTCCACCGCCGCCAGGTTCTTCTTGCCCCGGCGCAGCACCAGCCAGCGCCCGTGCAGCAGCTCCCCGGCGTCCGGCGCGACCTCGCCGTCGACGACCTTCACGTTGTTCACGTAGGCGCCGCCCTCCTTGACCGTGCGCCGGGCCCCCGACTTGCTGGGCGCCAGGCCGACCTCCACCAGGAGGTCCACCAGCGGAGCCGGCTCGGAGACCCGGGCGTGCGGCACCTCGGAGAGCGCCGCGCTCAGCGTCGCCTCGTCCAGCTCGGCCAGATCGCCCTGCCCGAACAGCGCCTTCGACGCCGCGATGACCGCCGCGCACTGCTCGCCGCCGTGCACCAGCGTGGTCAGCTCCTCGGCCAGCGCCCGCTGCGCCGAACGCGCCTGCGGGCGCTCCTCCGTCAGCTTCTCCAGCTCCTCCAGCTCCTCACGGCTCTTGAAGCTGAGGATGCGCAGGTAGCGCGTGATGTCCCGGTCGTCCACGTTCAGCCAGAACTGGTAGAACGCGTACGGCGTGGTCATCTCCGGGTCCAGCCAGACGGCACCGCTCTCGGACTTGCCGAACTTGGTCCCGTCCGCCTTCACCATCAGCGGCGTCGCCAGCGCGTGCACGGTTGCACCCGGCTCAAGGCGATGGATCAGGTCGATGCCCGCGGTGAGGTTGCCCCACTGGTCGCTGCCGCCCTGCTGGAGGACGCAGCCGTAGCGGCGGTACAGCTCCAGGAAGTCCATCCCCTGGAGCAGCTGGTAGCTGAACTCCGTGTAGCTGATGCCCTCCTGCGACTCCAGCCGGCGGGCGACCGAGTCCTTGGTGAGCATCTTGTTGACCCGGAAGTGCTTGCCGATGTCCCGCAGGAACTCGATCGCGGACATCCCCGCGGTCCAGTCCAGGTTGTTGACCATCGTCGCCGCGTTCGGGCCCTCGAAGGTGAGGAAGGGCTCGATCTGCTGCCGCAGCCGCTGCACCCAGGCCGCGACCGTCTCCGGGTCGTTCAGCGTGCGCTCGGCGGTCGGGCGCGGGTCACCGATCTGACCGGTGGCCCCGCCGACCAGGGCGAGCGGGCGGTGCCCCGCCAGCTGGAGCCGGCGCACGGTGAGGACCTGCACGAGGTGCCCCACGTGCAGGCTCGCCGCCGTCGGGTCGAAGCCGCAATAGAAGGTGACGGGACCGTCCGCGAGAGCCTTGCGCAATGCGTCCTCGTCGGTGGACTGGGCGAACAGCCCGCGCCACTTCAGCTCGTCGACGATGTCCGTCACGGTTCCGGTGCTCCTTGCGATACGTAGGGATGTACGGGTCAGTCTAGGCGGGTCACACGCCCTGGCTGACCGAGCTCATGTTGAAGTCCGGCACGCGCAGCGCGGGCATCGCCGCCCGGGTGAACCAGTCGCCCCACTCGCGCGGCAGCGTCTTCTCCGTGCGCCCCGCCTCCGAGGCCCGGGACAGCAGGTCCACCGGCGACTCGTTGAACCGGAAGTTGTTCACCTCACCGACCACCTCGCCGTCCTCCACCAGATAGACGCCGTCCCGGGTCAGCCCGGTCAGCAGCAGGGTCGCCGGGTCCACCTCCCTGATGTACCAGAGGCAGGTCAGCAGCAGCGCCCGCCCGGTCGTCGCGGCCACCATCTCCTCCAGCGACCGCTCACCGCCCCCGTCCAGCACCAGGTTGTCGATCGCCGGGGCGACCGGCAGCCCGGTGAGGGCCGCCGAGTGCCGGGTCGTCGTCAGCCGCTCCAGCCTCCCCTCCCGGATCCAGTCGGTCGGGGCCAGCGGCAGCCCGTTGTCGAAGACCGAGGCGCTGTCGCCGGAGGAGTGGGCGATCACGAACGGCGCCGACTCCAGCCCCGGCGCGTACGGGTCGCTGCGCAGGGTCAGCGGCAGCGGCGCCAGGCTCTCGCCCAGCCGGGTTCCGCCGCCCGGCTGGGAGAAGACCGTCCGGCCCTCCACCGCGTCCCGTGCCGTGGACGACCAGAGCTGGTAGATCAGCAGGTCGGCCACGGCGGTCGGCGGCAGCAGCGTCTCGTACCGTCCGGCGGGCAGCTCGATCCGCCGCTCCGCCCAGCCCAGCCGCCGCGCCAGCTCCACGTCCATCGCCGCCGGGTCGACGTCCTTGAAGTCCCGCGTCGACCTCCCCGCCCACGCGGAACGGGTCCGGTCCGGCGACTTGGCGTTCAGCTCCAGCGTCCCGGTCGGCTGGTCGTGGCGCAGCCGCAGTCCCGTCGACGTCCCCAGGTAGGTGGAGGTCAGCTCGTGGTTGGCGAACCCGTACAGCTCGCGGCCACCCGAGCGGGCCCGGGCGAAGGCGTCACCGAGGGCCGGGGCGAAGTCCGCGAAGACCTCCGAGCCGGTCTCGGCGGGCGCGTCCGTGAAGTCCGGGGAGGAGGGCACCCCGCCCACCAGCGGCTGCGCGTCCTCGGCGGGACCCGCGCCCCGGGCGGCGGCCTCGGCGGCCCGCACCAGGGGCTCCAGGTCGTCGGCGGTCACGGCGGACCGCGAGACGACACCGGACGCCGTGCCCTGGGCCCCGTCCACGGTCGCGATGACGGTGAGGGTCCGCCCTCGCGTCACGCCGTTCGTGGTGAGCGCGTTGCCCGCCCAGCGCAGATTGGCGGAGGAGTGCTCGTCCGCGATGACCACCAGCCCGTCCGTGGTGGACAGCTCCAGAGCCCGCTCGACGATCTCGTACGGCTTGCTGACCCGGCTCATCGTCCGGCCTCCTGCGTCGTGTCGAGACTGTGCCTGCCCGGGGGACGACCCCCGGACCCCCAGCCGATCTTGTGGTCGCCGCTCATCGTCCGGCCTCCTGCGTCGTGTTGAGGATGTTCACGCCTCGGAAGAGGGCGGAAGGGCAGCCGTGCGAGACCGCCGCGACCTGGCCCGGCTGGGCCTTGCCGCAGTTGAAGGCGCCGCCGAGCACATACGTCTGCGGGCCGCCGACCTTCTCCATCGAGCCCCAGAAGTCCGTGGTCGTCGCCTGGTACGCCACATCGCGCAGCTGCCCGGCCAGGCGGCCGTTCTCGATACGGAAGAACCGCTGCCCGGTGAACTGGAAGTTGTAGCGCTGCATGTCGATCGACCAGGACCGGTCACCGACCACGTAGATCCCGCGCTCGACCCCGCCGATCAGGTCCTCCGTCGACAGCCCGCCCGGGTCCGGCTGGAGCGACACGTTCGCCATGCGCTGGACGGGGACGTGGCCCGGCGAGTCCGCGAACGCGCACCCGTTGGAGCGGCCGAGCCCCGTGAGCTTCGCGATGCGGCGGTCCAGCTGGTAGCCGACGAGCGTACCGTCCTTGACCAGGTCCCAGGACTGCGCCTCGACGCCCTCGTCGTCGTACCCGATGGTCGCGAGACCGTGCTCGGCGGTGCGGTCACCGGTCACGTTCATGACCGGGGAGCCGTACCTCAACTTGCCCAGCTGGTCGAAGGTGGCGAACGACGTGCCCGCGTACGCCGCCTCGTAACCGAGCGCCCGGTCCAGCTCGGTGGCGTGGCCGATCGACTCGTGGATGGTCAGCCAGAGGTTCGACGGGTCGACGACCAGGTCGTACGTCCCCGCCTCGACGCTCGGCGCCCGCATCTTCTCCGCCAGCAGCCCCGGGATCCGCTCCAGCTCCGCGTCCCAGTCCCAGCCGGTGCCGGTCAGATACTCCCAGCCGCGCCCGGCCGGCGGCGCGATCGTCCGCATCGAGTCGAACTCACCGGTCGCGGAGTCCACCGCCACCGCCGTCAACTGCGGCTGGATGCGCACCCGCTGCTGCGTGGTGACCGTCCCTGCCGTGTCCGCGTAGAACTTGTTCTCGTGCACGGTCATCAGGGACGCGTCCACATGCGCCACCCCTTCCGCGCCCAGCAGCCGCCCGCTCCACTCCGCGAGCAGCGCCGCCTTCTCCTCGTCCGGTACGGAGAACGGGTCGACGTCGTACGCCGAGACCCAGGTCCGCTCGCCGTGCACCGGCTCGTCCGCCAGCTCGACGCGCTCGTCGGAGCCCGCTGCCGCGATCACCTTCGCCGATAGCCTGGCCATCGCCACGGCCTGCGAGGCCACCTTCGCCGCCGCGTCCATCGTCAGGTCCACGCCCGAGGCGAACCCCCAGGCCCCGCCGTGCACGACCCGCACCGCGTACCCGAGGTCCGTACTGTCCGAAGCCCCGGCCGGGCGGGCGTCCCGCAGCCGCAAGGAGGCGCTGCGCACCCGCTCCAGCCGGAAGTCGGCGTGCGCGGCGCCGAGGGCCCGCGCCCGCGCGAGCGCCGCGTCGGCCAGGGCGCGCAACGGCAGGGCCAGGAATGACTGATCTACCTCGTGGGGCACAGGGAATTCCCTTCTCGATACACGACGGCAGTGAACCATGCGCACGGTGGGGACAGCCGGGGATATCGCGGACATGTGTGCCCGGCATGCAACCGTGCGGACTGTAGGAACCCCACAGCGCCCCGGACAAGCCACTGTCAGGGCCCGATTCCTCGATCGGAGCACGGTACCGATAGGTTTTCGACGTACCAGCCCGTCATGGACTGCGCACCACACCGCCAAGGAAAGGGTGATCCGTTGAGCCGCTCGGTTCTCGTCACCGGAGGAAACCGGGGCATCGGCCTCGCCATCGCCCGCGCCTTCGCCGACAACGGCGACCAGGTAGCGATCACCTACCGCTCCGGCGAGCCGCCCCAGGCCCTCACCGAAGCCGGTGTCCTCGCGGTCCGCTGCGACATCACCGACGCCGAGCAGGTGGAGCAGGCCTACAAGGAGATCGAGGAGAAGCACGGTCCCGTGGAGGTGCTGGTCGCCAACGCCGGTATCACCAAGGACCAGTTGCTGATGCGGATGTCGGAGGAGGACTTCACCTCCGTCGTCGACACCAACCTCACCGGCACCTTCCGGGTCGTCAAGCGCGCCAACCGCGGCATGCTGCGCGCCAAGAAGGGCCGTGTCGTCCTGATCTCCTCCGTCGTCGGCCTCCTCGGCTCAGCGGGCCAGGCGAACTACGCCGCCTCCAAGGCCGGGCTGGTCGGGTTCGCCCGCTCCCTCGCCCGTGAGCTGGGCTCGCGGAACATCACCTTCAACGTCGTCGCCCCCGGCTTTGTCGACACCGACATGACCCAGGTGCTCACCGAGGAGCAGCGCAAGGGCATCGTGTCCCAGGTGCCGCTGGGCCGCTACGCGCAGCCCGAGGAGATCGCCGCCGCGGTGCGCTTCCTCGCCTCCGACGACGCGTCGTACATCACTGGAGCCGTCATCCCCGTTGACGGCGGATTGGGCATGGGTCACTGATCACCATGAGCGGAATTCTCGACGGCAAGCGCGTCCTCATCACCGGGGTGCTGATGGAGTCGTCCATCGCGTTCCACACCGCGAAGGTGGCCCAGGAGCAGGGCGCCGAGGTCATCCTCACCGCCTTCCCGCGCCCGACCCTGACCGAGCGCATCGCCAAGAAGCTGCCGAAGCCCGCCAAGGTCATCGAGCTGGACGTGACCGACCAGGAGCACCTGGACCGGCTGGAGGGCCTGGTCCGCGAGGAGCTGGGCTCGCTCGACGGTGTCGTCCACTCCATCGGCTTCGCGCCGCAGGACGCGCTCGGCGGCAACTTCCTCAACACCCCCTTCGAGTCTGTCGCCACCGCGATGCACGTCTCGGCGTTCTCGCTGAAGTCGCTGGCCATGGCCTGCAAGCCGCTGATGAGCGAGGGCGGCTCGATCGTCGGCCTCACCTTCGACGCCCAGTACGCCTGGCCGCAGTACGACTGGATGGGCCCGGCCAAGGCCGCCCTGGAGGCCACCTCCCGCTACCTCGCCCGGGACCTGGGCAAGGACGGGCTGCGCTGCAACCTGATCTCCGCCGGACCGATCGGCTCCATGGCCGCCAAGTCCATCCCGGGCTTCTCCGAGCTGGCCGACGTCTGGAACACCCGCGCCCCGCTCGCCTGGGACATGTCCGACCCGGAGCCGGCCGGCCGCGGTGTCGTGGCGCTGCTCTCCGACTTCTTCCCGCGGACGACGGGCGAGATCATCCACGTCGACAGCGGTGTGCACATGATGGGCGCCTGACCGGCCTCCGCCCCCGCTGAACGGCCCCCGGCCGCGTACCCCTCCCGTGTCCGTACGGAGGCGCTACGCGGCCGGGGGCCGTCGCCGTGTGGGGCCGCTGCCGTCCTGCCCCGGGCGGCGCTCCGGTCGAAATGTCGGACGATCCACCGCAGAATGTGGAGGAACCGGACTTCTGGTCAGGCTGCGGGAGGGAGGTCGCCGTGCGCCCCCAGCGTCGCCGCACCCGTCTCCTGCTCGCCGCTTCGGTGGCCGTCGCCGCCCTCGCCGTACCCCTGGGGGTCCGCGCGGCCAGCGGTGCCGACTCCGGTACGGCGGCGCCCCCCGAGCCCGAGCCGGCCGGCTCCGAGTGCCGTACGACGATCGAGGGCTCCCGGGTCGTCGCCTACTGCCACAACCCCTACCCCTCCACCGACCTGGTCCAGCTCCACACCGAGTGCGTCCGTTGGTGGGACGTCGACGCGGACGGCGCGGCGGTCGCGGTCGAACCGGGGCGGACCGTACGGCTGGAGGACCGCTGCTGGAAGGAGATCGCGACGGCCTGGGTCAGCCACCGCCCGGCCCCGGTCTGAGGCGGACGTCCGGGCACCCGGGGGGCCGGACGGGGCCCGGTGGGCGGCCCGGGGGCACGGGGCGCACCGGTGCGCGGGGGAGCGCCGCTACACCCGGTCCGCCAGGCAGTTCAGCGCATGGCTCGCCGCCTCGGCCGCGGCCGTCTCCGCGTCCCCGGCCCGGATCGCCTCGACGAGTCGCGCGTGGTCCATGTGGTCCTCCGGCCGCAGCTCGGGCCCCACGTCACCGCGCAGGTAGTCGCGCAGCAGATCCCCGAGGTCCGCGTACAGCTCCGTCAGCACGTCGTTGTGCGAGGCGGCCACCACCGCCAGGTGCAGCGTCGCGTCGGCCGCCACGAACGCCTCCGCGTCCCCCGACGCCCACGCCTCCTCCCGGCGCGCCATCAGCGTGTCGAGCTGCCGCAGATCGCGCTCGGTGCGCCGTACGGCGGCCAGCCGCGCGGCCGACGACTCCAGCGTCGAGCGCAGCTCCGCGATGTGGCGCGGATCGGCGGCGGCGAAGCGGCGGTGCATCACCCCGGCCAGCTCGCTGGTGGCGACCACATAGGTGCCCGAGCCCTGCCGGATGTCCAGCAGCCCGTTGTGCGCCAGGGCCCGCACGGCCTCGCGCACGGTGTTACGGGCCACGCCGAGCTGCTCGACCAGCTCCGGCTCGGTCGGGATCCGCGAGCCGACCGGCCACTCGCCCGAGGTGATCTGGTTCCGCAGTTGCGCGATCACCTGGTCGGCGAGGGCCGAACGCCGGGGAGACGTCAGCGCCATGGTGCTCCTTGCTCGTGGCGGGCTGTGAGGAGTGAGGGGTGTCCGGCCGGATTCTCTCAGGAGCCCGCACCTCCGGGCATTGGACAACCAATCATCCCATGATTCTATGATGGGCCTCATGCCGCACGACGAGACCCCGGCCCCCACCCAGGCCCCACCGCAGAGCCAGACCCTGAACCGCAGCTCCGCCGGATCCGCCGCCCGGCTTCCCGGTGCCGTCGACGGCGGCCCGGCCCCCTGGCTGCTGCGCCTGATCGCCGTCGGCCTCGTCCTCGCCGCCCTCAATCTCCGCCCTGCCATCACCAGCCTCGGAGCCCTCCTCGAAGAGGTCCGCGAAGGGCTGCACATGAGCGGCAGCGTGGCGGGCGTGCTGACCTCCGTGCCGCCGCTCTGCTTCGCGGTCTTCGGGGTCATGGCACCCCGGCTGGCCCGCCGCTTCGGCGCGGGCACCGTCGTCTGCGCGGGCATGGCCGCCATCGCGGCGGGCCTGGCGATCCGCCCGTACATCGGTTCCACCGCCGGGTTCCTGGCCGCCAGCGCGCTGGCCCTGATGGGCATCGCCGTCAGCAACATCCTGATGCCGGTGATCGTCAAGCGCTGGTTCCCCGACCGCGTGGGCACCATGACCGGCCTCTACTCCATGGCGCTGGCCCTCGGCACGGCCCTCGCCGCCGCCGTCACCGTCCCGCTCACCGGCGCGCTCGGGGGTGACTGGCAGTCCGGGCTGGCCGTCTGGGCCGTGCTCGCCGCCCTCGCGGTGCTGCCGTGGATCGTCCTCGTGCGGGACCGGACCCCGGCCCCGGGGCAGCGGGCGTCGGGCGGGTCGGGGGCGGGCGGGACCCCTGCCGCCGGTTCCGGTTCGGCTGAGGGTGCGCGCGCGGGGGCGGCCTCCGGTTCGGCTGGTGCGCGCCCCGCCGACGCCCCGGCGCTCCGGATCGCCCGGAGCCGGACCGCGTGGGGGCTCGCCTGCTTCTTCGGGCTCCAGGCCACCGCCGCGTACATCACCATGGGCTGGATGCCGCAGATCTTCCGCGACGCGGGGGTCCCGGCCGGTACGGCGGGTGTCCTGCTCGCGGTCACCATGGCGATGGGCGTGCCGCTCGCCTTCGTCATCCCCCGGGTCGCCGGCCGGCTCCGGCAGCAGGGCCCGATCGTGGTCGCCCTCGGCCTCTGCGGCCTGATCGGGTACACGGGCCTCTACCTGGCCCCGGCCGCCGGGGCCTGGGCCTGGGCGCTGCTGCTCGGGGTGGCCAACTGCGCCTTCCCGCTCGCGCTCACCATGATCGGCATGCGGGCGCGGACCGGGGCGGGCGTGGTCCGGCTCTCCGCCTTCGCCCAGTCCACCGGCTATCTGCTCTCGATCCCCGGCCCGCTGCTCGTCGGCGTGCTCTACCAGCACAGCGGCGGCTGGGGGCTGCCCATCGCCCTGATGGCGGGGCTGATGATCCCGCAGATGGTGGCCGGGGTGCTGGCCGGGCGGGACCGGACGATCGAGGACGAGTGCTGAGAGACGGGTGCCGAGATGCGAGACTGGCCCCATGCCAGTGCTCGATCCGCAGCCCAAGAACGGTCAGAAGAAGCTCCTCCTCGTCCTCGGGGGGATGCTTCTGGTCACGGTGGTCATCGGTGTGATCGCCTCGATCGCCTCACCCTGACGGCGGCCGGCCCCGCCCATGGTGGGGCTGGCCCCACCATCCCCTAGGGGGCCAGGGTCAGGGTGAAGTGGGTGGATCACCGGATGGGACCGCCCTCGGCCGTTCCGTAGGTTCTTCGGTAACGAACCGAACACCCCACGGAGGCGGACATGACGGTCCCAGCGCACCCCAGGTCGCCCGGCCCGGCTGCCTCCCGCCGCCCGGCTGCCTCCCGCCGCCCGGCCGCCTCCCGCCGCCCGGCCGCCGGCCGTGCGGAGATACGGCTGCCCTGGTGGGCCGTGGCGCTCCCGGTCGTCACGTTCGGCGCCCTGCTGTTCATGATCATGAGCCCGGGGCAGGCGCGGGCCGCCACCGCCGACCCCGCGCTCGGACAGCTGATCGAGCGCACCCTCCAACTGCTCTCCCACTGAGCCGCGCGCCGCCGCCGACCCGCCCCGGACCAGGCGCGTCCACCTTCCGGATGACGCTGTCAACACCCTGCGCCACAGGCCGCGTTTCATGCGAAGCTGAGGTGTATGAGCGTCGAGACACCTCGCAGGATCGTCCTTCTCAGGCATGCCAAGGCGGAATGGTCGCAGTCCTCCGACCATGAGCGCCCGCTGGCCGAGCGCGGTCGTAAGGACGCGCCCGTGGCCGGCCGCAGGCTCGCCGACTCCGGCATCGACTTCGATCTGGCCCTGTGCTCCAGCGCCGTCAGGACCCGGGAGACCTGGAAGCTGGCGGTCCACGAGTTCGCCCAGCGCCCCCGGACCGTCTACGAGGAGAGGCTGTACGAGGCCTCCCTCGGCGATCTGATCGCCCTGTTCAACGAGACCCCGGACGAGGTCCGCAACGTCCTGGTCATCGGCCACAACCCGGGCATGCACGGGGCGGCCGACGCTCTCTCCGGCTCGGCCGAGGGCGACACGCTGGCCCGGATGACCAGGGACGGCTTCCCCACGGCCTCCTACGCGGTGGTGGAGTTCCCCGGCTCCTGGAAGAGCGTGGAGCACGGGGCGGGCCGACTCGTCGAGTACTGGACGCCGAACGACTGAGCCGCCCCGGCACCGCTGGACGCCTGAACGCGCGGGCCCCGGCACCTCTCCCGTGCCGGGGCCCTCTTCTCCTACGTCTCCGGGCCGGGAGGCTCCGTACGCCTACGGGAGCCGTCCGGCCCGCGCAGCCGCCCTCAACGCGGGGAGCCGGGGCGTAGCCTCCGGTCAACCCGGGAGCCGCCCGCGCAGCCGCCGTCAGTCGACGAGGCTGTCCGCCGCCTCGACCTCTTCACGGGTGATGCCGAGCAGATAGAGCACGGTGTCCAGGAACGGCACGTTCACCGCGGTGTGCGCCGCCTCGCGGACCACGGGCTTGGCGTTGAAGGCGACCCCGAGCCCCGCGGTGTTCAGCATGTCGAGGTCGTTGGCCCCGTCCCCGATGGCCACCGTCTGCGCCAGCGGCACCCCCGCCTGCTCGGCGAAGCTCCGTAGCAGCCGGGCCTTGCCCGCCCGGTCCACCACATCGCCGACGACCCGCCCGGTGAACTTGCCGTCCACCACCTCCAGGGTGTTGGCGGAGGCGAAGTCCAGGCCGAGACGTTCCTTCAGGTCGTCCGTGACCTGGGTGAAACCACCCGAGACGACGCCCACCTGGTACCCGAGGCGCTTCAGCGTGCGGATCAGGGTGCGGGCGCCGGGCGTGAGCCGTACGTCGGCGCGGACCTTCTCCACCACCGAGGCGTCGAGCCCCGCCAGCAGTGCCACCCGGGCGTGCAGCGACTGCTCGAAGTCCAGCTCGCCGCGCATCGCCTGCTCGGTGACCTCGGCGACCTTGTCCTCACAGCCCGCGTGGGCCGCGAACAGCTCGATCACCTCGTCCTGGATGAGCGTGGAGTCCACATCCATGACGACCAGCCGCTGGGCCCGACGGCTCAGCCCGGCCGAGACCACCGCGACGTCCACGCCGATCTCCGCGGCCTCGGTCGCCAGCGCGGTTCGCAGCTCCGCCGTCCCGGTCCCCGACACCGCGAACTCGACGGCGGTGACCGGGTACTTCGCCAGCCGGAAGATGCGGTCGATGTTCCCGCCGGTCGAGGTGATCGTGGCCGCTATGGCGGCGGTCGACTCCGCGGTGAGCGGGTGGCCCAGCACGGTCACATGGGAACGGCCGCTGCCCCGCGGCCGGTTGTCACCGGTGCCCGAGATGATCTCGGCCTGGAGCTTCAGGGAGTCGGCCCAGCTGTGCACGGTCGCCCGCAGGTCGCCCTCGGTCGTCCCGCCCGCGGTGGGCGAGGTGACCAGGGCGCACAGCACGATACGGCCCCGGGTCACGACCTGCTCGATGTCCACGACGTCGACGGAGTAGGCGGCGAGGGTGTCGAAGAGCCCGGCGGTGATGCCGGGGCGGTCCTTGCCGAAGATCTTGACGAGGAGGGTGGGCGTGCTGTCCACAGAGGTCACGGGAGGCTCGGGGGAGACGGGAGGCTGAGGTGGCTGAGATGCGCTCATGGTGCTCCCACCGTATCGGTCCCAGGGCCGCCTCCGGCCGTCCGTCCCGAGTGCCGGACGGAAAGGTACGGGCCTTTTGGCACGGCCCCCGCCGACCGTCCGGCCGCCGCCGCTCCACCGTCCCCTATACGGCGAGATCGCGCCACTTGCCCTTCACCGGGCGGTAAGGGGATCTTCGTGTCCCCTTCTCCCTTTCGGTGTCCCTCTTCACCGGCCCGACTTTCGGATAGGGGACTGCTCCTGGAATAGTTCCCCACGATGTTCAGCATCCCTAGACTCCCTGCGACGGGGGTAACACGGGGGACAACTAGTGGGGCGCGGAGTGCCGGAACTCGTACTGGAATTGAATGGCAGCACCTGGACGCTCGATCCGTCCAGGCCGTACACCGTGGGGCGTGATCCGCAGGGGGACCTGACGATCGACGACGCCAGGGTCTCGTGGCGGCACGCCACGATCAGCTGGGACGGCCGGAGTTGGTCCATCGAGGACCACGGCTCCACCAACGGCACCTACGTCCAGGGACAGCGGGTCCAGCGGACGGAGCTCGGGCCCGGCTCCGCCGTGCACCTGGGCAACGCCACCGACGGCCCACGGCTGAATCTCATCGCTTCCGCCGGTGCCCACGGCGGACAGCAGGCACCCGCCCACCAGGCCCCGGCGCACCAGCAGCAGCACGCGCAGCCGGCCGCCGCCTGGCCCGGACAGCAGGCACCCGCCCAGCACCAGGCGCCCGCGCACCAGGCCCCGCAGCACCAGGCCCCGCCCCAGCAGGCGTGGCAGCAGCAGGCCCCGGCGCCCCAGCCCCCGTACCAGCAGCAGGCCCCGGCCCACCACCAGCAGGTTCCGCACCAGCAGGGCCCGGCCCAGCCGGCCGCCCCGGCACACGGCGGCACAGCGGCCCACGGCGGTGCGGCGGGCGCCCCGCCCGTCTACGGCGACCGCAGCCCGACCACGTTCCACCAGCTGGCGCTGGGCCGGGTCATGCGCATCGGCCGTGCGCTGGAGAACGAGCTGGTCGTCTCCGACCTCCAGGTCTCCCGCAACCACGCCGAGTTCCACGCGACCCCCGACGGCCGGTTCGAGATCCGGGACCTCGGCTCGCACAACGGCACGTACGTCAACGGTCTGCCGCTCCAGAAGTCCGGCTCGGCGCTCATCGGCCCGAACGACATCGTCGGCGTCGGTCACTCGACGTTCCGCCTGGTCGGGGACCGGCTGGAAGAGTTCGTCGACACCGGCCAGGTCTCCTTCTCCGCCCGCCACCTCACGGTGACGGTCGACGGCGGCAAGCAGATCCTCAAGGACGTCTCCTTCGGCGTCCCGGAGAAGTCGCTGGTCGCGGTGATCGGCCCCTCCGGCTCCGGAAAGTCCACCCTGCTCAAGGCGCTCACCGGCTACCGGCCCGCCGACGAGGGCGACGTCCTCTACGACAACCGGAACCTGTACAAGCAGTTCGCCGAGCTGCGCCAGCGCATCGGTCTGGTCCCGCAGGACGACATCCTGCACAAGGAGCTGACCGTCGCCAAGGCCCTCAAGTACGCGGCCAGGCTCCGCTTCCCCGCGGACACCACCGAGGCCGAGCGCCAGGCCCGGATCACCGAGGTCCTCGCCGAGCTCAAGCTCGACATCCACAAGGACAAGAAGATCACCTCGCTCTCCGGCGGCCAGCGCAAACGCGTCTCGGTCGCCCTGGAGCTGCTGACCAAGCCGTCGCTGATCTTCCTGGACGAGCCGACCTCGGGCCTCGACCCGGGCATGGACCGCGACGTCATGCAGCTGCTGCGCAGCCTCGCCGACGACGGCCGTACGGTGCTCGTCGTCACGCACTCCGTGGCCGAGCTCGCCATCTGCGACAAGCTGCTCGTGATGGCGCCCGGCGGCGCCGTCGCGTACTTCGGTCCGCCGGAGGAGGCGCTGAACTTCTTCGGCTACACCTCCTGGGCCGATGTCTTCTCCGCCTTCGAGAACTACCGCGACTACGACTGGGCGGGCCGCTGGCGCGGTTCGCAGCACTACCAGATGTACGCCGCCGACATCGACAGCGTCGCCGCGCAGTCCGTGCACATGCCGCCGCCCCAGCAGATGCGGCCCCCGAAGCCGCAGAGCTGGGGGACGCAGCTGTGGACCCTGGTGCGCCGCTACACCTCCGTCATCGCCTCCGACAAGGCCTTCCTCGGCCTGATGGTGGCGCTGCCCGCGGTGATCGGTGTGCTGGCCGCGGTCATCCCGGCGGACTTCGGACTGGCCCCGCCCACCCCGCCGACCCCGTTCAACGGCAAGGCCGGGATGATCCTGCTGATCCTCGCGGTCGGCATCTGCCTGGCGGGCTCGGCCAGCTCCGTACGCGAACTGATCAAGGAGCGCGTGATCTACGAACGGGAACGGGCCACCGGCCTCTCCCGCTCGGCCTATCTGACCTCCAAGGTCATCGTGCTCGGTGTGATCACGGCCTTCCAGAGCGTCATCCTCTGCGGCATCTGCTTCGCCGTCCGTGAGCTGCCGGAGGAGGGGCTGTTCATGCCTCCGGCCGTCGAGATCTGCATCTCGATCGTGGCCCTCGGGTTCACCTCGATGATGTTCGGCCTGATGATCTCCGCGATGGTCAAGACCTCCGAGATGACCATGCCGCTGCTGGTCATGTTCGCGATCGTCCAGCTGGTCTTCACCGGCGTCCTCTTCCAGGTGTACGGGACGCCCGGCCTGGAGCAGCTCACCTGGCTGATGCCGTCCCGCTGGGGCGTCGCCGCGGCCGGCACCACACTGGACCTGGCCAACCTGATGCCGCCGTGGGACCCGAAGAACCCGACCGACCTGGACCCGCTCTGGGAGGCCACGGCGACCCAGTGGGGGATCAACATCTTCGTGCTGCTGGTGCTCGGCGCCGTCTGCGCCGTCGCGGTGGCGCGCCTGCTGCGTCGCCACGAGCCCGAGGTCATGCGCAAGTAGGGTCCACCGGGTCCGCCGACCGGGACCGGACGACGCCGAGGCCGGCACCCCGCGGGGTGCCGGCCTCCGGCGTGTGCGTGGCTGGGCCCGGCCTCGGTACGGCTGGACTCAGTACGCGCTGTTGACGTTGTCCATGGAGCCGTAGCGGTCGGCCGCGTAGTTGCAGGCGGCGACGATGTTGGCGACCGGGTCGTACAGGTCCTTCTTGGTGCCCTTGACGTGGTACCGGTCGAAGGTCGGCTGGATCACCTGGAGAAGGCCCTTGGACGGGACGCCGTTGCGGGCGTTGATGTCCCAGTTGTTGATCGCCCAGGGGTTGCCGCTGGACTCCCGGATGATGTTGCGGTGGATCCCGTTGTAGGAGCCCGGGATGCCTTCCTTCTTCATGATCGCCATGGCCTCGCGGATCCAGCCGTCCAGGTTGTTGGCGTAGACGGGCTTGCGCCCGGTGGAGCGGTTGGCGGCCTGGTCGCCGCGCTTCTCGGCGTCGGCCTTGGCCTTGGCGGCCTTCTCGGCCTTGGCCTTCGCGTCGGCCGCGGCCTTGGCCTTGGCGGCCTTCGCCTTGGCCTCGGCGGTGGCCTTGGCCTTGGCGGCGTCGGCGGCCTTCACGATCTGCTCGGCGGTGGCGTGCTGTTCGAGGAGGCTGTCCTGCACGGTCTTGGCCTGTGCGGAGCCTCCGGCGAAGGCGACGGGGGCGGCAGCGGCGGCTGCCTGCGGGGCAATCTCGGCTTCGGCGTTCGACGGGACGAGCGAGAAGGTCAGGGAGGCGACGGCCAGGGCCGACACACCGGCCACGGAGATCTTCTGGACCTTGTTCAGACGACGGAGACGGCTGGGAATGCGAGTCGCAGACATGTAGGGCTACCTCTTCGAATGCTCAGGTGTCCTCACGGAGGACGAGACCGGAGGCGGTGAAGCGCACCTCCGTCGGGGACGAGAGCAATTCTTAGCGGCAGCAAAATCGCGTGGCAAAGGTGTGACGTACGAAGCCGAGTAGTGGAAGAGGGTCCCGTTAGTCCGAAATAAGCCCTAGGTGTGCCCCCTCAAAACGCCCTTACCTACCCACTAGGTGCGTTCGTAAGTGACGTGGGCCCTATGCCCGGCCTCACATCGGCGACGCGCCCGACTCACCTTGCGTTGCTGGAGCAATTCGGAACGTTACGTTCCTCATTCGGCAGGATGAGGTGGACGTCCCCGAACTCGTGCCAGAGGTAGCGCCGCTCCAGCGCCGCCTCGTACCCGCGGAGCAGCGCCTCGCGGCCGGCCACCGCCTCCAGCATCAGCAGATGCGAGGCCTCCGGCTCGTGCAGCCCGGTCAGCAGCCCGTCCACCACCCGCACGCCCCGGCGCGGTGTCACCACCAGGTCGGTCCACCCCGCCCCCGGCCGCACCACCCCGCCCGCCTCCACCGCCGACTCCAGCGCCCGCACCGCCGTCGTCCCCACCGCGATCACCCGGCCGCCCGCCGCCCGCGCCGCGTTCACCAGCCACGCCGTGGCGGGCGGAACCGAGAACCGCTCCGGATACGGCGGTTCGTGCGCCTCGGCCGACGCCACCCCCGTATCCAGCGACAGCGGGGCGAACTGCACCCCGCGGCTCACCAGCTCCGCCACCAGGGCGGCCGTGAAGGGGCGGGCCGCACTCGCCATCTCCGCCGAACCGCTCCCGTCGGGCGCCGCCACGGAGAAGACCGTCTGGTACGCGGAGAGGGGCTGATCCCGCTCCGTGTACCCGTACCGGATCGGGCGCCCGTACCGCCGCAACAGCCCCGGCACCCCCTCGGGCACCCGCGCCCACCAGAGCCGGGCCCCCGCCGCGGGCCCCACCCCGACGGGAGCCGCCCTGCCCGGCCCCGCCGCCGCGGCCCCCGCCGCCGCGGACCCCGGAGCGAGCCCCGGCTCCGGGGGCAGAGTGCCCCCCATCGGCTCCTCCAGCACCAGCTCCCGCCCGCCCGGCAGCCGCACCACCGCCCCGGCGGGCCCGCCCGGGCGCGGCACGGTGGCCCCCGACGGACCGGGCGCCCGCAGCTCCACCGCCCACCGCCCGTCCTCACCCCGCGTCGAGAAGTGCACGACGACCCGCTCCCCGCCCACCCGCCCGTTCACCGCGGCAGGCAACGTCGCCGACGTGTTCACCACCAGCACGTCCCCGGCCCGCACCTGCCCGGGCAGCTCCCGGAACGCATGGTGCGAGACGTCCGTCCCCCGCGTCACCAGCAGCCGTACGTCGTCCCGCCCCGCCCCCCGCTGCTCGGCAGGCACCCGGGCCGACAGCTCCGGCGGTACCCGCAGCGCTTCCAGCGAGGACACCCCGGCCCCCGCCCGGCACCCCCCACCCACCGGAGCGCCCGAGCCCCCGTCCCGCCGCACCGCACCCATCGCACTCACCGCGCACCCCCGGCAGCCCCCGGGCCGTCCTCCAGCAGGGCCGGAGCGGAGAACCGCCCACTGGCCGGCCGCTCCCGCACCAGCCGCAGGAACGCGGGCGCCACACGCGCGGGCGACGGCCGCCGCTCCCCGCCGTCCTTCGGCACCGCGGCCTCGTACAGATCCGTGTCCATGTCCCCCGGGTCGACGGCCCACACCCGCAGCCCCGGCTCCTCCACGCCCAGCACGGCCGCCAGTTGGTCCAGGGCCGCCTTGGACGCCCCGTAACCGCCCCAGGTCTCGTACGCCGTCGCCGCCGCGTCCGAGCTGACCACCACGACCGCCCCCGCGGCGGACGCCCGCAGCAGCGGCAACGCCTCCTGTACGAGACCGAGCGCGGCCACCACGTTGGTCTCCAGCGCCTGCCGCAACCCCTGAAGCGGGTGCGCCTCCAGCCGGACCAGCGGCTCGGCGCCCAGCACACTCGCATTGCTCACCAGCAGGTCGAGCCCGCCCAGCTCCCCGGCCGCCGCCATGAGCTCCGCCCGGTGCGCCGCGTCCGTGACATCCCCGGGAACAGCCACCACCCGGGTCCCGTACCGCTCCCGCACCTCCTCCGCCGCAGCCTCCAGCACCCCGGCCGTCCGCGCGTCCAGCACCAGCTCCCAGCCCTGCCCGGCCAGCACCTCGGCCAAGGCACGCCCCAGCCCCTTCGAACCACCCGTGATCAACGCGACCGGCATGGTGACCGTCCCCTTGGTCCGCGCAGCTACCTGCGCATCGGCGTCCGCCGGGCGACCCCCGGCGCCTCCAACGTAGAAAGACGCACCGGCGCCCCGCCTCGCCCCTGAGCCGCACCCGCCCACGGCACTTCGTCCTAGTCCTCAGGAAGCCCTGGTCCCTCGGGCCTCCTCGGCCCCGCGCCCCCGGGCTCGGCCCTGGGACGTCCGCCCCGGACCTACGGCCTCCGACCGGTCCTACGACCTCCGACCCGGTACCGGCCAGAACCGGCCTAGGACCACCGGCCACCGGCAGCGGCCCCCGGCCCGATACGGCCCCCGCGCCCCCGCCGGTACGGTGATCCCATGAGTCATCGCCCAGCGTCGGGCCTCGCCGCGGTGAGCGCCGCGCTGCTCGCCATGAGCCGGCATCTTGAAGTGGGGGACGTCCTCAAGACGATCGTCGCCTCCGCCCGCGAACTCCTCGACGCCCAGTACGCGGCGCTCGGGGTCCCGGACGACCACGGCGGCTTCGCCCAGTTCGTGGTCGACGGGGTGAGCGACGAACAGTGGAAGGCCATCGGCCCGCTGCCCCGCCAGCACGGCATCCTCGCCGCGATGCTCCACCAGGCGAAGCCCGAACGGCTCGCGGACGTCCGCGCGGACCCCCGCTTCGGCGGCTGGCCCGAAGCGCACCCCGACATGTCGGACTTCCTCGGCCTGCCCATCACGGACGGGGACGAGATCGTCGGCGCGCTCTTCCTCGCCAACAAGATGTGCCCCAAGCCCGCCGGAGGCTGCGGCTTCACCGCCGAGGACGAGGAACTGCTCTCGATCCTCGCCCAGCACGCCGCGATCGCCCTCACCAACGCCCGCCTCTACGAGCGCAGCCGCGAGCTGACCATCGCCGAGGAGCGCTCCCGCCTCGCCCACGAACTGCACGACGCGGTCAGCCAGAAGCTGTTCTCGCTCCGGCTCACCGCCCAGGCCGCCGCCGCCCTCGTCGACCGCGACCCGGCCCGTGCCAAGGGGGAGCTCCAGCAGGTGGCCGCCCTCGCCGCAGAAGCGGTCGACGAGCTGCGGGCGGCGGTCGTGGAGCTGCGCCCGGCCGCCCTCGACGAGGACGGCCTGATCGCCACCCTCCGCACCCAGATCCAGGTCCTGGACCGGGCCCACGCGGCCCGGGTCACCTTCGAGACCGGCGGCGTACGCGCCCTGCCCGCCGCCCAGGAGGAGGCGCTGCTCCGGGTCGCCCAGGAGGCCCTGCACAACGCCCTGCGCCACTCCGGCGCGGAGCACGTGGACGTCACCCTGACCCGGCGCTCCACCTGGACCGTCCTGCGCATCACCGACGACGGCACCGGCTTCGACCCCACCGCCGTCCGCCGGGCGGGCCGCCATCTGGGGCTGGTCTCCATGCGCCACCGGGCCAAGAGCGTCGGCGGCCGGCTCACCGTTGCTTCGGAGCCCGGAAAGGGCGCCACGATCGAGATGGAGGTCCCCGGTGGCTGACAAGACCATCAGGGTGCTGCTGGTCGACGACCACCAGGTCGTCCGCCGTGGACTGCGTACGTTCCTGGAGATCCAGGAGGACATCGAGGTCGTCGGCGAGGCGTCCGACGGCGCACAGGGCGTGGCCCGCACCGAGGAGCTGCGGCCCGACGTCGTCCTCATGGACATCAAGATGCCCGGCACCGACGGCATAGAGGCCCTGCGCAGACTCCGCGAGCTGGACAACCCGGCGAAGATCCTCATCGTCACCAGTTTCACCGAGCAGCGCACGGTGGTCCCGGCCCTGCGCGCCGGAGCCTCCGGTTACGTCTACAAGGACGTCGACCCGGACGCCCTCGCCGGCGCCATCCGCTCGGTCCACGCCGGGCACGTCCTGCTCCAGCCGGAGGTCGCCGGCGCGCTCCTCGCCCAGGACGACGCCGGCAGCGGGACGGGGAGGGGGAGCACGCTCACCGAGCGCGAACGCGAGGTGCTCGGCCTGATCGCGGACGGCCGCTCCAACCGCGAGATCGCCCGCGCCCTCGTCCTCTCCGAGAAGACGGTCAAGACCCACGTGTCGAACATCCTGATGAAGCTCGACCTGGCGGACCGCACCCAGGCCGCGCTGTGGGCGGTACGGAACGGGGCGGCGGGCTGAGACCCGCGCCGCCCCGGGCCCAGACGCGCAACGCTGGGCGGGTGCCATCCGAACGGCGCGTCCTTCCGTGCCGTGCGGCGCTCTCCAGGGGCGGGCCGCGGCGGCTTCCCGCAGCTTGCCCCGGAGGAACCCGCAGTGCAGAACCTGAAGAAGGCCGCCGCCGTCACCACGGTCGTCGGGGGGCCCATCGCCGTCGGCGCGGGCGCGGCCTCCGCCGACCTCACCGTCCGTCCGGCGCCCGAGGGCGAAGGTCCGCAGGCCTACCGCCGAACCTCCCCGCCCTCGACGTACGCGTTGTACGCGGCGACAACCGCCCGCCGAGCCACCCGCTCCACCGGCCGCAACGCGGCCCCCCGCGCCGCGATCTCCGACGCACTCACCGCACCCCCGTGCCCGGATCCGTACGCCACCGAGACCAGCAGCCCCACCCGCTGCGCCAGCTCCAGCACCCGTGCCGCCCGCGGCGGATACCCGGGCGCCAGCACCTCCCGGCCCCCCTGCGCCCGTGCCCGGTACGCGTCCACCGCCGCCTCCGCCACCGGACCGGAACCGGCCACATCCAGCCGGGACAGCAGCGCCGTCGCATCCCGCAACGCCTCCGCCAGCTCCCGCTCCGCCTCGCCCAGCGACGGCACGTCCGCCGGCGGCGCCTCCCGCACCGGCAGCACCCGCCACACCACCTCGACGTGGCGATCCCCCTCGGGCCCGGCCTCGGACACCTCCGGCACCAGCCCGTACGGCGCCCCGTACGCGACCACCGCCTCCTCCGCCTCCAGCGCCCGCGCGTTGAAGTCCGCCGGCCCCGACAGCCCCAGCGGATGCCCCGGCACCGGCAGCGCCACCCGGAATCCGGCCGCCCCCAGCGCCCGCAGCCGGCCCAGCGCCAGCGTCAGCCCGACCGGCCCCGCCTCACCCGGCAGCCCCTCGACGCGGTGCACCGCGTCCTCCCCGACAATCGCGCCGACGGCGTCGTCCGGCGAGACGAGCCCCGCCAGCAGCGCGTTCCCCCAGGCGGCCAACAACCCTGAACGTGGTTCAACAAGCATGGAGACAGCCTAGGGGGGTGTCCCGTCGGCCATGCCGGGTCCGGAACGACCCGGGTTACGGACCTCACGGCCGGACCGCTTGCGCCGTGGCGTAGGTTTTCCTCTGGGACCGTGCCCACAGGCACGCGACGATCTCGACGAGACTGCATGGGGAGACAACGCGCTCATGAGCGATGTACTGGAGCTGGTGGACGTATCCGTGGTCCGCGACGGACGCGCTCTGGTGGACGACGTCTCCTGGTCGGTCAAGGAGGGGGAGCGCTGGGTCATCCTCGGCCCCAACGGCGCCGGCAAGACGACGCTTCTCAACCTCGCGTCCAGCTACCTCTTCCCGAGCAGGGGAACGGCCACCGTCCTCGGCGAGAAGCTGGGCGGCGTCGGCACCGACGTCTTCGAGCTGCGCCCCCGCATCGGCATGGCGGGCGTGGCGATGGCCGACAAGCTGCCCAAGCGGCAGACCGTGCTCCAGACGGTCCTCACCGCCGCGTACGGCATGACCGCCACCTGGAACGAGGACTACGAGGCCGTCGACGAGGAGCGCGCCCGCGCCTTCCTGGACCGCCTCGGCATGACCGAGTACCTGGACCGCACGTTCGGGACGCTCTCCGAAGGAGAGCGCAAGCGCACGCTGATCGCCCGCGCGATGATGACCGACCCTGAGCTGCTGCTCCTCGACGAGCCCGCCGCCGGACTCGACCTGGGCGGCCGCGAGGACCTGGTCCGCCGCCTCGGCCGGCTCGCCCGCGACCCGTACGCCCCCTCCATGATCATGGTCACCCACCATGTCGAGGAGATCCCGCCCGGCTTCACCCACGTCCTCATGATCCGCCAGGGCAAGGTCCTCGCCGCCGGCCCCATGGAGACCGAGCTGACCTCCCGCAACCTCTCGCTCTGCTTCGGCCTGCCGCTGATCGTCGAGCACACCGGCGACCGCTACACCGCCCACGGCCTGCCGCTCTCCTGACCCCGGGGCACCCGCCACAGCCCTCCCGCCCATCGCCCGGCCCGACCGTCCCGGCGCAATCCGCCGGACACGTACCGCAGTTGTCCACAGTTGACCACCCCTGCGCCCTGTCGGTGACGCACCGACAGTCCTACGATGACCAGGTGGACATCGACGCGTGGGTGTGGTGGCTGATCGTCGCGGCGGGGCTGGGCATCCCCCTCGTCCTGACCGCGATGCCCGAGTTGGGAATGTTCGCGGTCGGGGCGCTGGCCGCGTCCGTCACGGCTGCGCTCGGCGGCGGCATCGTCGCCCAGGTGCTGGTCTTCGTCGTGGTGTCGGTGGCGCTGATCGCCGTCGTCCGCCCGATCGCCGCCAGACACCGGGCCGGGCAGACCGGACACGCCAGCGGCGTCGACGCCCTGAAGGGCCGTCAGGCGGTCGTCCTGGAGCGGGTCAGCGCCGCCGGCGGCCGCATCAAGCTCGCCGGCGAGGTCTGGTCGGCCCGCTCGCTCGACGAGGGCCAGGTCTTCGAGCCCGGCCGACAGGTCGATGTCGTGGACATCGACGGAGCGACGGCCGTCGTCATGTGAGCGAACGGCGCACGACGCGGCCGCAGTTCTGCGAGACTCGAAGTCGATCATGCCGATCACCCCGTGAGTCGATCGCCATGAGATCCGTCGGCAACCGAAGGGCACGAGAGACACGATGCAACCGATCATCATCGTCCTGATCATTCTGGTGGTGCTCGTCTTCATCGCCCTGATCAAGACGATCCAGGTCATCCCGCAGGCCAGCGCCGCCATCGTGGAGCGCTTCGGCCGCTACACACGCACCCTCAACGCGGGTCTGAACATCGTCGTCCCGTTCATCGACTCCATCCGCAACCGGATCGACCTCCGTGAACAGGTCGTGCCCTTCCCGCCGCAGCCGGTGATCACCCAGGACAACCTGGTCGTCAACATCGACACCGTCATCTACTACCAGGTGACCGACGCCCGCGCCGCGACCTACGAAGTCGCCTCCTACATCCAGGCGATCGAGCAGCTCACCGTCACCACGCTCCGCAACATCATCGGCGGCATGGACCTGGAGCGCACCCTCACCTCCCGCGAGGAGATCAACGCGGCCCTCCGGGGCGTCCTCGACGAGGCCACCGGCAAGTGGGGCATCCGCGTCAACCGCGTCGAGCTCAAGGCGATCGAGCCGCCCACCTCCATCCAGGACTCGATGGAGAAGCAGATGCGCGCCGACCGTGACAAGCGCGCGGCGATCCTCACCGCGGAAGGCATCCGGCAGTCCCAGATCCTCACCGCCGAGGGCGAGAAGCAGTCCGCGATCCTGCGCGCCGAGGGTGAGGCCAAGGCAGCCGCCCTCAAGGCCGAGGGCGAGGCCCAGGCCGTACGCACGGTCTTCGAGGCCATCCACGCCGGAGACCCGGACCAGAAGCTCCTGTCGTACCAGTACCTCCAGATGCTCCCGAAGATCGCCGAGGGCGACGCCAACAAGCTCTGGATCGTCCCCAGCGAGATCGGCGACGCCCTCAAGGGCCTCAGCGGAGCCTTCGGCAACCTCGGGGGCGGCGTCCCCGGCTTCGACACCAGCGGCAACGGAGGAAACGGGGGCAACGGCGGAAACGGAGGAGCCCCCGGAGTGGTCAACCCCCGCGGTGCGGCCGTCGAACGGCGTGAGGAACCCCCGGTCCACTGACGCACCACCCCCTTCGTGCATGATCAGTGAGGCCCCTCGACCTTCATGGCGGGGAGGCGTCACTGACCATCGAAGGAGATGGCCTTGTCCATCTGGGAAATACTCGCCGTCTTCGCGGCGGGCGTCGGCGCGGGCACGATCAACACCATCGTCGGCTCAGGCACCCTGATCACCTTCCCCGTCCTCCTCGCCACCGGCCTCCCCCCGGTGACCGCCACCGTCTCCAACGCACTCGGCCTCATACCCGGCTCCATCAGCGGAGCCATCGGCTACCGCAAGGAGCTGGCGGGCCAGCGCCGCCGCATCCTCAGACTGAGCGTCGGAGCAGCCGTCGGCGGCCTCACCGGAGCCACCCTCCTCCTCGCCCTGCCCTCCACGGCGTTCGAGACGATCGTCCCGGTCCTGGTCGCCCTGGCCCTCGTCCTGGTGATCCTGCAACCACGCATCAGCAGAGCCGTCCAGAACCGCCGCGACCGCACCGGATCCCCGGCCCGCCCCGACGGCGGCCCGCTCCTCTTCACCGGCCTCACCCTCGCCAGCGTCTACGGGGGATACTTCACCGCCGCCCAGGGGATCATCTACCTCTCCCTCATGGGCATGCTGGTCGACGACACCCTCCAGCGCCTCAACGCCGTCAAGAACGTCCTGGCCGCCGTGGTGAACAGCATCGCCGCGCTGTTCTTCCTCTTCGTCGCGGACTTCGACTGGACGGCGGTCCTGCTGATCGCGGTCGGCTCCGCCATCGGCGGCCAGATAGGCGCCAAGGTCGGCCGCCGCCTCAGCCCCACCCTGCTCCGCGTCCTGATCGTCGCCGTCGGCACGGCGGCCATCGTCCAACTGCTGCTCCGCTGACACAGGTGGGCCCGCCCCCAGCAAGGGGACGGGCCCACCTGTCCGTCAACAGCCCGACGTACGCGACCGATGCCACCGCTCCCTACGCGGCAGCCGCCGCCCGATCCAGCCACTCGGGCAGCTCCGCCCGGTCACCGGCCCCCATCGCCAGCAGCATCGCCTCGGCGGGGGAGGGCACGAACGGCTGCTTCAGCAGCGGCATCCCCGCCTGCTCCGGAGTCCGGGCCGCCTTGCGGTGGTTGTCCTCGGCGCAGGAGGCCACCGTGTTCAGCCAGGTGTCCTGACCGCCCTGGGCCCGCGGCACCACATGGTCGACGGTGGAGGCCCGCTTCCCGCAGTACGCGCACCGGTACTGGTCCCGTACGAGCACACCCCTCCGGGACCACGGCGCCTGTCTTCGGAACGGCACCCGTACATACCGGCAGAGCCTGATCACCCGGGGCGCCGGAATGTCCACGGCGGCACCACGCATACGCAGCTGGGGATGCGACTGCTCGACGACGGCCTTGTCCGTGAGGATGAGGACCACCGCACGGTTGAGCGTCACTGTCGACAGCGGCTCGAAGCTCGCATTGAGAACCAGCGTGTCACGCATCCTGCCCACCTCCCGTGTGCCGCCCGCCCCCTGGCAGGCCCGGACCAACTCTGGCTGGGCAGGCCGCGATGGACAACGCAATAAAAAATGCCCTGCTCTGGTCTCTCCAAGACCAGAGCAGGGCAAACAACAGGCGAACTAATCGATGACGGGAGCCTCGTACTCACCGATCAGATGAGCACGCCCCAGCGTGTGGAACCGGAGGTTGAACCCGACCACCGCGGGCGAGGAGTCACTGTCGGCGCCGAGCTTCTCGGTGTCCACCGCGTACACGGTGAACACATAGCGGTGGTTCTCCCCGGCGGGCGGCGCGGCCCCGCCGAAGTCCTTGGACCCGTAGTCGTTACGGGCCTGAACGGCCCCGGCGGGCAGCCCCTCGAACGCACCGCTGCCCGCCCCCGTCGGCAGCTCGGTCACCGACGCCGGGATGTCGAAGACCACCCAGTGCCAGAACCCGCTCCCCGTAGGGGCGTCCGGGTCGAAGCACGTCACGGCGAAGCTCTTGGTCTCCGCCGGGAACCCCTCCCACCGCAGCTGCGGCGACGTGTTCCCGGACGCGAGCACCTGGGCGTCCCCCAGCACGGCACCCGGCGCGAGGTCATCGCTCGTCACGGTGAACGCGGGTACCTCCGGATGGAAGTCGTGCGGGAGCGGGGCCCTCTTCGGCTCGGTCACGTCAGCACCTTTCCTGATCGACAGCATCGACGGCTCTTGGCCAGGTCCGTCCTCGACCTCAACAGATCATGGACGTGTTTCCATACCCGCCCCGCGAAGGCACCGCTCGCCAGGGCTCCCGACCCGTGTCCTACAGCCAGTTGCGCTGACCGCCGACCTGGGCCAGCCACTGGTTGAGGTAGGCCGCCCAGTCCGTCTGGTGGAAGTCGTGCAGACCGACCTTGAACGCCCGGTACGAGTCGCTGCCCTCGCTGAACAGGCCGCCCTTCTTGTCCATCTCCAGGACCACGTCCATCTCGCGGTCGTCCGCGACGAACGTCAGCTCGACCTGGTTCAGCCCCCGGTACTGGGCAGGCGGTACGAACTCGATCTCCTGGTAGAAGGGCAGCCGCTGACGCGACCCACGGATGTGACCGCGCTCCATGTCCGCGCTGAGGAAGCGGAACCCCAGCTGCCCGAAGGCGTCCAGAATCGCCTGCTGCGCCGGCAGCGGGTGCACGTTGACCGGGTCCAGGTCACCGGAGTCCACCGCGCGGGCGATCTCCAGCTCGGTGAAGACCCCGATGTCCATCCCGCGCAGATGCTGACCCGCGAACATGGTGACCGGCGTCTCCCAGGGGATCTCCAGACCGAACGGCACCACGTGCACCGCCCCCGCCTGCACCTCGAAGGCCCCGCCCAGCCGCACCTTGGCGAACTCGATGTCCTGCTTGGTCTCCTGGTCACCGCTCTCGACCTCGACCCGCGCCCGCAGCCCGACGGACAGCCCCTCGATCTGCTGGGGAACCGAACCGCCCTGGATCCGCACCTCACCCTGCACGACCCCGCCGGGGACGACGTTCGCCTCGGCGAGCTCGGTCTCCACCGAGGCACCCCCGGCACCCAGACTCGCGAGCAGCCGCTTGAAGCCCATGTTCACTCCTTCTTGGTCCTGACCCCTAGATACGCGCCATGACCGTAGCCGGTTCCCGCTCCCGTCCTTGCGCCCCCTCCCAGTACCCTCGGACGCCATGACCAAGGGCCTCGACCGCACACCACTGACCCGCGACTTCTTCGAGCGATCCGTACTCGACGTCGCCCCCGACCTCCTGGGCCGCACCCTCGTCCGCCGCACCGACGAGGGCCCGATCGAGGTCCGCATCACCGAGGTGGAGGCGTACGCGGGCGAGGCCGACCCCGGCTCCCACGCCTTCCGTGGCCGCACCGCCCGCAACAGCGTGATGTTCGGCCCGCCCGGTCATACGTACGTCTACTTCACGTACGGGATGTGGCACTGCCTCAATCTGGTCTGCGGCCCGGAAGGACACGCGAGCGGGGTACTGCTCCGGGCCGGCGAGATCAACGTCGGTGCCGCCCTGGCCCGCGCACGACGAGCCTCGGCCCGAAACGACAAGGAACTGGCCAAAGGTCCGGCCCGCCTCGCCACCGCCCTCGACGTCGATCGCACGCTGAACGGCAGCGACCTCTTCGCGGGCCCCACCGCTGCCATCTCCGCTCTCCACGGCACCCCGCCCCCCGCCGACCAGGTACGCAGCGGCCCCCGCACCGGAGTCGGCGGCGACGGAGCCCACCAGCCCTGGCGCTTCTGGATCGAGAGCGATCCCACCGTGAGCCTCTACCGCGCCCACGCCCCCCGCCGCCGCAAGCCGAAGTGACGGACCATGAGCAACTTGACGAGCCCCGGGCGGACGCCTAATGTAGTCCGAGCCACTTGACACGGGTGCAGCTGTCGGCACGGCCCTTCGGACCGGACCGGCCACCCCCAAAGAGGCCAAACCACTACGACATATCACCCTGGCGGGTGCGTATTCCGCATGCCAGTCAGGTGTGCCCGTAATTCGCTGGACAGGCTCGATTATGAGCCGCCAAGGGAATGGGCTAACGTAGTGGACATGCCGAAAGGCAAGGCCGCTCCACTGGCCGCCGGAAATCGAATTCGGACCGGAAACGGAACGAAAAAGAGTCTGGTAAAGTTGGAACCGCCGAAAGGGAAAAGCGCGAAAGCGAAGAACCCTGGAAAGCGAACAGCAGGATCCCGCTTCGACCGGGAATCGGACGCGAAAGAGTCTGATAGAGTCGGAAACGCAAGACAGCAGGATACAGAAGTAAACGAAGGGAAGCGCCCGGAGGGCCCCGGTGATACGGGACCGAAGGAA